>NZ_JAGPYR010000017.1:0-129616 GCF_020312125.1 Pseudomonas sp. P135
GGACTTGAGCGTCGGGTCGACGATGGTGTGCGGCAGGCCGTCCTCACCGTTGAGGTATTCGGTCTTGTGGCCCAGCGCATCGATCTCGGCAACGAGGTTGCCTTTGGCATCGTAGTTGGCCTTCCAGGTGCTGCCATCCGGGTAATCAACCTGAGTGATCAGCGTCGTCAGGTGGTGATACTGGTAGCGAATGCTGCGGCCCAGCGGATCGGTCTCCTTGAGCAACCGGGCGAACTCGTCGTACTCGAACGCCAGCTGATTGCCATCGGGCAGGGTCAGCCCGGTCATGTTGCCGGTGTCGTCGATCTCGATGACGTAGTGATCGCCACTGTAGTCGCGGCTCGAGGTGACGCGATGGTCCTTGTTGTAATGAATCTCCAGCTCGCGGCCCAGTACGTCGGTGACCCAGGTGGTGCGGGCTTCGCGGTCGTAGCGGAAGTAGAAATGCTCACCATCGCTGGTCTGGTGTTCGACGACGCGTGGCTGGGCGTCGATGATTTCCCAGCGGTACTCGCAGGTCAGGCCCAGTGCGTTGCTGTGGCGGGTCATGACGCCATCGTTGTAACTGAAACGGCGCACTGAATCACCGTTGCGGTTGAACACCTCAGCGAGCTGGCCATTGCTGTCGTAGTGGTATTGAACCAGGGTTTCAACAGCCTCATTGTCGACGATGCGCTTGACCGAGGTCAGGCGCGTGGTCACTTCGTCGTAATGCAGGTGCACGCGGATCCCGCCCGTCGCGCTGATGTCGGTCAGCGTGCCTTGTTCGGTGCGGGTGAAATGCAGGAAGTGACCGAGTGCGTTTTCGATACGATCCAACGGAACCGGTTTGTTGTCGTCAGGCACTTCGCCGAAGTAGAAGAAGATGTTGTCCAGCGTCTGCAGAAGGTAGTGACCACCCTGCGTGCAGACCAGATAGACCTGTTCGTGAGGGTTGTAGATGCGCTGGCCGGGCGCTATGTCCACGAACGGAACGGTGCGGCCCTGGTTATCCGTAAGGTAGAGGAAGCTGCCGCGCTTGCGCAGGCTTTGCTCCCACGGCAGCACCCAGCCTTTGCCGAGTACGCTGTCGACATTCAGGTTGCTGGCGTAAAAACGCGACCATTCGATGGGCATCAGGCCGGGCAGGCTGAAGTCGATCTCATCCGGGATCAGCTTGCGGCCAGTCGTGGTGTCGACCGGATTGCCGCTCAGGCCGCCGATCGCACTGCGCATCACAGGCTCAACCACGTAGCGACTGCCCACTTCGCCGGCGACGAAACCTGCGGTGAACTTCAGGGCGCAGGGCAGCACTGCTTTCATGCCTGCCTGCGTTCCGGCCTTGAGCAGCTGTGCAATACCACCTGCCGCACCCGCCACGGCCATCAGCACATCGACGGTAGTGCGCAGCCAGCCTGGAATTTCGTCGTCCACTGGCAGATAGCGATACCTGCCGCCGCCGATAAATACGTTGTCGGAGCCGCCGGAGATGGTCGCGCCACAGGTCAGCTTGTCGCCTTTGCGCGCCGCCGCCACGCTGTTGATGAAGACGTTGGTCGAGCCCTCGGCAATCTTGACCGGCCCCGGATGCTTGTCACAGGCACCAATACTTTTTTCAACATGCGCTGCCTTGCGGTTGTTGATGTACACATTGGGTGAGGCCGTGATGATCGTGCCGGAAGGGGAGGAAAACATACTCCCTATCGCCTCTCCTGCGGCGGTGAGCAGGCTACCTCCGACGCCTGCTGCAAGTCCTGCCAGAAGAGCCACGCCGAACCCGCACGTGAAGGTTGCGATCGCCACCGTCGCAATGAGCGCAATACCGAGCACAGCCCCGATCAGGAAGCCCCCCAGGGCGCCGGTATGCGATATTTCGTCACCAAAGCGCGCGGCCTCGAACATGAGCGTTACTCCTGTTCGCTACCGTTGGCTGGAGAAGTGTCGGCCACGCGAGGCTGGAAACTGGCCAGCAAGTTTTCCCAGTCCTGGGTCTGCTCGGCACTGAAGTCCGTCTGGGACGTGGTCGAGAATACGATCGCGCGCTCAGGCTCGATCAGAAACGCCGCCTGACGTTGATAGTAAGGACGCCCTTCGGTCATGTAATACGCGTCGATCTGAATACCTTCGAGAGGGGCCACGGTCGATAGCGAAACTGCTTTTCTGTTCAGCAGCGTGTAACCGCGCAGCTTGGACGAAAGCATTTTGACCTGGCGATCAACATAGGTTTTCAGGTGCTCGGAAGGTAGCAGAGTGTCTCTGGAGACCGTAATGCTCAGCGGGGCAGGCAGCGTCGAGCCCATCACGAACATGTTCACTGTGCGGTCCTGAAATCCCTCTGGCAGCTTGATACTGCCTTCGTGCAACTCGTAGTCCATGTGATAAGAATTCCTGAAATCAAAAAAGAAACAATCACTGTGCGGCGAGACCGCCCAGCATGCTATCGAAATCCGCCAGCCAGAGGCTGAGGTCCGGTTTGGTCGGATCGATCAGGCAAGAAATTTCCAACCACTGCAGCACATCCTTTCCGGCAAGGGGAACAAGCGCACCTACCAGACGTGCGTGTTGTTCTGCGCTGCCTTCTTTGAAGTGGAAATCCAGCGCTTTCGCAGTACAGCCCACCAGGGTGCAGTCCCGCCGACGAATAATACGGAGTTGAGGGTCGCGCTCACGAAAGGTCTGCACCGAGCTTTCGAAAAGTGCTTCCAGTGCCTCACCCTGCATTACGTCTCTGCGTTTGACAGACAACATGAGCGGCTCGCCTTTGTACTCAAGCGTAACCTGGACATCACGAAACAGGGCGCCCTCAGGAAAGGCCAGATTAAAGCCACCAAAATTGAAACTGCTGGGCACGTCCTGCAATGGCGTGATCGGTTCTGGCTCAGGCTCGGGGACAGCTTCAACGACCGGAGCTTCCAGCGCCGCCTTGCGTGCTGCCTCCTCATCCGCAATACGTTTTGCGGAAATACGGTCGTAGAGACTTGTTCGTTCCATGCCCTGCGTTCTCACTTGTTGATGTCGACTCGGTCACCTTTGACGAAGGTGCTCTCGCCAAGAACATTGATCACTTTGCCTTTTATCTGGATGCCTTCCGGAGTGATCGAGATGCTGCTGTCGCCCACTTTGAGAAGGATGTACTGCTTCGCATCCACCTGAATGAATTGGTTGTCGACCTTTAGCGTAAACGACCCCTGCTGCACGTTCGTCACAGTATCTTTCTGGATGATTTCCGTATTTGTGCCGCCGACCGTCACCTTGCGGTTATTGCCCACCTCGTGCTTTTCATCCAGCTCGATCTCGGTGTCCATGTTGCGCTCGGCATGCATGATCACCTGTTCGGCACCGGCCTTGTCTTCAAAGCGGAAAAAGTTGGCCGTACCGCCATCACCCTTGGCCGAACGCGTCAGGAAACCACTCTGGGTCTTGTTGGCAGGCAGCGACCACGGCGGCGTGTTCTGGCTGTTATACAAACTGCCCATGACAAGCGGACGGTCAGGGTTGCCATCAAGGAAAACGACCACCACCTCGTCACCGACGCGCGGGATCTGGATACTGCCAAAACCACCGCTGGCACCGGATTGAGCGACGCGGACCCAGCAGGAGCTTTTGTCGTCAAACTTGCCGTAGCGGTCCCAGTGGAACTGTACTTTTACCCGGCCCATTTCGTCGGTGTAGATTTCTTCGCCGGGCGGGCCGACGACGATGGCGGTTTGGGGACCACTTATCAAAGCGCGAGGCGTACTTAGCGGAGGCTTGAAGGGTATTTTGCGCCGAATACAAATAAACTGGTTTTGATAAAAGGCTTCTCCCGATCCGGAGTAATTATTTCGGCCCGAATGTTTTACGCTCAACAACAGAAATTGCCGGTCCTCAGTAGACCCGTTGTCATGATCATAGTGCTGAGTAAGCTCAAAGTAATAGCCTGGCTGCATCGCACGGCAGTTACTCCTACCCTGAAATGTCTTGCCTAAAACCTCCATCGCCTCAAGTCGATTGCGAGCGATTTGTTGACCGTGTTGCGGGTCGGAGTAACCATATAGACCCTCGTATTCAAAAACTTCGTATTGACCAATGTCTCCTTGTTTGGCTAAAGTTTCAAGCTGTACCTGATTGGAAAAGCGCGGCTGCTTATAGTCAAAAGACTTTAATGATAGGCGCGTGGAGTGAAGGGCTCTTTGAGAAGACCATTCGGTAACGGAATCGGACTCCTCAGTTACAGACGCGGTATGAAAACGAATCGAAGGTTGGCTAGGTAACGTCGGCAGATTGAGGCTATCGTCGAAAATGACCAACGTATGTCCATCTCGACGATGCTCAAAATTGAAGAATAGCCCTTCTTGTTGAAGGAGCCGCAGTACAAAATTAAGATCCGACTCTTGGTACTGTGTGCAATAGCTAATTGGCTTCAATGTTTTGTTTAGTCGAAATTCATAATCAGCCAGAGAGAGATAGTAGGCAAACACTTCTCTGATTATATCTTCAACGGTTTTATCTTGAAAAATACGCGAGTCTCTTCGGCGACTAAGTATCCACAGCCAAGGTACGACGGTGGCGGCGTAATTAGCGATTCCACCATTAGCTCCTATATGGTTGAAACTTGAGCAATGTCCACTTATTACCCTTTTGCCACCATCAGCCAAAGTGATTTCTATTGAGACTTTCTTGCCAATTAACTTTTTGAGCTCGATCTTTGCATCGCTGGATAGCAATTGGAGTTCGTATTCGAACAGGATAGACAGCCCTTCTTCACCGCTGAAGCTTTCTAGAACAAGCTCCTGCTCCGGAGGCAGAGGGGAGTCGAATGTGATGAGTCTATTGTTCTGAGCTGTAAACTGCCCAATCAGATCCGAAATCACTAGCTGCCTCCTGCAAATCTTCACGAAATTAGGGATGGAACCTGCTCGAAGGCCATTTGTCAAGCTGCTCCGGTTCGTCGTTGATGGCTTTATGCTCATTTGATTTTATTTTTCTTAAGGTGCACCCTCAGCGTAAGATGCTACCAGCGCGCCGCGCGGACGCGAAAAGCCATAGAGACAGGGAGTACGCCATGAGCTTGAGTGACACCCAGCTCGATCAGCTAGGTCACGACGTAGATCAAAATCAGCGTGAGATGGTGGTGCTAGACATGGAGCACGCTAACATGCTGGTGGAGGAGCGTAATGCGTCCTACGGCCTTGGAACACAGCAGCCGCAGATTTGCCCTCGAACTCAGCCAAGTATGTTGGACGGTCTAATGGGGGGGACTCAGTCTATATACAATGCAACCTTACATCCCCTGTTTAATACGACTTGGGCAGTACCTTCTGCTTTGGGTGCATACGACGCCTATAACATAACCCGTTTACTTCGTGATATCGGTGGGTTTGGCACCAAAGTACGGATCTCGGTAAAAAATGGAAAGCAATACGTCATAATAACTGGTTACCCAGGCCTTCGACGACGACTTAGGGGAACTCGCTATGGGATACGAAATGCTCAACTGATTGAGATGGGTATAGGCAGATATGGTGAACAAGCAAGTGCGATCAAAGGGTTCAAGCTATCTTGTTATGTCGCGGTTGCTATCGAGGTATTGGAATGGGTATTTAATGATGAGGCTGTATTGTCTGATTTATTTGCGGGGGTAGGGGTAGAACTAATAAAGGCCGGAATTGCCAGTGTAATTGGTTATGCGGTGTCAGTTGCTTTAGGGTTTACCGTTACAGCGGTTGGGCTCCCATTAGTCATCGGCGCTGTGTTTGTATTGGTTGTAAGTGTTGGCTTAAATGAGTTGGATAATAGGTATAATATTAAAAATAATGTAAAGGCAGGTATGCGCTACGCTGTTGATAATATAAAATATTTGCACGAAGAAATGACTAGGGTTACTGTAAATGATTTGAAGGCTTACTCGGAAAAAGCTGCGACAGAAATTATAAGTAACCTCATAGATTCAGCTGCTGATGAAGCGAAATCTTGGGTTCTGAGGAAAATATCTCCCGGGGATTTTCCATTGCCTAACTGGCCAAGGGTACCTGAGCTTCCAGACTTTTCAAACTTTAAACTACCAAAGTTTTAGGCCTCCTGTGAATAATAATTCAGACGCGTCGGCACAAAATATCCACCCGTTGATTTTTCGGCTAATTGCATTGGTTTTGGTTATTTCTGTGACCGCTGTTGGCATATTTTCAATTTATTGGCTTTGGGAGAGGGTAATACCCTTGTATGGACGTATTTATCGAAATGCCCCTGTTGTAGAGGTGCCTTATTTGGCTTTTGCACTTCTCATGGCGCCGCCCGCTGTTCTGATAGCTGTAATCGGGAGTTTTTTTGCGCTCTGTACAGGAAAGAAATTTGATCCGCCCAATAAGTCTTTCCTATATCGCTTTCAAAGCTTGATGATCTATCTTTCAGTAAAGGTAATAACGTATGTCGTGCCCTCTGTAATAGTTATAACTACGATTTTACTGCTCGTGAGGGATTATACTCCATGCTCCAAGCTGCTTATTTCTGGTTCGGCGTGGCAGTTGTTCTGGGTAAATGATGAGCGCGTTTGTTTTAAGCCAACACGCTATATTAATGATAACTGGCCTTGCAAAATGGTTGGGGACCAAGAATATTGTATGCAGGTAGACGGGAAGTGAACTTTAGATTGCAGCGGCTTTACATTTATTGTTCTTTGATAGCTAATGCTTTGATTTTTGGGCATGGTCTATGAAGTGGTGAAGCCCATAATGATTTCATCTTTATAGCTGATTGTTTGTAAAAATGGCAAGAAAATGAAGCTTGCTGTATGCGCTTTTAGCACAAGTTGATGGGCTTTATCTATGAGGTTGAATGATTAAGGCTCTAAGGCAGTCATATGAAATTTAACGATACCTTTTTTAATCGCGGCCTCATGCTCTCCTTGGGCATCGAGGAAACCTCAGGGCGCTTTTATTTGTCATTTCCGGTGAATAATGGCTTGATCGATTACGAGGAGTATCATGAGATCGACAAAGCCAGCTTTGATCTTTTCCACACAGACCTCATTGCTGCGGATGCTTTCGCCACGACATGCCGCAGGAGAGAGCGGGATGATTTTTTGACCCAGAAGCCAGGCGCAAAGCGGGGAACGACTATTTAGCCGTGAACAAGCGGTATAGAATCGCCGAAAGACAGCGACTTTTATTCCGACTCTGTCCCTTGAGAAATTATTCTGGAAGGACCCATGATTGACTTGAGAAGCTCCAACGAAACCCTTGATCGATATGTTGAGCGCTACGATCATCTGCTGCCTCCGCCATCTGCGCAGTTGCTCCAACGTATGGATTATATGCTGCAGGCTGACGCACCAAGGTTGCCTGTAGAGAAGCCCGGCTGGATAGCGTCACGGACGTGTACGCTCACCGAAGCACAGGCACTGGACCGTGCAAAAGGATGCCTGCTTGGGCTGGCCATAGGTGATGCCGTCGGTACAACGCTGGAGTTTTTGCCTCGTGATCGCAGTCACGTCCATGACATGGTGGGTGGCGGTCCTTTCAAGCTCAATCCCGGTGAGTGGACCGATGACACCAGCATGGCTCTCTGCCTTGCGGACACCTACATTGCTAAAGGTGATTTCGATTTTTCTGATTACGCCGATAGGCTATGTCGTTGGTATAAGCAGGGCGAGAACAGTCATAACGGCAAGTGCTTCGATATCGGAAACGCTACTCGTGCTGCTCTGGAAGGACACTTGGCAAGCAAAGATGGCTGGTATGGCAACGACGATCCATCTACTGCCGGTAATGGGTCGATAATAAGATTGGCACCCACTGCAATATTTCGCAGGCACTCGCTATTCGCTACGTGGCGGCAAAGCGCCGCACAAAGCAGATGCACACACAGAGCAATGGAGGCTATAAGTTGCTGCGAGCTGCTCGGCGCCCAGTTGCATCTCGCCCTTAACGGCGCAGACAAAGAAAAAACCCTTTCTCCGATGATTCGCCCGTTACGACCGCGAGCATTGATCATCAACGCTGGCGAATACAAAGAAAAAACCCGCGACCAGATCCGCTCTTCAGGCTATGTCATCGACACACTCGAAGCAGCCCTGTGGGCCGTATGGAATACCGACAATTTCAAAGACGCGATCCTGCTGGCTTCCAACCTGGCTGATGATGCCGACAGCGTAGCCGCCACTGCCGGACAAATTGCAGGCGCTCTGTATGGTGTGTCGGGTATGCCTGAGGAATGGGTCAAGAAAGTCGCATGGTCCGAGCATATTCAGGGGCTGGCTCAACAGTTGTTCGAGCGTGCGCCGCTGCATGACCCTTTGGACGACTGATAGGGAAACGCGAGTACTCTCTCCGAAGATCAGCTCACAGCCCCTGACTTATATCTCGTCTCAAGGAATCTGACCCAAATGTCCAAACCGTGCCCGCAACAGTTCTACAACAAAGCCTGGCTATTCGCATCCCATGCCCACGTCGGCCAAAAAATGACAGGCTCGGACCTTCCTTACACCACCCACGTAGCGATGGTCGCCAACGAGTTGATCTTCGCCCATCGCGAAGAATCCGTGGGCGCGCTTGAAATCGCCTTGCCCACAGCGTTGCTGCACGACGTGCTGGAGGATACGCCGGTAACTCAGGATGAGTTGGCTGAAGCGTTCGGTGTCGAGGTCGCCTCAGCCGTGGCGTGCCTGAGCAAGAACCTGATCGTGCCGTTTTCCGAAGCGCTTTATTTCGCCGGGATCGCCAGTCATTCCAAAGAAGCTGCGTCGGTCAAGTTGTGTGATCGCATCACCAATCTTCAGTCAGCGCCGTCCACCTGGAAGAAGGCAAAGCGAGCGTCTTATCTGGTGGAGTCGGCGCAGATCCTGGCTGCCTTGGGGCATGCGAACGGGTATCTGCGGCAGCGGCTCACCGATACGATGGCGCGTTATGAGGCGCTTTATGTTGATGGCTTTGAAGGCTGAGTAATGAGCGGGCTTTCCATTTCGATAAATAGGGCCATGTAGCAATCATCGAGAGTCACGCACCCTACGATTTGTGCCGAGACGAGAACCATTTGAAAAACCTGCTCAGCCACCAACGACTGCGGGCTTCGCGAATTTCATCGATTTGCATGAACGTGTAGGCAGCAGGCATATTGCGCTCCTTGGCTCGGAGTGTGCGAAGCCCCCTGATGACATGCCGCATGTAGAACAGTATGGTCACACAGCATCCAGTAAGGACAAGGGCCGCAACTACACTGCCAGTTAGCACGCCCGAAGCCTGCAGGAAAATACCGGCCGCCAACGTGGCTGCTCCCGCGCTCAAGCCAGTTTTATAACTTGTTGATGGTTGCGAAGTGCTAGCAACACGCGTCTGGATTTTCTGTCCGTCATGTTCGAATGGTTGGAAAGAAGGCTTTTTGCTAGCAATCGCATAATAAGCCAGCAATATAATGATGGCAGGGACTAGACTTGTAATGAAAGCATTAAAACTGTTCTCTCCAAAAAAATTAGAAGTGGAGACATAAGCTACGTTACAAGCGAGCAATGTAAATGAACCAATCAGTGCGCCAATAAGCGACGTCATATAGGTTGTGTACTTTTCGCACAGGTAGACTAGGTATATTGTCCAGGCAAGCATCAAGGTTACGGCCAAAAAATATACGTACCAAAAACACGTTAATTCAGATGGGCCAAAGGCTGTAAAAAAACCAGTCGTGAAGAATCCTAGCCAGCTGCTTTTTCTAAGGCTATCTGAATTAATCATTATGTTTTCTCATAGTTGTGCCCGACGGTTTGCATCATGGAATGAGCCACTCGCAAAGCCTGCCCAACCACCATCTCCTACAAGCCTCACGAATGTCATCGATTTGCACGATAGGGTAGAGCGTTGACACGCCAAAGCAATCACGCCTCCGACTCTGGATTGCTCAACTGGTCATACCTGTTACGGAACAGACTGCGATTGTCGCTCGGTTTGACGTCTGGGTGCGAAGCGCTTTCGTGGCGGTGAAGCCCGCGGTTGGCCAGTTCCGCATTTTTGGGATCACCTTTGTAATCGGCCGCTACTGGCAGGTCGTAGCTGACGCCGTTACTCAGATCAATACGGTACTGGCTGGTTGTAGCGTGATGGTCGATGGCGATCTGTCCGCTGGCGTCCATCACTCCTTTTTTGACCTCGGCCCCGTCTGCAAAGATGGTATACGGCTGACCTGCCCATGCCTGATAGCCCGCCGCACTGCTAAGCCCGGCGTAGGCTGTAAGCTTTTGTTTGATCGAGTCGGTCGGCCACGCCGGATTATCCCGATTGAGCTGCGCAGGGCCGTCGAAAGTCTTTTTCACGCCTTTTACGTCGATGGTTCCGGGAGCATGAATCTCGATATTGCCACCCTTGATGCGGATGTACGCTGCGCCGCTGGTCAGCAGGATTTCTTCCTGCGCTGCGATCTCGATAGTGCGAGCCGTAGAGGTGATGCGCACGCTTTCCTTCGCGGTCAGTTCAATGCTGTCGTTTTGCGCCTGTATTTCAACTTTGCCCTTTGCTGCAAACAGTTTGGCGCCTGCCGCCTGGGCGAACAGACTGATGCTTTGCGCGACACTCACCAATAGTGACTTGCCGCTGGCCAGATTGGTGTCTTCACCGGTTGAAAGCGTTAACTGTTTACCGCTGTGGATGTGAGTATTTTGCGGGGTGACGGTCGCGATGTCGGCGGGCGAGGATGCGACCAGCAAGGGCTTTTTATAGCCTGACGTCTGCCCACGACCGCCGCTCATGATCGCCGCCTTGGTATCACCGCCGTTACGCTGTTGCTGAGTGCTGCTGACCGGGCTGTCACCGCCACTGCCGTAATTGGCCTGAGTATCGGCGTTTAGCTGGTCGAGACTTTCGATACCACCCGGCATTGGCAGCGCGTTGTGTTGTTCGGCTATTTCCGACAATGCCTTGAACCGCGCTTGAGCGTTGCTCAGATGCTGTTGAGCTTCCTGGGTATCAATCTGCCCGCCCTGCGCCTTGTTGCGCGGCCAAGTGCTCAAGTACAGACCTTGCTGAGCACGCAAGGCACCGTAGGCGTCAGTCCGCAGCTCGAAACCGGCACCGCGCAGTGCGCCTCGTGAATTGCCCTGTTGGTCGATCAGGTAACCGAGGTTCAGCTGACTATGCCCATGGCTACTGTGGATCTGGGTTCTGACCTGGCCGGTGGAATCGTCCATCACCCACTGGTTATAGCCGCTCCCCTGAATCTCCTGACTTTTATAGCCACTCATCAGGCCGCTGGAATGCCACGCAGGCTTATGTCCGCCGTAGACCTGTCCCATGATCAGCGGACGGTCGATATCGTTATCAAGAAAGGTGACGACTACCTCTTCGCCAGCGCGCGGCACATTGACGCTGCCCCAGTCCTGACCGCTGCTCGACTGCATCATGCGCAGCCAGCACGAACCAAGCTCTCCATCCTTCATCAGGCGATCCCAATGAAAGCGAACGCAAACCCGATTCAGGTTATCGGTGAAAACCTCATGCCCGCCGGGTGTAACGACGACTGCTGTCTGCGGGCCGGGGTGGGCTGGTTTTTGATGGGTAAACGCGCTGCGATAGGGAATATCCAGGCGCTGTGTTTCAAAGCGATTCAGGTAGAAGCCTTCGTCACCCGTCGGTAGCGAGGCTTGCGCCTGCAGTGCATCCAACTGTGTTTTCAGGCTTCCGGGTGGGCTTGATCGCGTCTTGCCGATCGGCAGGTTGCTCTGCACGAAGAACTCCACGGCGACGATCAGGAACTAACGGTCCTGGAGCGTCTTGAGCTCGTAAAGCGGATGTTGAGTCAGCTCAAAGCCATGACCGGGCTGCATCTGACGAGCCCCGCCCTGACCCTGAATGCGACGGGCCGCCGACTCATCCTGTTCGATCTGCACACGTGCGAGCCATTCGCCTCGGCCGAGGTTCTGCCATGCATACTGGCCACGGTATTGGTAACGCTCAAGGTCAGGGGGCGCGGATGCGGCAGGCAGTGCCATGGAGTGAGTGATCTGTGGCTGTGCATGACTGCGGTATTCGCTGCTGCGCCACTGCACCAGACCATTGAGCAGGCGAGCGCCGGGGCTCCACTGGGTGATGCTGTCTTTCAGGTCGGCGGCCTGCTGGGTATGGAAACGCAGGCTTGCGGGGTTCAGTGTGGGCAGAGAGTCAATGTTGTCGGTGAACACGATGCAATGACTGTCGACCTTGTGCTCCACGTACCAGAAAAGACCTTCCTGCTCGCACCAGCGCTGAACGAAGTTGGCGTCGGTCTCGTTGAACTGCGTCACGTATGACAGCAGCGGGTAGTCGCGTTGCAGGTCGAAGCGGTAGTTGGCCCGGGCCTGGCTG
The DNA here is from genome assembly GCF_020312125.1 of Pseudomonas sp. P135. Classification (NCBI taxonomy): domain Bacteria; kingdom Pseudomonadati; phylum Pseudomonadota; class Gammaproteobacteria; order Pseudomonadales; family Pseudomonadaceae; genus Pseudomonas; species Pseudomonas sp. P135. The sequence continues at coordinate 12,279 of NZ_JAGPYR010000017.1, forward strand.
TAGTGCTGAAACACCTGAGCAAGGATGTCCGGCAAGCTCATTTCTTGCCAGATTCGGCAATCAATACGGTATTCCAGCAGGCTGAACCACGGCGCAAAGACCAGCTGCCAATCCTCGAGCCCGCCATCGCTGCCGAGATAACGCACACTCTCGACCCAGCCATGCCGAGGGCTCAGGCTGCCGTCGTCGAGGCGAATGCTCAGTTGCACTGCCTGACCAATCAGCTTCTCCGGGTCGAAGTCGGTGGTCTGATTGATCACGTCGACCGTGTAGCGCGCCACGTGGCTCAGACGTTCCACGGCATGCGCGCGCAGAGCAAACAGCTCCTGACCTTGCGGCGTGTTCAATTCCAGCAGGCGACCGGCCTGACTGAGCGGTCCGCTGAAGGCGTTCATGGCAGCGTCGAGTATCGAATTCATAGGTACATCCCTTTCTCACAATTCCTTGGGTGATCAGCCGATCAGCCAGCCCTGAGTCTGATCCGCGCAACCACGGTCCAGTATCCATGCGACGCTGCCCGGTTCTGCGCTGGCAGCCAGCCACGCCAGCCCGATCTGCGCCCATTGCTCAGTGGCAGGCCCGACCCTAGCGCCCAGCGTGTTCAAACGGATCTGGCGTTCCAGATCGAGGCCAGGCAAAGAGGATCGAGCGTAATGATGGAGCTGCTGCAAACGTTGCCCATCGAAAGCGCCATCACCGATCAGCACCTTGATTTTCTCCGCGTCGAAGCCGGTTCGGGCACTTAGCCCGGCCATCAGGCTTTCCAGCACCTGCGTGTCGGTGCGTGTCTGAGAGTAACGGCTGACATGGTGTTCAGTGACGGGCGCAAACAGTTTCAAAGCGCCTTCGCGCAGCGGTTCAGGAGGGTTGGATTCGCGTTGCAGCAGAACCGCGCTGACCGCCTCCCCAGCCATTTCGCCGGGTTCACCGACCTTCATCTGTTCCTTGCACGCCCAGGTATCCAGGCTCAGGCACAAGAGGTAGGGCGCACCGTAGCTTTGCCCCAGGACTTCGGGTAGCCACTGCGCCACCGGCTGAGTGGTGACGTCAAACGCGTAATAAGGCAAACGCTCGCGAGGCCACAGCCTGCAAACGGCGGCCAGCCAGTCCAGCTCACTGAGCGCCGTCGGTGCAAACAATATGACCTGAGTGTTCGACCAGTCGACCTGCGAACAGAACGCCTCATCCCACTGGGCAAACATCGCCTTGAGAATCTCGACAGCCCGCCCAGCCGCATCAACGGCAGGCGACCGAACAGCCGGTGTATCCAGACGGCGCAGAGGCCGTCGCAAACTGCGCGAGTCCACCAGACGCGGATCATGATCAAAATCCGCACGGCGCAGCGCCAGCTCATCAGCCGTCAGAGGCGTGTCGAATACACCGTAAGGCAACCACACCCAGGCGTTGACCACCGCCACAGAGCCCGAGGTGAAATTGCCCTTCGGCAACTGCGCCTCGACAACGCGCTGCCGCTCAAGATCAGCCAGACGCTTTTCGGACAGGCGATCATAAATACTCCTACGGGGACCAAGCATTTCTTTTCCTTAAGAGCGCGCGCGAGGTTTTGGATATCGCGCTGTCGTGCAAGTAGAGATCGTTTATTTTTTAACGGCTGCCAAAGGCATGCCTGTAGCGGGGTCGAGGCTTTTCTCCTGACTGAGCGCTCGAATCATGTCTTCCGAGGGCTTTTCAGGGGGCGTGGACTCGCGTTTTTTCAGCCATTCGAATGTGCCGTCCCACTCGGGTAATGGTGCTGGAGGAAGTGGAACAATATCATCCAGATCTGGAACTTTAGCGCCCAAGTGTTCGTGGTGTAATAAGAAGTCGCTGATTTTATCGTATCTTGCGGCACGCTCTTCATCTTTTTCTAAAGCTAAATAATAAAGTCTGTCAGAAGGTTTTCTATCTTCAAAGCCGCGTGCCAGACGATGAGCGCTAATATCGTCGCCACTTTTAGTTGAGAGTTGATAGCCGGCTACGGCATCTTTGTAAGAGTGTATTGCTGAGGCGTAGCTTGAATATTTTCTTGCAGCCTGCGAATGGCCTTGCTCCATTGCGCATTTATACATTGACTGCATTATGTCTGCAGTGTTGGGGATCTCACCTAGCAATTGGGCTATATAATATTGCGCGTCCGGATTACCCAAATCAGCTGCTCTCCTTAGATAAGCGCGAGAGCTAGGTATGGCTTTTTTCACACCATAGCCTATTTCCAGATAGTGTCCCATATCGTAATAGCCGCCCGGAATACCTCGCGCAATCAGATCCTTTACGATATCAATCACTTCTTTGCTGCGACTGCTACTGTCAACAGTACCTTGAGAGATAAGATTATGCAGGTTGGTCGCCGCTTTATAGCTACCTGCTGCATAAGCCAAACGGTAGTATCTGCCTATTTGCTGATAGTCTTTGGCGCCTTTTTTCAATTCCAGAAATAGTGCATAGCGGTACAGTGCCTGAGCATCCTCGCTTATAGCAGGCAGATTGTCGGTTTCGTGAGTGCAGACAAACGAAAGCCTCTCCATGGCCTTAACCATGTCTTCGTCAGTAACGCTGTCATGACCTTTCTTCTCGCAAGCACAAAGGCTTGTGGTGAGAATTGCCAGAAAAACCAGCCTTGTAAACATTTCCATTCCCTTGTATGTGCCTATTTGTGAGAAAAGCTTCCCGGAATCGGAGTCCCTTCCCTCTACGCATGTGCCGGGTAAGACTCAACGCATGTCTTTTTCACTTCGATGCAGGTAATGGAAGGCCTGTTTCAGGATCGAGGTTTTTTTCTGCCGCCATTCGTTGAATCAGCTCTTCCGATGGAGGCGAAGGTGGTGCAGCGGAATCACGATCACGCTTCCATTTGAATGTGCCGTCCCACTCGGGTAACGGTGCTGGAGGAAGTGGAACAATGTCATCCAGATCAGGGATCTTGGCGCCCAAGTGTTCATGACGAACCAAGAAGCTGCTGATTTTATCGTATCTTGCGACACGCTCTTCATCTTTATCTAATGCCAAGTAGTAAAATTCGTCAGAAGGTTCTGGTCCTTCGAAGCCACGCGCCAGAAGACGAGCGCTAATGTTGTCGCCATTCTTGGTTGAGAGTTGGTAACCGGCGACGGCATCCTTATATCCGTTTGTGACTGAGGCATAGCTAGCGTATCTTCTTCCAGCCATCGAATGGCCTTGTTCCATCGCGCACTTGTACATGGACTGCATTGTGGTTGCAGTATTAGGGACTTTGGTTAGCAATTCGGCTATGTAATATTGTGCGTCCGGATTGCCTAGGTCAGCGGCCTTCCGTAGATAGGCACGAGCGCTGGGTATGTCTTTCTTTACTCCATAGCCTATCTCCAGATAATGTCCCATATCGTAATAACCGCCCGGAATACTTTGCGAGATCAGATTTTTTACGATGGCTGTAACCTCTTTACTGCGATTGCTGCTATCAACAACCCCTTGGGCTATCAGATTGTGCAGGTTGGTTGCCGCGTTATAGTTACCTGCTGCATAGGCCAAACGGTAGTATCTGCCTATTTGCTGATAGTCTTTGGCGCCTTTTTTCGATTCCAGAAATAGTGCATAGCGATACAGCACCTGAGCATCATCGCTTATCGCAGGCAAATGGTCTGCTTCGTGAGTGCAGACAAACGAAAGCCTCTCCATGGCCTTAGCCATGTCTTCATCAGTAACGCTGTCGTGACCTTTCTTCTCGCAAGCGCAGAGGCTTGTCGTGAGAATTGCCAGAAAAACCAGCCTTGTGAACATTTCCATTCCTTTGTGTCGAGGTCAGATTCCCCGATTCCGGAGTCCGTTCCTTTGGGGCGTAGCAGGTATGGCTTAACGTATACCCATCGTTATCACGTCATTTCGGTAGCGGCAGACCTGTTTCCGGGTCGAGGCCTTTCTCCTGGCTTAGCGCCCGGATCATGTCTTCCGATGGCTTTTCAGCAGGGGGCGTGGACTCGCGTTTTTTCAGCCATTCGAATGTGCCGTCCCATTCCGGAAGCTTGGCTGGGGGCAGGGGAACGATCTGGTCGATGTCTGGGACTTTTGCTCCAAGAGCATCATAGCGTCTTAGGAAGGCACCAATTTGTTTATAGCGAAGAGACCGCTTGTCATCCACAGGCAGCGCAAAATAATATTGTTCATCACTAGCATCGGTTGTGGAAAATCCCTCCCTCAGAAAACTCGCGCTATTACGACTACCGTACCGAGCGCCCGCTTGAAAGGCCTGAATAGCCTCTGGGTAGTTACCCCGCACCTTCATATAAACTCCGTAGTTGAAAGCGGCCTGAGCATGCCCTTGATTCATTGCGCAGCGACGCATACTAGTCACTGTTTCCTCTGCCGATTCGATACCCTCAAGCAGTTTTGATACGTAAAATTGGGCATCCGGATTACCTAAGTCGGCCGCTCGACGAAAGTAAGCATTTGCTCTGCTTCCATCTTGCTTGACGCCATAGCCCTCTTCCAAATAATGTCCCATATCGTAGTAACCTCCTGGAATACCTTGGGCGATAAGACCCTCAACAATATCGATAACGTCTTTTTCTGGATTGTCGGTCTCAATAACACCTTGGGAGATCAAGGTGTGCAGATTAGTAGCTGCCTTATAATTACCCTCAGCAGACGCAAGTCGATAATACCTTGCTATTTTTTGATAGTCTTTAGGCCCCTCCGTGGTCTCTAGTAATCTTGCATATTGATACAGCTGTCGAGCATTTTCGCTAATAGACGGTAGATGATCTGCCTCTACATGACATGTAAAAGAAATTCTTTCTAAAGCATGTTTCATTTGGTCTGCAGATATGTTCAATGAGTCTTCCTCGGCACATGCGTATATCGTGAAGCACAAGGTGAAAGTTAAAATCAATCGAGTAAGCATATTTAGTCCTTATTTGTTCTTGAAGCACTTTCTCTTCTGAACTCTGTTAAGGATGCCGTGGGGCTTGCCTTGTCTTTGGTTTTTTGACGAAGTGCTGAGTTGTAAACTGCAGTTTCGGTCCAGATATCAAATGCTTCTCCAATATCATCTCCGCTGCCCTTCCCATTGGAATGTATTCCCCATAAATGCTTGCGCAATGGCTTAGTCACAGCTGGATCTTCAACACAGATATTCAGCTCGCTGTCGACTTCCATACTGCGTGTGTTGATATTGCTTGAGCCTAATGTAGTAAAAACATCATCAATGATCATCAGTTTGCTATGAATGTAAACGTCCATCCATTCTTCGGGGGGCGAGTCAGGAGCGACCAAGGTACAAATCAGCACCTCAAGGCCTTCAATTTCTACCTTTTCCACAGTTTTTACACTAGCAGCAGGCAGTTTGGCTTTTAATTCACGGTACTCAGCTTCTGCCGCTGCGGCTGCTTTTCGCTGTGATTCCCACAGTTTACTCATTGCCGGATTGAATGAATTTCCGTAGGTGCCTTCAATAATGGTGATCTTGCCTTTGGCGGTATCATAACGCTCCTTGGCTTGCGCGACCTGAGCTTCCAGCTCTTTATTGCGCTCCAGTCTCGCAACATTAGGCATGAGTTCGGGGCGACCTAATTGTCTGAGCATTCGATAGGTGTTGATTGTTCCATCGCCCATTCCTTCTTCTGACGAGTTGGTAACGACAAAAAGATAAAGTGGGCCATGCTCAATCAAACTCCGCCCGTCTGCAAATTGACGACGGACATTTTCTTTGATTTTTTCCGCCAAAGGTGGCCAGCGAAAATACTGGTTCTCTATGTACATAAAACTGTTTGCATTGCCTGCGGCCTTGATATACATCTCCCTGATATCACGCTTATCTTCTTGAGGCTGAGTCCGCAGAACCTGAGCCATCATTTTAGGACCGAACCCATCTCTGGCTTTCAGCTGGTTTGCAATATGTTGTCTAGGTGTCAAAAGGTCAACGCCTGTTTCGCGCAACCACGCTTCAGTAAAGTTGTGGTTCAAGTATTCGAGTATCGGGCCGGTAACTCGGCTGGAAATATCCTGACGCGGAGTTGCGCCGTTGCGGCCCTCATGAGCTGGCATTCTTGTCGCGCTGTGATCATCCTTATCCCAATAGGCGTCCAATGAGTTGTGACCCATGACAAAGCCCACCGCAATATCCGGAACTTCATAGTCAATAAGCACCATTTTTTGATGGTGACTCGGTGCGACGAACATAGCCCCTGTACTTACGACCTTATTAGTTTTACTGCGATCTTGATCAAGTGCTCTCATTTGCAATTGCCATGCAATTTCCACACGGTCGGTGACGGAAAAGTCGCGAGTGACGAATTCTAAATTCTTGATTTTGAGAGATTCGTCGGTGCCCCACATCATTACATGAAAAAAGCGTTGACCTAGCTGGATAGGGCCAGTTTCAGCACCCGTGTAGGCGAGGCGGACCTGGCGATACCACATCTTGTCAATCTGGATTTGTTCCTTATCTCGATTCTGTTCGGCTTGCGCGCGCCTTTCTTCGAGCTTCTTGTTCACGCTATCAAGGCCTAGTTCTTTTGTAACCGAGTTGGCGTGAAAAAAATCATCAAGGCCGGGAATCCAGTTGCTGACGTTATCTCCTGGTGTAGTGTTTTCCAGAAATTGGCCCATGTGAAGTGAGTCAGACCAACAGATGATTCTTACTTGAATTCCGGCTTGGGCCTTAATCGCCAGAAGTTTTCCGATACACATAGAGCTTTTATCGCCACGCTTAAAATACATCGAAGGCTGAAACCCCCAGCAGACTATTTCAACACTCTTTTTGGCAACCATTATCGCATCGTACACCGCGCCGAATGCGCGCTCGCCGTTGACCAAAGGCTCAAAAGTGGCTTCTCTAGGGTAGTACTCGGTGTTGTGTAGAAACCACGGCATGTTGATGTTGCACGACATGTTTTTGCTGGTAGCGACCGGGGTGGTGATTACAGGTGTGGTCATGGTCAGGCTCCCGGTGCGTTGCTGCTGAGTGTTGTATTCATCTCTGTTCCTTAGAGGTCCACGGTGTCCTGCTGCGTTGCCATCAGCCGCGCACCACAGGAAATGAAATCACCTTCCCGGGCCACCGGGCGGCCGTCCACCAGCAGGGTTTCATCTCCGCTGACGATGGTCCCGATACCATGTGGGCAAGACACTCGGTCCCCGACCCGTGCCACGGCCAAACCGTTTATGAACATGCTGGGCGATCCCTCGAGGACCTGACCTGCATCGGAGGTAGGATCGTTGATCACGATGATTGGTCGCATATTGGCTTCCTTGTGAGTAATGGCTCCATGCCTGCCCAAATGAGAGGTAGGATTTACAAACGGCAGACTTCAACTGTGTGAGGCGAACGCCAGGAAGCTACAAAAATCTATCAAGCCTTGAGCGTCCTCTGGTTTTAATCATCAGTACCGCCATCATTATTGCCTGTAAAAAAAGATAGGCCGAAAGCCATAAAAACGTTTCGGTCTGGTCCGAATCAACGAAAGCAACGAGGAATGCATAGCCTGCCGCGGGAAATGATAAGCAGGTCGACATGGCGTAAGAAAACCGCGACACACGGTCAAGAGGATTGTTACGCCGAATCAACGAAGCAATGGTTCTAATCGGCGCGTAGACAGTAAAAAATCCCAGCGCTAAAAAAAACAGTAATACTGCTGTAATGGCTACAGGTTCAAACATTTAAATCTCCCTGAAATAGAATCCATGTGCTCGCATTACCAACGTATCCCCTCAAAGGGATTCCAGCTCTGCTTGCCTTTCACTTCATTGAGATAATAGGCATAGTTAGTCAGCTGCCCGTAGAGCGCGTTAAATACAAAACCGAGTGCAGAGCTGGCCTCTCTGGCGTAGCGAAAATCAAACATTTCCATCACGATGTCCGATGCGACGGACACCACTATCATGATCGCGATAAAGGACAGATTCTTCTTCCACAGCCCCATGATGAACAGATAAACCGGCCCAAAAAAGAACGCGAAGAAGTTGAAGTTGATTTTCATTTTTTTCAAAAAGGGCAGTTGCTTGAGCGCGGGTCTGAACCCCGGTGCGCTTGGGCCGCCGTGCGCTTCAAAAAAGGCGAAGCGTTCTTTCCATTTGTCGCTGTAATGGCCTGATGCGTTTACCGGGTCTGACGTGTTCATTCTCTAATCCCTGATGTGTGTGAATCCTGTGAATGGTCGTTCCCTGTTGCAGCGCTGGGTATGACACAAAATACGGGTAAATCATGGGCACGTCAGTCGTACAGACAGACTCGTCCTGTGGTGCGTTTCCTGATGGTCTGTACGCACGTTCATACAGACCGATCCTACGAACTGCCCTTACTGCTTAGGCTCTTTCGTACCCAGCACATCGCGAATGCTGTCCACGACGTTGCTGTCCTTGATAACGTCGTTCAGCCAGCCTTCCAGCGGCATGTTGCCCCACTTGATGGCGCGCTCGATGAGGTACGGGACGGGGCTTTGCGGTTCGGTGTTTTTGAAGAACTGTGCGATGCCGGCGAGCATGGTGAAGGCTTCGTCGCGTGTGGTCGGGGTGGTGCGCAGTGGTGCGGACGCGCTGTCCTGGCTGGCCTGGGTCATCACGGCACCTGCGGGTTGGTCGACGACGGTTTCGGGGGCGGCCTGAGCGGCGGCGGGGGCGGGGCTCAGTTCGATGCCGCGGTCCTTGAGCAGCTTTTCGGTCAGTTGCCCGGCGCGTTGCAGGATGTCGCTGAGGGTGACAAGGCTCGGCGCGTCGCGGCCGAACAGGGTGTCGGCAGTGGCCTGGAGCTGCTGGCAGGCGTACAGGCTGGCGGCGATTTCGCTGGCCTTGAGGCGCAGGTGGTCCGAGTCGGTGAGCACCACCGAGCGCTGGAAGATTTCGGCGTTGATCTTGCCTTCTTCAACAGCGGACTGCATGGCCTTGGGGTTTTGCAGCGCGAGGTTTTCAACGTGGCGTGACTCGTCGTAACGCAACAGGCCGAAGTTCTGCCCCTGTGTGATCGGCAGCCCGCCGACGACTTCGGTCAGCGTGGTTTTCAGCCAGGCCAGGCGGGCGGCACGTTCTTCTACGCCATCTTCCAGAGACGGGTACAGATCGTCCCAGAAGTTTTGCAGGATCCGTTCGGCCACGGTCAGGCCGAAGGTGATGCCGACGAAGTGGTATTTGTGCGCCAGGGCTTCACTGAGCCAGGCGACGAGCATCAGGTCCTTGCTTTGTTCGGCAAGGCCCTGTGCGGCCAACGTGATGGTCTGTTCCCAGTCCGAGGACTTGAGATCGGTTTGCCAGTCACCTTGGGTGAGGTAGTCGGGGTCTGCTCGACGAGCTTCCTTGACCTGATCGAACAGGGTGGAAAAGCTCAGGTCCTCGCCACTTCCCCCGTTGATGGGTGCCGTCAGATCGGCAAGCGAAAGGTCGTTGAGAAATTCAGACATAGTCAACTCTGATCAGAGGATAAAAGAACACCGTGCCTGGGCAGACACGGTGTTGAAGACGGGCCGCTTGCGCGACCCGATGTGTCACGGACTTATGCGAATACTTTGTTCGCAGTGCGGTCCCAGCCGCCAGTGACGTTACCGCCACCCTGGCCATCGGAACGGCTCTGCTGGGTGTAGGTAGTCTTGATGCGAGCGAAGTTGAAGCTGATTTCTTCAATCGGCAGATCGCTGACTGCGTTGTCTTCGCCTTTCTGGCTACCGCCAGCAACCGCCTTCACGGAAGACACAACCACTTCTTCCAGGTTGATGGTCAGGTAGGTCAGCTTGTCGCCGCCTGCACGGTTGACGTTCAGCTGGATCTTGGCGATGTGAGTGCCCTTGCAGCACGCTTCGAACAGCTTGGCGGAAGCCTTGTCCACAGACTTGCGGATGCTGAAGTCGCTCAGTGCAACGCGCTCGGACGAAGCACCGCCCGAAGAGCTTGCGGTCGCCGAGGTGGCCTGGGTAGCGCCGAACTCGTAGCCCAACACTTCGATCCAGTCCTTGTGCTTGTCGTCCAGAACTTCGCCTGGGATGCCGTCGATTTGGATGTATGCGTCAAATGCCATTTTCTGCTTCTCCTTCTTCATTTAAAGCCGTGGCGTCTGCGGACAGAACACGGCCCTTTTGATTAACCTTCCTGAAACGATCAAGAAAGGTTCTCTTGCCACGGCCAAGGTTTCATAGGGACAACCCGGGCTTCGGTTTGCTTGCCAACGCGCGATCAATTGAGCGCGCGTACTTCGATCTCCACGCGTCGATTCGGCTCAAGGCACTGAATCAACTGAGCTCTGGGTTGCTGCATGTCGCATTTGACCAGAGGCTTCTCGCTGCCTTCACCGATCGCGTCCACCAGCTCGGCGGGCACGCCCTTGCCGACCAGGTAGGTCTTGATGGTCTGCGCGCGCTGTTTGGACACCTGCATGTTGCTTTGCGGGTCGCCCAACTGGTCGGCGTGACCTGCAATCACGATCTTGCCGATGTTCGGTGTACTCAACAGCTTGCCGGCGATCGCGCTCAACTGATTTTGACCTTCGGTTTTAAGGCTCTGGAAATCGGCACGACCAAAGGCAAACAGCGTGTCCGATTCCAGCGTGATCGTTTCGATAGCCTTCAACGACTGCGTCAACAGGCTATTGATGTAATTACGCGAACTGGATGTCAGGAATGCGTTGTCGAGAATCCGTGGCACGTCCAGCTCGTGAATCTGATCGCTGTAGAAGTTGATCTGTCGGCTGGCGTACTCGTAGTCCTGATTGGAGCCTGCCTCGGCATTCGCGGTGATGGTCTTGCCGGTCTGACGCGCGATGGCCGGATACCAGTAATCAGGCATCTTCGCTTTCAGGAACGCCGGGTCAGCCTTTTCACGCTGGGCGCGCGACAACATCACGTAAGTGTCCAGCGTGGCCTTGCCGAAGGCAGCGATGGATTGCGCGCGGTTATCCGGCGGCAGCGCTTTGGGCTCGACACTGTCCACACCGGTGACCGGCATCAGGTCCTTGGCATTACGCTGGTAGACCTTGATGGTGGTCAGCAGGTAAAGCGAGCGCGTCAGGTTGTCTGCGGTCGGTTTGAGCATCACCGTTTCCAGACGGTTGAAATAACGCGTGCGCAGCAACGGCTCGACGTCATAGCCCCGGTAGAGACCCAGACGCAAGCGCAGTGGTACGCCCTCGTCGTGATGACGATCGTAGTAAAGCGAAGTCCAGAAGCGCATGCGATCCAGCGTTTGCCACTCGGTGTACTGCCCGGTGGCCTTGCTGTCCTCGGCTGCGGCCTGAGCGAGTTCGCTGGAGATGGACTGGATGTTGTCCTTGTTGTTCCAGTACGACCAGCCCCACAGACTGCACAGCAGCAACGCCAAAAGGCTTGCGCCACCGATCCAGGCGGCCTTGCGGCGACGCTCGCGGTGGTTGGTGGTGTACAGCGCCACCAGATGCTGATCGGGGATGATCACCTTGCGGAACAGGCTGTTGATGAATAGCGGGTGCGGCTGGACATTGCCATCGACAGCTTCCTGCTCGCTTTCCAGCTGGAATCGTTCGGTGACCTGGCGGGTATGGCCGCCCATCTCGGGCTGATCGGCGTCCAGTGCGCTGGTGAAGTAGAAACCGCGCAGCATCTCGGCGCTTTGATACGGGTTGGCGCGCAGCAGAGCATCGACGAACAGGAGCAGGCGCGGTTTCAAGGCTTCCAGCTCCAGCGGGAAGCGATACACCGCAGTGTCCTGACGAGTGACCTGGATGTCCTGAAGCACCAGTTGCTGGTTGGCGATCTGTTTCCAGTAATTGATCAGTTCTTCCATCGCCACACCGAAGCGCTGGCCCCAGTCGGCTTGCTCGAAGCCCTTGTGCGGGAAGGTCTTGCCCATCACTTCGCCACGCGCCATATCGTCAAGCTGGCGATAGAACGGCACGAAGCCCGGGACCAGGTCGCACTTGGTGAACACCAGATACACCGGCAGACGCACTTCCAGCAGCGCGTGGGTTTCCTGGATGCGCTCGCGCAGACGTTTGGCGATGCGCTCCTGATCCTCCACCGAGGATTGCAGGATGTCATGAATGCTGACGGTGACAATCAGGCCGTTGAGCGGTCTGCGCTGGCGGTGCTGACGCAGCAATTGCAGAAAAGCGCGCCATTTGCCGGCTTCTTCCTGATCGTTCATGTAGCGCCCGGCCGTGTCCAGCAGCACGGCTTCCGAGCTGAAGAACCAGTCACAATTGCGCGTGCCACCCAAACCGGCCACGCGTGCGCCTTCGCGTTCTGCGTAGGGGAAGTTGAGGCCCGACTGATAGAGCATGGTGCTTTTGCCCGCTGCGGGCTGACCGACCACCAGATACCAGGGCAGGGCGTAGAGCGCGTCCTTGGAGTTGCTGCCGTTCGGTTTGTTGCTTTGCAGGCGCTCGAGGCTTTGCAGCAGGCGCTCGCGCAGCAGGCTGACCTCTTCACGGTCCGCCGGGCTGGCGTTGAGCACCGCCTGATCGGCGTCGTCACGCAGCAGGCCTTCCAGGTTCTGGTGCTGTGATACGCCTCGATACAGCAACAGCACATAGGCTGCCGACAACAGCAGAAACAGGCCGATCCCCGTCAGCAGGCTGTTCATCGAGCTGAAGCCCAGGGCACGGCCGATGCTCCAGACGATAAAGATCGCCAGGAAAAAACAGACCCCTAGAACGTAGGGCTGGTAGCGCAAAAAGTAGTATTTGATCTTGTTCATACGGGCTTCAAATCCAGCACATCGACAAAGCGGTCGATAACGTCATAAAGAGGGCGGTCAATGTCTGGAAACACATGGCCTCGGTGGTGTTCGTCGAACGTGTCGAAGGGTGCCAGTACGTCATAACTCTCCGAATGCTCACTCACGCCCGTCACCACCCGGTACACGCCGGAGGTGTTGCGGGATGCAAAGCAGAACAGCCGGGGGCGCATGAAATCATCCGCCAGAATGCTGATCTGCGGCACCGCCCTGTTCGGTTCGATGCGTGTCAGCCAGTTGACCCACAGATCGGCTGTCGGGTTCTTCAAGCCTCGTTCTGCCGGCAGTGGCAGCGAAATACCAACGGGTGCCTTGGACGACGGGCGGCTCAGCGCCTGCAGCCTGGTGAGCACGGCGTTGCTGATGAACTCCGGGTAGGAGCTTTCCAGCGAGGTCGCGATGTCACGCAGGGTGAAGTTCACCAGAAACTTCTCATGCACACGCCTGAACAGCTCGAAGTCCTGCCCTTGCAGCGGTCGCAAGGCCCTGATGCGTTCGAACAGCACCGCCGTACTTTCGCCTTGCGCGGCCATGTGCAGCAGCGGTTTGATCTGCCCGGCGAACAGTTCGCTCAGGGTGAAAGGGTTCACAAACAGCCCGGCGTCACTGGACTTCACCGTTTGAAAGATGAAGAACGGATAACGCCGAGCGCTTGAGTCCCTGGAACTGATCAAACCGCCCACCAGCCAGTTGCCGCTGCGTGCCCGGTAGCTGAAAAAGCACACGGGCAATCGATCGAACAGCGTGCGCCAGTCTTCGCGGTGCTGCATGTCGGCGAGTGCGCCCTGCAGCCATGCATCGAACTCGCAAACATCGTCGCTGGCCCCGTGCAGGCTGACGAAATCTGCGCTCGCGGGCACTTTTCCGAAGCAGCCAATCATCGACCGCCCTCCAGATCCAGCATGTGCATCCTCACTTGGTCCGCCCATCGGTTGCGTTAAGCGCGCTCAGCGCCTTGACGTTGGCCAGGTCGGTCAGCTTCACGCCGCCATAGTTGCGCACCACCAGGCTGACCGGCCCTTTGGCCGTGTTCCAGCTGAATCGCTGCTGGATGCCGTCGAGGTCAGCGACGCGTGCGCTGTCGTTCATGCGCAGCAGGCCCCAGCGGCCGGTGTAGTCGAACACGGTAATGCGTTCGCCGGACAGGGTGACCACATCCAGGCGTGCGCCTGGCGCTGTGGTAGTGCCAGGCCACGAGAAGCGGCTCCAGCTGGTCTTGCCGTTGCGGTAGTGCTGCTCCTGGCCATCCAGCGTGAAGATGATATCGGTGAAGTAGGCCGACGGCTCAAGCATGATCTCGAAGCCGTTGTCGCGGTCCGAGAGGCTGGCGATGACTTCGCCCAGCGAACTGGCCTTGTCGATGTTGCTGACCATTTTCGGGTTGACCAGCGGCGCCGCCTTGGCCCCGCTGCCCATGCCGAGCCCTTCGCCATCGGACAGATTGCCGATTTCATTGCGCTTGAAGTTGGGCAGCAGGCCCGACTCCGGATCGACGAAACGCTGCAGGTCTTTCACCGAGGCCTCGTTGCGGCTGTCCGCAGCAATCGGGTACCGGTGAGCCATGACCTGTTCCCAGGGCTTGGCGACCTGTTTGGCCCAGGCTTTGGCGATCTGTTCGCCAGCCGGATCGCGCAGCGTTTCCCAGGCGAACTGAATCGGCAGGCTGAACAGGCTTTGCAGCGACGTGGAAAGCCCGCCCTGGCTGGTATCGACCGTGGTTTCAACGTAGTTGCGCACGTTGGTGACTTCGCTCGGCTGCCCTTCGAGGGTTTCGCTGATCAACTGCTTGCTGCTCTTGCCGACATCCTGCGAGCGCTGGATGTTGTTCATCCGCACTTTGAGCTTGCGCAGCGCTGCCAGGTAGCGATCCATGATGGTGCTGTCGGCGCCTTCGGCATTCTGTGTGGCGAAAACCCGCGATACAGGCTCGAAACGCTTGGCCAGACTGCCGTCATCCACCGCAGGCAGCGGCGAGACCAGTACGCTGGCGGCCGCTTCCTTGTTGTCGAAGATGCCGGTGACCTTGCCCCAGAAGCCATCGTCGCGCTTGACCCCGGTCTGTTGCGCCTCGCGAACTGCAGGGACGTCCCATTGCGTGTTGTCGTTGACTGAGGCCAACAGCAGCTTGACCGGCGAATTGCGCACGTCACTGAGCAATGACAACTGCTGCGTGGCGTTGGCCATGTCGCTGAAGCGACGTACGCCCACGCTGTCGATCATGGTGTACCAGACTTTCGTGTAGTCACGCTTGTAACGGGACATGAACTCACGGACGAAGTTGGCTTTCTGCACCACGCTGTCGCCGCCTTCACCGTCGAGCACCCAGTCCGATTCGTTACGCAGATTGCCGGACACCAGCTTGATCAGCTCGGGCTTGACGAACTCTTCCCAGCCCTGACGGGTGAAAATCGCAGGCACAGCTTCCGAACCGTACAGCAACTGACGACCCGGCATCGGCACCAGATCATTCAGGCCGATAGCGGGGAACTGACGGCTGGACTCCAGTTGCAGGCGCAGGTATTCACGGTCCACCAGCGAGCTGGAGATCATGAAAAACTTCAGGCTCTTGCGGGTCTCGTCGATCAACTGCTCATTACGCGGCATGGCCGGCGCGTCGCCGTTCTTGAGCAACTGTACATAGACCGGCGAGTTGTCCTCAATGACGTCGTCGCTGATCGGATTGGCCTCACTGGAGATATCCGCCCAGGCCACCGGCAACGCCGCGTTGACGAACTCGGTTTCCGGGTGCGTGGTCGGCTGAGTCAGAATCAGATAAAGCTTGAGAGCGTTGTATGACTCGATGATGGATGCCACCTGCCGTTCATCGAGTCGTCCGAGCATTTCCTCCGACAGCGACAGACCGCCCGTGGTGGCCGACAACTCGGCCGCATCGTTTGCGGTGGCCGGGTTACGCAGTGCGGCGATGGCCTCGCTGCGTGTCTGGCTGGCCGTGTTTCTCGCGGCGCCGGTCAGGCGATTGGTCACGTCGCCGGTGCTGCGCGGAATGCTGCTCAGGCTGGTCGGACGGCCTGCAGCGACGTTGCGAGCGCCACGGTCCAGCAGTTTCCGGCCTTGCGCACGCGCCTTGCCGGTTTTGCTGTCGGAACCTGCGGGGGCGGCCCCGAAGCCATACTGCGGGTCCATGGTTTTGGCGAACTCGTTGAATTCACGCATCTGCAATTGCAGTTTCAGGGTGATCGGCTCAAGCGCCTGGGTACGCAGTTGCTGCAAGTAGGCGGTCTGGGTGGCGAAGTAGATATCGTCACCACGGTACAGGCCGCCGCTGAGTTGCAGCGGTACGCCCTTGGTGCGGTATTTCTCGATGGTTGCCAGCTGATTGCGCAGCAGCTCCAGGCCTTGGCCCGAGGCAAGGCGTTGTGCCCGGTCCGGGGACTGCTCCAGGTCGTGCAACTGCTGGCTGATGTTGGCCAGCCACTCGCGGTTTTTCTGGAACGACAGGGCCTGCCAGCCGATGAAGGCCAGCCCGGCGAACAGCGCCGCAGCGATGACGATCGGGCCAATAGAGCGGTCGCGGCCATGCCGTGACTGGTACAGGGTCAGGTCACGGTCAGGGAAAATGACGCGGCGGAAGGTATCGGTGATGAAGTAACTGCGATCACTGATTTTCCGGTGTTCTTCTTCCTCTTCCTCCACTGCACCGTATGGCTTCGCCGGCCGCAGGACGAACGACTCCGACAGCTCGTCTTCATACACCGGTGTCAGTTGCTTGTCGGTTTGCAGGGCGCTGGTGAAATACAGGCCGCGCAGCAACAACTGAGTACCGTTGACGTTACTGCGCGCGAAATGCTGCAGGAACTGCTCGAGTATCGCCGACAGCTCGGCAAAGTAGTTGGGGAAGTTCAGCAGGGCGCTGTTGGCATCGGCACCCAGCGCGATGATCTGTGCATCGACATGGCGACTGACATGCGCCTGCAGGTTCGCCAGCTTGCGATCGAGCACCGTGCGCAGGCTTTCGGTGCTGATCTCGTTCAGCCCGAACGTCATGCCGAGCGGCTGCTGGCGCTCGTTCAGGTCCATGCCGTCGAAGGCCTGGTTGAATCCGGGCAGTTGGTCGGTCTTGGTCAGCATCAGGTAGATCGGTGGATTGGCGTCCAGGCAATCGGTGTATTCCTCGATGCGCGTGACCAGGCGCGCCCCCATTTCGTTGCGTTCGGCGGAAGAGGAGGCCAACAGTTCCGGCAGGCTGACCACCAGCACCAGACCATTGACGGCGGCTTTGCTGCGCTGCTTTTTGAGCATGCGCAGGAACGCCGCGAATTCGCTGGCGGACTGATCATCGCGAAGGTAGCGGCCAGCGGTGTCGATCATCACGGCTTCAGGGCTGAAGTACCAGTCGCAGTGCTGGGTGCCGCTTTCCGTGTCATTGGCGCTGCTGGCAATGCTGGCCGACAGGCCGGAGCGGGTCAGCAGCGAGGTCTTGCCTGCCGCTGACATGCCGATGACCAGATACCAGGGCAGATCGTAGAGCGCCGAGGAGCCGCCACCACCTGCCGAACGATCGGTGCGCAGCATGGCAATGGCATGCTTGAGGCGGTCGCGCAGCACTTGCTGATCACGGAACTCGCCGGTGGACTTCAGCGAGCGGTCAACTTCGATCTGAACCAGATTCTCGAGGTTGTGTTCGGTGCGAATCCGGCGGTATTGACGCAGTACGATCAGCAGCAGGTAGAAGGCGCTGATGATCGCCATCGCTTCGAGCGTGTAGCCTTGCAGCCAACTGATCCTTGGGGCGAAAAACCAGCAGACAGCCAGGCTGATCAGCCACAGTATCGGGACCAGGAACCAGAAACTTTTTAACAGGCGCAGTAATGTCTTCATGTCTTCCTGACTCGGTTACCTGATCGGGACTCAAGCATTGAACAGTTGGCTGATTTGTTCGGCCAACGCGGCCACGTCTTTGCCCAGCAACCAGTCAAGCGTCAGATAGACACCCAGGCATACGAGGGCGATGAGCACCAGGTAAAGCCATACCGGAACTTCATGGCGCAGCATTTGCGACACCTGGTCAGGCAATGCCCAGTCAGGCGACAGCGCCTTTGGCGTCTTGCGGTAGCGTGCGATGTCCTGGCCCAGCGTGTTGGCCAGGTAGCGCAACTGGTCCTTCTGACCCAGCCCGAATTTGCCTTCGAAACCCAGGGCCAGGCACAGGTGATACACCTCGAGCACATCCAGGTTCTTTTTCACGTCGGCGCGCAGCAGTTCGATTTTCTCGAAGAAGCCTTCGCCCGCCAGGTGAACCCCGAAATAACGGAACTGCAACGGCTCCATTTCGAAGTGGCGACGCATGTCGTTGTCGCCCGAACGCAGCACGCTCTCATCGAGGAATGCGCACAGTGCGTATTGGGCGTCCTTGACCTGTTCGACGCTGTAGTTGGCGCTGCGCGCCTGACGCTCCAGGTTGGCGAAAAAGGTATCGACGCTGGATTCGAAGGCAGTGACCGAGATCGCCTGGCGGCCGCGACGGACAATCAGCGCCATGGTGATGAAGTCACGTACCAGGTCTTTGAGCGTAGGTTTTTCGGTTGCGGCCGTAGCGGCACCTTGCATCACGGCTTCAGTCATTTAAGCACCGCCAACAGTTCGAGCTTGAGATTGGTAAACGCGCTGGGCGCGTAGAAGGAAATGGCCTGGGCTTCCATCATGCGTTCATACACGCGGCCATGCGGCTCGATGGAGAAGTAATGGTTGTCCAGGCGCACCGGAATGGCGTTTGGCAGACGCGTCGAGTGGTTCAGCGTGACGCCCGGCATGGCGCTGTTGACCACCACTTCGATGTCTTCCGGCGAACCGACCTTGAAGGCGCGCGGCACCAGTTCCAGCAGGCTGGAGCCGGGCATGTCGGCATGCACCGAGATGTAAAAGTCGGCTTCGGTAAGACGCGGGTCCAGCAACTGGCCCTGCCAGTACGAAGGCCGGACCTGACTCAGGTTGATGACGATGCACTGGTTCGGAATCACGTTTTCAAGCAGCAGACGAACCAGTTCGTCGAGCTTGACCAACGAGGCCGCCGGGTCCTGATGATCGTAATCGGGGATGTCGGTGAGCTGGGTGTCCAGCGAGAAGGTCAGCAAACCACCCGCCAGTTCCGCCAGAAACAGATACAGACGTTCCGGGTGCAAGCGTGGATGCGCCAGCAGGTGAGCCAGTTGCGGGTAGGCGCGGTTGACCGTATTCAGCAGCCAGAACAAGGTGACGTCGCTGGAGCCAAACTCGGCGATCTGGTCAGCACGCTCGCGGCGGCGGCCTGAAAGCGCCTTGCTCTTGGCTTGCAGCACGCTGATCAAACGCCTGCCGAGACCGACCAGCGTCTCGTGGGTGCCCACGTGCAGCGTCGGGTGCACAAAATGCGCATCCAGGTTGAAGCCGCCAATGCTGTTGCGTGCCAGTCGGGCAATCGGGCAGTAGCTGTAGCCATCCAGACTGTCGCCATCGACCAGCATCACCACGTTCAGGCGCAGGCTGGTGATTTCGTTTTCCAGATCGCCTTCGTTGAGGTCTGGCAGGGTGTCGAACTGTTTGCGAAAGCGTCGCGCGCTCTTCTGCTCCTGGCCGTCCTCAACGTAGTTCAGGCCAAAGGGCTCAGGCAGTTTGAGCGCCGCGTAGACCTTGATTTCTCCGCCTTTGAGCAGGTTTTTCAGGTCGCGGGCGGCAGGCAGCGGGTCGTGCTGCGGCGCGTCGTAAAGGCTGCCGTCCGGGAACACCAGCTTCAGACGCTTCAGTTGCAGGGAGCCTGTCGCCAGCGCCTCGACGTCGACTTCCAGCGTTTGCACGCCCCAGTGAAAGGGCGTGGAGCGCAGCGTCGACTCAGCAAGCTGATGTTGATGAAACTCATCCTGATATTGGAAATGTTGCGGCAAAAGGAACATGCCTTCCGACCACATCACGCGGCTTTGTTTACTCATTTGGCGCCTTCCAACAGAGAATTGAATTGTGAGTCGGCTGCCTTTTTGGCAGCACTGCCGGCCGAGTCCTGAACCTGCTGGACAGCTGCGTCCTGCGCGCGCTCGGTCATACTTTTGCCGGCGGGTTGTTCGGGAATCGAATTGGATTTGTTGAACTGCTCTTCAGTCTTGAGTTTGTTCAGCACGTCCACACCACGCACCGCGAGGATGTAGTTGTTATCCACCAGCACACGCACGCCGTCGGACGAGAACCAGATACCGTCCTTGCGCAGCGTGTTGGCGTCGAACGCGACCTTCCAGCGGCTGTCGACGTCGGTGCGGAAGAACGCCGCGATGCCCACATACGAGGCATTCGGGTTCAGCGGCCACTGATCGGTCTGGCCCATGCCAGGCAACAGAATCAGCTCCCGGCTCTCGACCAGCGTGTTGCCCAGAGCCTTTTGCGGATCCTCCCAGAGAGTGTCGGCGTTGATCGACTCGAAGCGCTCCAGAGAGGACAGTTGATAAACGCGCACCACCACCGAGAGCGGTTTGCCGTACTCGTCGGGGTTGAGCTGGTTGCCGCCGTCAGTCGTCAGGATGACCTTTTCATTGTCACCGAACATCATGTCGCCAGCCCAGGTGTCATCCATGCGCTTGGCGACACGGTCTGTCACGCCGCAGGCGGACAGAGCCATCATCATTGCCAGAACAGCCAGGCACCTTGCCAAGGCTGGCTTCGAGGAACAATTGCCTTGAAGTCTTTTATTCATTACGTCTTACCTATGGGGTGATCGATCAGGTCAGGGTGTAAGCGAAGTCGCCATCGCTGCCCAGGTCGATGGTCAGGCTCTGAATCGGCTTGTCCTGCGCCATCCGCTCCAGCACCCGCTGCGCGAGCTCCGGCATGAGGGTCTTGGACAGGATGTTGTCGATATTGCGCGCGCCGCTGTCGACTTCCGTGCAGCGCGACGCGATAGCCTTGATCAGCGCTTCGTCGTAACGCAGCACCGCCTGATGATTGCGCTCGAAACGCTTGCGGATGCGCTCCAGCTTCAGGCCGACGATGCGTTCCAGAATCGCGTCCTGCACCGGGTAATACGGCACGATGGTCAGGCGCCCCAGGAAGGCCGGTTTGAACACCTGATTCAGCTCGTCGCGCAGGCCTTCCACGATGTCATCGGGGGTCGGCTTCTGCTCGGTGTTCAGGCACCACTGCATGATGCGATCAGTACCGGTGTTGGAGGTGAGGATGATCACGGTATTGCGGAAGTTGATCTCGCGACCTTCGCCATCGTCCAACACGCCTTTGTCGAAGACCTGGAAAAACAGCTCGAGCACATCCGGGTGGGCTTTCTCCACCTCGTCGAGTAGCACCACGCTATAAGGCTTGCGGCGTACGGCTTCGGTGAGCACGCCACCTTCGCCGTAACCGACGTAGCCAGGCGGTGAGCCTTTCAGGCTGGAGACGGTGTGGGCTTCCTGGTATTCGGACATGTTGATGGTGATGACGTTACGTTCGCCGCCATACAGCGTGTCAGCCAGGGCCAGTGCCGTTTCGGTCTTGCCGACGCCGCTCGGGCCCAGCAGCAGGAACACGCCGATCGGCTTGTTCGGGTCTTCCATGCGGGCACGGGAAATCTTGATGCGCTTGCCGATTTCTTCGAGTGCATGGTCCTGACCCAGTACGCGTTCGCCCAGCAGCGCGGGCAGGCTCTGCACGGTGTCGATTTCGTCGCGCAGCATCTTGCCCAGCGGAATGCCGGTCCAGCCGGAAATCACTTCGCCAATCGTGCCGCCATCGACCAGTGCGTGGACCAGCGGTTGCTCGCCCTGCACGCTGGCCAGTTCGGCGCGTACGGCGGCAATCTGCCCGGCATCAGGCTCGCCGCTTTGCGGAACGCTGAGTGCGCCAAGCTTTTCGACCAGTTCCAGCTCGCGCTTCCACTGTTGCTCCAGCGACTCGCGGGTCTCCTGTTCGGCCTGCAGCTCTTCGTGCAGGGCCGTCAGACGGCGAGCGTGGTCGCTGCCCTTGGCGGTTTCCTGCTCCAGTACGGTGATTTCTGCGTTCAGGTTGTCGATGTGACGCTTGCAGTCCTCCAGCGCTCCCGGCTGTGCCGACTGGCCCAGGGCGACACGTGCGCAAGCGGTGTCGAGCACGCTGACTGCCTTGTCCGGCAGCTGGCGGCCAGTGATGTAACGATTGGACAAGCGCACGGCCTGCACCAGCGCTTCATCCATCACCGTGACCTTGTGGTGTTCCTGCATCTTCGCCAGCAACCCGCGAAGCATGTGGATGGCCTTGTCTTCGTCAGGCTCTTCGACTTTCACGACCTGGAAGCGTCGAGCCAGTGCGGCATCTTTCTCGAAATACTTTTTGTACTCGGCCCAGGTGGTGGCGGCGATGGTGCGCAGCTCGCCGCGTGCCAAGGCAGGCTTGAGCAGGTTGGCGGCATCGTTCTGCCCGGCTTGCCCGCCCGAACCGATCAGCGTGTGGGCTTCATCGATAAACAGAATGATCGGGTGCAGGCTGCGTTTGGTTTCTTCGATGACCGACTTGAGGCGGTTTTCGAACTCGCCCTTGACCCCGGCACCGGCCTGCAACAGCCCCAGATCCAGCGTGTGAATGGCGACGCCCTTGAGCACCGACGGTACGTCGCCCTGCACAATGCGCAGTGCGAGGCCTTCCACCACGGCTGTTTTACCGACGCCGGCTTCACCGGTCAGGATCGGGTTGTTCTGGCGGCGGCGGGTCAGGATGTCGACCATCTGCCGCACTTCGAATTCGCGTCCCAGCACCGGGTCAATGCGACCATCGCGAGCGCCCTGGGTCAGGTTGACGGTGTACTGGTCCAGGGCTGGTGTCTTGCCGTTGCCTTTGGTGGTGGCGCCCGTGCTGGCGTCGGCGTTCGCCAGTGGCTTGCTCAGCTTGGTCTCGGGGCTGCCCTCGACCAGCGCGCTCATGTTCAGGCGCAGGTCGTCAGCGTTGATCTTCTCCAGCTCCGGCGCCGAGCCGATGACCACGCGACGCAGTGCATCGTCATCCAGCAAGGCCTGCACAAGATGGCCGGTACGGATCTGTGACTGACCGAACTCGATCGATGCCAGCACCCAGGCCTGCTCGATCATGCGCGTGATGTGCGGCGAGAGCGCAGGCGTCCGCGTGTTGCCTTTTTTGAACGTCCCCAGCGCAGTGACCAACTGTGCCTGCAGGCGATCAGGCACCACATCGTAGTGGCGCAGGATCACTGGCAGATCGTTGTCGTTGTTATCGAGCAGTTGCAGCAGCAAGTGCTCGACTTCAACGTCATAATGGTTCTCCGACAGGCACAGCGCAGCAGCGCTTTCAGTGGCAGTGCGGCTCGTTTCGTTCAGCTTGGCGAACAGGGACTTCAGGTTCACAGGGAGACCCCATCAAAAGGAATATGGAAAACGGCGCAACGGGAAGGCTCCACGTCGACACCGGGGCGTTTGAGCCAGCCAAGCCAGCCCAGCGATACATTGCCTTGGCGACCCAGGCGGGCCACGGGTACAGCTTCGCGCTTGAGCTTCGGCGCAATCTGGAAGTCCAGTTCGGCACCGATGTAAAAACGCACCAGTTCAACAAGCTTCTGGTAATCCTCGGTGCCCGGCTGAAAGCGCTGGTATTCAGCCAGTTCCAGAGGGCCCATTTCGATACGTACACACGACTGATAATCCCAGACGCGATTGCCGGCCACGGCGCTTTGCCCCAGCACGGCGTTCTTGCGGCCCAGCTGCGTGCACTGGCTGCTGTCGAGCTTCAGCCAGCGTCCGGCGAACTGCTGGATCTTGAACGGCAGCGAGAAGTAAAAACTCAGCATGACCTCAAGGTTCAGGGCGTTGCGCGGCTTCTGCGCGAACATCCCCGAGAAGTAGCTGAACAGTTCGCGGCGCAGGGGAGACTCGCCCTTGTCGAACTTCTGCTTCAGGCCTTCTGGACCGAAACCCACCAGGTTGAGCAAATAACGGTCGAAGTTCGAAGTGCCGTTGCGCTCGTACTCGATGTAAAACTTGTACTTCTGCCACGCCTCGTAAAACAGCGTGGTCATGCGATGCGAAAAAATATCCAGAAACGCATGTGCAGCGTCGTCTCGATACTGAATATGTCGGTCGATCAATAGCTCGGTGTACGGGCGCGGCAGCACACCCGAAGGACCGACCAGGCCCATGAACGTGACCTGCACTTCGGACAGCGGCAAACCTGCCGCCGAGAGCTTGCCTTCGCGTTCGAACTGCAGGTCGCTGACTTCACTGGCCGGGAAGTTCAGCGACAGCTGCGAACGAAAGCGCAGAGGGTCTTCGTGCGGCCTGGTTTCCAGGTCCATACGCCCGTTCCTGCTGTAGTGCAGGCGAAGCAAACGCACCAACTGGAAAAATTCGAATCGGTGCGGCTCAGCCCTTGCCTGGTCGATCAGACCAGGGGTTGATCGCCTGTTCGCGGGGGCCATTGGACCACTCTCTTTTCGCGCTGCAAGGTGCGAAGGGTTAATTGGGTAAAGCTGTTCATCGAGCAGTACTGACCAAAGAAGTGATCAAGCACCATGCCGAACAGGAACACGCCACTGCCGGTGTACTGGCTTTCATCGAACTTCAGCGTGATGCCGACGCCGCGCACGAAGTTCGGCCGCGGATGGCCGATGCGTGCCACGACCGGCTCGCTGCTCACCGAAACGATCCCGTTGATCTGTTTGCGGATCGCCGACACGTTGCGGTAGTTGTAAAGCGACAGCAGTTCCAGCAGCACCTCGCGTCCCTTGGAAACCAGCGACATGTGGTTGAGTGACAGGTGCGAAATAAGCCGCCAGATCACGCCGTTGCCCAGCGGCACGCGCACCGTCGCCGTAGGCTTGCGCAGGCAGCGGATGTCCTTGATCACTGAGTTCGACGGAATGTTGAAATCGCCGCGCTCGCCGCCAAAAGGCAGCATCAATGGCAGGTCGCGATTGCTGCACGTCAGACGGATACTGAGCGTGTCGTTGTTGGAATCGATCAGTTCCAGATCCCGATCCACGACCCGGATGAACATGTTCGAGCCATCGCTTTGCCGGCTCTGCGTCGGCCGGCGCCGGGCGATCCAGAAACTCTGTCCCGGGCCTTGATCGCCGCGTGGTTCGAAGAACGGATGGCAGGTGCCGACCTGGTCGTTGCCATTGATCTTCTTGACCCGGCGCACGCGATCGATCGAGACCACTTCGGCGGAGCTTTGCAGGCGCACATCCGGCGTGACAGCGTATTCATGCTGGACGTGGGTCAGCTTGATCGGCTCGGCCTGCTGGCGGAACAGGTTGATGATCGGCGTGCAGTTGAGCTTGAAATTGTTGCGGCTGACGTTCTGCGTCAGGCGCGCCAGACGGTCCGTCAGGTCGTAGTCGGAAAAGTAGAAATTGATCTCCACTTTGCCGATCTCTTTGCCCGCCAGAATGCGCGCAAAGCCCGACAGGTCGAAGAACATGAACTTGTCCGGGAAGGTGAAGTACTCGTGCAGCAACCGATAACCGAGAAACGAACGCTCCGAGTAATCCACCAGCCCTTCATCCAGACCGTAACCGACAGACTTCAAGGCACCGGCGGGCAGCACCACTTCGCGAGTGCGGCCTTCGTCTTCGAAGGACAGCGTGGCCTTGGCCAGGTTGTTGAACAGCAGCTCATACAGTTGATGCATGAGCGTGCTTTCGCCATCGAGGAAAAAGCGCAGGCTGTCCATTTCCATCTTGCCGAACAGCACGTCGGAGGTGGCCGTCAGACCAATGCGCAGACGTGCAATCAGGTCTGCGCTGTGGCCGTTGAACGCCGAGCGTTCCATTTCGATGAACGACGCGCTCTGCACGGCAATCGGCCATAGCTCGACCGGGTAGCACGTCCGGAACTTGCACACGATGCCGTCCACCGGATTGGCATGCAGTTCGGTGTGTCGCGCCACACGATAGGACTCGGTGACCTTTTCCTGCTTGCCCATGTTGAACTCGACGATGGACATCGACGGGGTAGGGCGCAAGTAATGCGGGTACAGCACCTCGAGGAACGACTCGACGATTTCCGGAAACTCATCATCGAGCTTCTTGTGCACGCGAGCCGAGAGGAACGAGAACGCCTCGATCAGGCGCTCGGTATGCGGGTCCTCGCAGTTGTCGCCCTCAATCAGCAGTCGCGAAGCGATCTTCGGATATTGAGCGGCAAATTCCTGGCCCAGAAAGCGCAGGTGCGAGAGTTCCTTCTCGTAATAGGGCAGCAGATCGTCGAGCATCAGTTGAGGTTCTGCACTTTGTATTCCTGAGTGTTGACCTGCAGCACGGCGTCAAAGGAAACCTGACGCGAAATGTCCTGCAGACGCAGTACTGCGTCCACACGAAAAGTCAGCATGCGTTGGCCGGTCTGTTGTGCAAGCAACTGGACTTTCACGCTGCGAAAGCGTCGGTCGCCCACCGAGATGGCCTTTTCCAGCTGGCGCTGGATCAAAAGCCGGTCCTGTGGGTCGAGCACGCTTCTACTGGTGAAGTCGGGCATACCGTAGTCGAGGATGGTGCCGCTCAGATTGGCGAAACCTTCCAGCTCGCCAGCGACCAGAGACTGGCGAGTGTTCACCAGAATCTCCAGGTCACGCACGATGCTGGCCTTGTAATCGGCCAGCGAGCTCAACCGTTGCGATGACGATTCCACGGACTGATGCGGACGATCGTCGAGCAATCGATCCAGCAATGAAGGCAACAGCTTGTGTTGACTACTCATGTTGCCTCCCTGGCTAAGTGACGGACGTTAGCCGCGTGTCGATTGCGGCAATTCGGCGACCAGACGCAGCGATGCCGTCAGTTCATCCAGTTGGTAATGCGGACGCAGGTAAGTCACGGCCTTGTAGACGCCAGGCTTGCCAGGGACTTCGAACACTTCGGCACGCGCCTCGCGCAGCGGGAACTTGGCCTTGGCTTCCTGGCTGGCGGTGTCATCCAGCAACACGTAGCTGGACAGCCACTTGTTGAGGAACAGCTCGACATCCTTGCGCGATGCAAAACTGCCGATCTTGTCGCGCATGATCGCTTTCATGTAGTGAGCGATACGCGAGGTCGCGAAGATGTATTGCAGCTGCGCCGACAGACGCGCGTTGGCGTTGGCAATGTCGGTGTTGTACTGCTTCTGCTTCTGGGTCGACTGGGTGCCGAAGAACGCGGCATAGTCGGTGCCTTTGCAGTGCACCAGCGGAATGAAGCCGAGGTCCGAGAGCTCTTTTTCGCGACGGTCGGTGATGGCGATTTCAGTCGGGCATTTGAGCGCGATTTCACCGTCATCGGTCTTGAAGGTATGAGTCGGCAGGCCTTCGACCAGACCACCGCCTTCCACACCACGGATCGCCACGCACCAGCCGTAGCGGGAGAATGCGTCGGTCACACGAGTGCCCAGCGCGTAGGCAGCGTTCATCCACAGGTATTTGTTGTGGTCACGGCCATCGACGCTTTCGACGAAGTTGAATTCTTCGACAGGCGTGGTATCCGGGCCATACGGCAGGCGACCCAGCACGTGCGGCAGGGTCAGGCCGACATAGCGGGAGTCTTCGGAGGCGCGGAACGACTTCCACTTGGCGTATTCGACGGTGTCGAAGATCTTCGCCAGGTCGCGAGGGCCGGCCATGTCGGTGAACGAGTCCCAGCCGAACAGCTCAGCCGATGCAGCCGAAATGAACGGCGCGTGGGCGGCAGCTGCCACGTGGGAGATCTCTTCCAGCAGGTACATGTCTTCCGGGCTGCGGTTGAACTCGTAGTCACCCAGCAGCATGCCGAACGGCGCACCACCGAAGGTGCCGTACTCTTCTTCGTAGATCTTCTTGAACAGTGCGCTCTGGTCGAATTCGGACGATGCCTTGAGGTCACGCACGAGGTCTTTTTTCGACGCGTTGAGCAGGTGGATCTTCAGCGTGGTGCTGGTCTCGGTCTGGTCAACCTGATACTTCAGGCCGCGCCAGGATGCTTCCAGCTGCTGGAATTCACGGGCGTGCATGATTTCGTTCATTTGCTCGGAGAGCATCGAATCGATCTCGGCGATGCGCGCGTCGAGCACGGCAATCAGGTCCTTGCTCGGCGTCATCTCGCCTTCAAGTACCTGGGCCACCAGTTCGCCGATCAGATCGCGGGTACGGGTGCGCTCGGTTTCGGAGCGTGCAACGCGGCTTTCGGAAATGATGCTGTCGAGCAAGGAAGATTGCGGGGCGAGGTTTTCCACTTCAACCAGAGCGCTGTCCTGCTGAGTCACGGGTTGCTTATCGGTCATCGTCAGGCTCCTCCTTACTCTTTGCTGTCGGTGGCGGGAACGGCGGCTTCACGGCCGAATTCCTTGCCCAGGGTTTTCAGCTTTTCAGTGTTCTGCAACACGTCCATCAGCAGCTCTTCAAGCTTGTCGTTGCCACCCATCTTGTTACGCAGGTCAGCCAGCTTGTTACGCACTTCCAGCAGCTTGCGCAGCGGCTCGACCTGACGCACGACGTTCTGCGGCTCGAAGTCTTCCAGCGCATTGAAGTTCAGCTCGACACCGAGTTGCGTGCCGTCTTTTGCCAGGGTGTTGTCGACGCGATACGCCAGGCGCGGCTTGATGCCTTTCAGGACGCCGTTGAAGTTGTCGCGGTCGATGAAGATGAACTTGCGATCCTTGAGCTTGGGCAGCGGCTCCAGCGGGTTGCCGGAGAAATCGCCCAGAACGCCTACAACGAATGGCAGCTCTTTCTTTTCCTGAGCATCGCCGATGTCCACGTCGTAAGTGATATGGACCCGAGGCGCGCGAACGCGGTCAAGTTTGTGCTGGGTACTTTCCTTCTTCGCCATCGTCATCTCCTGTGCGAGCAACTCGCTGCAAGTCGTTTGCGTACCGGGCCTGTGGCAGGCCGGGCGCGATTAGAGTCCTTCAATCGTCAGCAAAAGACGCTGACGGATTTCATCGTTCATTTCCAGAATGTTTTCGTATCCGACCAATTCTTCGAAGCTGGTATTGCCTGCAATCTGCGTGCTGTTGCGAATCACCGATTCATCCGGCAGTTCGGAGCGAACCGGCGAGCTGATCACACAGAACGGCAGGTCGCCGAAGTCTTTCAAGCGCTCGAAACTGACCGGGAAGCGCAGCCCTTCGAACAGGCGGCTCATGCCCGGCGACTTGCTCAGGCAGTAGAACAGCACCAGATAATGCACTACATAGCGATACAGCTCGGCGCTGCTGCGATTCGGGTCTTTGATGACCTTGCGAAACTGCGCCAGATCGAACGAGTTGAAGCCCACCACCCAACGCACCGGACTGGTGATGCGAATGGTCTGCCCGCTTTGTGACAACACCATGTCGTATTCGAGCGGGAACAGCTCGGGTGTCGTGCTGATCAGGTTCAGGGGCACTTCCAGTTCATTGACCAGCTTGAACGGCTCTGCCGAAGCAATGCGGTCATAGAGCTCCTTGAGCTCCTTGAAATGGTGCTGAGTCTCACGGCCGCTGCTGCGCTGCGCGCCCTGCAGGTATTCACCGAAGAATGTCTGCGGGCGTATCAACAGCGCGAGGGTCGACAGATAGTCGGACGCCTGCACCTTGAGCGCGTCGGAGATAGCGCGCGTCTGCTTGCGCAGCTTGATCAATGCTTCTATATCGAACGTCTGAGTCATCGGTACATCGTCCTTGAACCCTTCACGACCGTTTCCCGGATCAGGCCGGGGGACGGGGAAAAGTTGCGAATTGCTCGACTGCACACCTGCTCATGAAGTGGTTTTGCCATGTGTGTCACTGCGAGACACACCGCCACAATGAGGGAGGAGTTCGTGCTGGCATATAGATGTCGTCTAGCCAGCAGTGTGGTCTATGGCACTATTTTTAGTAGGAAAGTTCCTACAGACGGTAGATATTTTCTCGGTTTCGTTACAGTAAGCAATGATGCCTATGAGCCATCATTATTTTGGATTACACCCTCAATGTAGCTGTAGGTGTTGATTTTAAAGGGCTTTAGGGTGGTATTTGGATCCGATAAAGGGGGTAAATTAAGCTTAGAAAGATGAACTTATTTGCAGATTTACCGAGCTCTGAAGAGGGTAAATACACAGACTGGCCTTATTAGGCTGTTTTTTCTGGAAAGGGAATGATGGCACTGCGAGCGTTCAGGCGGACGGATCCAGGCGGGTCGACGCAGGTCAGGCGGGCAGCTTTGTTACATCAGTTTGCAAATCAGGGTATAACGCCGCCAGCGCCCTCACGCCTCTATTCGAGCAACGGCAGGGCGCATGCACGCAGACGCCAGAGGCGTTTTACCTGACGGACCTTGTGCGCGCTAAGGACAGCCGGCGGCGCCGCACCTCTATGAGCCTTGCCTCATGAAAATCTACAAGCTCATTGCTGTACTCATCCTGCTCCCTCTGGGCCTGAACCTCATCGGTGTCTGGCAGTTGCAGCGCAGTGTCGAAAACACTGAGCGCCTGACCGAGATCCAGGCTGACCTTGCGCATGCCCGTCCCTATTTCGAAAGACTCGCCAGGTCGCCCGACGCCCTCACGAGAACGATGGAGATGGACGGAGAGAACATCACCCTCAAGGAGGCTCTGTCGCGTCTCCATGAGGCAGAACAGGGCCTCGACTTCGTAGTGGTGGTGGGTAATGTCACCACCTGGCTGGCACGCGCCGTCATCGCGCTGTGCCTGCTGGCGGCTCTGGTCGGAGGCATCGGGCTGGCAGGGCTCAACTGGGCCGGCGCACGCGCACGTCAATCCCGAGAGCGGTTGCTGCACACCTTCAGCAGGGTCAGGCGGATTCTGCCCTTCGTTCTTGTGGGGCACATCGTCGCCATGGGCGCGGCGGTGTCGGCAATCCTCTGTTTCGAAGCCCTGGGCCTGTGGCATGTGGGGCGCATGTCCGCGGGCGAGCTCAAGTTGATCATCGTCGTGCTGATGCTGGTCGCTGCATGCCTGTATTCGATCTGGCGGATGGGCAAGCAGCTGGGCGTCATGCTGCATATGTTCGAGCCCACCGCGATGGAGGTTCTGGGGCAGCAGGTCACGCCTGAAGAGGCCCCGGTGCTCTGGGCCTATGTGCGCGATCTGGCCGAACGGCTCGGCGCGCTGTCCCCCGATCACATCGTGCTGGGCATGACCGAAGGCTTCTACGTCACCTCGAGCGACGTTTCCCTTCTGCCGTCCGACGCCGTGCTCAAGGGGCGCACTCTGCATGTGCCGATCCTGTACCTGGGGCTGATCGATGCCGCAGAAACCAGCGCAGTGATTGGTCATGAGCTGGCGCATTTTGCCGGTGAGGACACCGAGTACAGCCTGCGCTTTCTGCCGATCTACGACGGCATCGGTCGCAGCCTTGGGGTGATCGCGGAAAACATGATGGTCAGCGGGTGGCTGCAGCGCACCATTCTGCGTCCGGCATTCATGCTGGGCGTGTATTTCATGGAAAGCTTCGATCACGCGGTCAATCACTGGAGCCGCGTGCGCGAGCTGGCCGCCGATGCCGCGGGGGCGAGCCTGGCTGGCAACGCGTCGGCTGCCTCGGCGCTGGTGCGCATCTCGGCCATCGATCCGCTTTTGCAGGAGCGGATCTACACGCACATCACGCGGGCCACCAACCCAAGGCGCGGAGAGGTGTTCACCAAGGATCTGCCGAACAGCGTGCTGCACGAGCTGGCCGGCAAGGCATTCACGCTGCCTGACGAAGAAATGGCCGTCCAGCTGCCGCATCCCTCGGATACGCACCCTTCAAACGGCGAACGTATCGCCGCGCTGCAGGTTGCTGCCGACGAGGCGATCCGCAGCGGCACCCGGCCGGTGGTGGCGGCCCAGGCCCGCGCCGCAATGGACCATTACTTCATCAATGCCCAGGCACTGCGCACCCGTCTTACCGAGGATTTCATCAAGCATCATGTGACAAATGATGCTGAGGTGGTGACCGAACTGCGTGCTCGCGCGAAAACGGTAAGCGGTGATGTCGTTCTGCATGAGGGCGCTCGCCTGCGGGGGCTGTTGCTAACGCTATTCCTCGCCCCTCTGCTGGGGCTGGGTATTTATCTGATAGCCGAAGCGCTGTCATTTCCCCAGGGGCTGACCGAAAAGCGCAACTCTATGCTGATAGCGGGCGGCATCTTGACGGCGTTCATGCTGATGCTGCTGCCATTTGCGCTGCGCATGTGTCTGCGTGCCGACAAGACCGCTCTGCTGCTCACGCCCGAGCACTTTGTCTTCGCCAACCTGAAGTCCCCCGTCCCGATCCAGCACATCGCTGATTTTGAGCTGAATGTCGCCTACGGCACGTTTCTGACCCTGCATCTGCAAGACGATGCGCCCTTACCCGAGCGAGTCTCACGTTCGTTCTCTGCACCGAACGCAAAAGTGTTCAGGAAAAAACGCCGGGTACTCCTGGCGCTGGCGCGGTTCAGCCGGGACGGCAAAAAGCTCAAGCCAGACGAGCTTGGTGAGTTGATTGCGGATTACGTCAATGCGGGTCATGCACGGCACTTGCTGCAGCAGCGCTTCGAGCAGGGCAAGCGCTAAGCAGACGACTGTGAGCGGCGCGCGATTTTTCTGCAGACAACAAAAAACCCGCCGAAGCGGGTTTTTCCAAGACCATCCCGACTTCCTGTCGGACGCCTCCGAGGCGATGGTCGATCATCCTTGATCCGGGTGAACTCCTGTTCACCCCTTGATGGATCCAATACTACGGAGCGCGAGCCAGGTCGGAAATAGCCAAGTTCCCCCAGCGCGTGTAAGCCTTTCGCTATACCTCACGGGCTCAGCTTCGAACGGCCCTTTGAAGGGCGGGAAATCTGGCGCCAGGAAAAGTCTTGAGGCGATATGGCTGCTGACGGCAAAAATCGCAGGCAATAAAAAACCCGCCGAAGCGGGTTTGTACCAAGACCATTCCAACTCCCTGTCGGCTGCCTTCCCGGCGATGGTCGATCGTCCCTGATCCTGGCGAACTCCTTGTTCGCCAGTTGTTGGATCCAATCTTACGGCTCTGATGGTAGGTGCAAAATAGCCATTCGCTTCATTGCGTGTAAGCCTTTGGCTATACATGTGTCCGTTTTTACGGATTCTCAGGTGCTCGGCCATGCACCGGGACAGTCGAAAACACCGGCGAGACCACCGTGCCAGAGGGTTTCAGGCTCGTTTTCAGGGAGAGAAATTCGCGGTCACCTCACAATAGCGCTGTTGGGCGTTTTTACTGTCCTCATCGCGGTTTCTGGTCGCGCGTTTGGTCCACTCACGGCACTCTTCGCGGAAATTGACCTCTGCCGCCTTGCGACACTCGCGCCGTTCGAATGAACGAATGGCGAAGTTTTCGCAGACGCTGTCGCCATCGATCGTATTGCCGTAAATCCGCCACTGCGCGCGGTAGCGATTTCTGCCGTCCGCTTCGCGGATGGACGCCGTCGCGACACTGTAAGGCCTGGAAGAACGCGTGGAATTGCGTGAAGCATTGGCCTTGAAATCGGCCATGTAGTCGGCAGACACCATGCCTGTTGCCGGTTCTGCCTGAGCGGGGCGTGGAGCCTGGCCGAATCGACAGTTCGCCACCGCCTCATCAATGACGTTGCCGTTTTTCATGCAGTCATCCAAGGGCTTCACAGGGGCAGGCGGCGCCACAGTGGCCGCGATCGGTACAAGCTCTGCGGTTTTTCGAATGTGCGTGGGCGCGGGATCGGCGGCGGCTACGGGCTGCGCCTCGGCCTCGACTGTCCGGGTTTCGGGTATGGACTGCACAACAGGCGGTACTGTCAGCGCTTTGGGGCCTCTCGCATGTGAGGTGATCAGTCCGGCCACGCAGGCTGCAGCAATAAGGCACGCCAGCCACAGGCCATAAGGGCGTGAGCGGCGAGGCGCATCGACGCGCTTGCGGCGTGGATGCGAGCCCAGCACCACATCGACCTGACCCGGCACGAGGCGTTGAATGCGGATGATCCCGTCGTCCTCGGGTTGCTGTAGGGAATCCATTCCTGCTCCTGATCAAGCGATGTTTGGCGGTGATATTACAATGATATCGGTCGCTGGGTAGAGTTTCTGCAACGCTTTGGTGCTATGTGCATCCGGCCTGGCGCGTTAAGGTTGAGCCCGTTTTTTGACTGATGGATGGACCGCGAATGCACCAGCGTCTCGAACAGGTATTCGGCTACACACAGTTCCGGCCGGGGCAGGAGGCTGCCATCAGTGCGGTACTGGCCGGACGCTCGGCTGCGGCGATCTTTCCGACCGGCTCGGGCAAGTCGCTATGCTACCAATTGCCTGCCCTGATGTTGCCGCATTTGACGCTGGTGGTGTCGCCGTTGCTGGCGCTGATTCAGGATCAGCTTGCCTTCCTGCACCGCCATGGCATATCGGCGGCGAGCATTGATTCGGCGCAAAGCCGCGACGAGATCGCTGACGTGATGGCACGCGCACGTTCCGGCGAGCTGAAGATTCTGATGATTTCCGTCGAGCGCCTGAAGAACGAGCGCTTCCGCAATTTCATCGCCCAAGTGCCGATTTCCTTGCTGGTGGTCGACGAAGCGCACTGCATCTCGGAGTGGGGGCATAACTTCCGCCCCGACTACCTGAAGCTGCCGGACTACCAGCGCGAATTCAATATTCCCCAGACATTGCTGCTGACCGCCACGGCGACCCCGCAAGTCATCATCGACATGCAGGACAAATTCGCCATCGCCCCCGAGGATGTCATCACCATCGGTTTCTACCGCGCCAACCTGCACCTGTGGGTCAAGCCGGTCAGCGGCCGTGACAAACGACGCCGGCTGGTAGAGTGGCTCAACGAGCGTCGCGGGCAACCGACCATCGTTTACGTGACCCTGCAAAAGACAGCCGAACATATCGCCGCGCACCTGGAACAGAATGGCCTGCCCGCCAGCGCCTACCATGCCGGGCTGCCCAACGATCAGCGCGAGTCGATCCAGAAGCAGTTCATGGGCGGCCATTTGAACTGCATCGTGGCAACCATCGCGTTCGGGATGGGCATCGACAAGAGCGATATCCGCAATGTGGTGCATTTCGACCTGCCGAAATCCATCGAGAACTACAGCCAGGAAATCGGTCGGGCAGGGCGTGATGGTGCTGCTTCGGATTGTCTGGTGCTGGCTAACCGCGACAGCCTCAACGTGCTGGAGAACTTCGTGTATGGCGATACGCCGGAGCGCGAGGGGATTGCCCGTGTGCTGGAAGACTTGCTCGGGGCGCGCCATGACGGGCAGTGGGAGTTTCTGCTGGGGCCGCTCGCCGACCTCAGCAACATTCGTCAATTGCCGCTGAAGACCCTGCTGGTGCAACTGGAGCTGCGCGGGATCATTGCGCCGCGCTACGCGTATTTTGCCGAGTACCGCTTCAAGTTTCTGCTTCAGCCGCAAGACCTGATGGCGCGTTTCGAAGGAGAGCGACGCGAGTTCGTTCAGGCCCTGATTGACACCTCAAACCGGGCACGCACCTGGGCCACCGTCGATTTCGAGGCGATGTACCAGCAATATGGCGCCGAGCGCGGGCGGGTGGTCAAGGCGCTGGATTACTTTCAGGAAAAAGGCTGGATCGAGCTTGAAAGCAAACAGATGACCGAGGTCTACAGCCTGTTGCGCAGCGACTTTGATGCTCAGGCCTTGAGCATCGAATTGCACGATTATTTCGCTCATCACGAAGCCACTGAAGTGGCGCGCATTCACACCATGCTGGACGTGTTCGCCAGTGATCAGTGCCTGACCCATCGCCTGGCGCGGTACTTTGGTGACCACAATGCGCCTGAGCGCTGTGGGCATTGTTCAGTGTGCCTGGGCGAAGTCGCCCACCTGCCCGAACCACCCGCGCTGGAGCCCTTGGCAAATCGGGACTTTCAGCAACTGTGCAGCGAGTTTATCCACAAGCACCAGAACTACACCGGCCAGCCGCCCAGCGCCGACTGCCTGACGCGTTTTCTATGCGGTATCAGCGTGCCGCTGTTCACCAGGCTCAAAGCCCGCGCCACCACCGGGTTTGCGGTGCTGGAGGACTATCCGTACGCACAGGTCAGGACGTGGGTGCAGGCGATGGCTGGCAACTGACTACGCGTACACATTCATCTGACCAGGTGGGGCAATGCTCTGCATCCAGTCCTGAGCCTGCGTTGCGACAGACAAATGAAAACCGGCCGCTCAAGAGCGGCCGGTTTTTATGTTTCAGTAACTGACGGTGGTATCAGTCACGATGACGGCGATGGCCGTGGTGCTTCGGGCGATGGCCATGGTCACGGCCACCACGATAACGACGATCGTCGCTGCGGCTTTCGTTGCCCATGTAGTTGCCGAGTGCAGCACCGCCGCCGCCACCTACCGCCGAGCCGACCAGGCTGCCGGTGTTGCCGCCGACGCTGCGACCCAGCACATTACCGCCCGCTGCGCCCAGACCGCCGCCAATGGCTGCCTCTGTGCGGTTGCGACGGTCCGCGCCTACAGCGCCACCGGCTGCGCCGCCGACACCTGCGCCAATTGCTGAACCAGTGCTGCCGCCGACCTGCTGGCCGACGACCGAACCGAGTACCCCACCCAATGCTCCGCCTACGCCTGACTCGAGGTTGCCTGCAGACGCCGCACCGCTGATCAGGGTAAGAGACAACAACAGTATCGAGGAATACTTCATGTATGGAATCTCATAGGGATGACGGCGCGATCTTGGTGTCAAGTGAAGAATGTAGCAATGCAATTCCGACGAGTAACACGATTGCCACACAAACTGCTAAGTTATTGTTTTGGCTAAGGAACTTAAGTCTGAAAAGAGAGTCTGAGGTTACTTGCAAAAGGCCCGTTTCCAGTGAAACGGGCCTTTTTTGTGGGCGTCTTTCAGGGACGTCAGAGGATGCGTGCCGACTCTGCCGAGCGCTCGAGGCGGATGGCAACGAACTTCGATGTCGGCGTGCTGCTGCCATCGCCCACGCTTTCCAGCGGCACCAGCGGGTTGACCTCCGGGTAGTAGGCGGCAGCCTGACCGGCCGGAATATCGAACGGCAGCAAGGTGAAGCCTTTGACGCGGCGCTCGCGGTTATCACTCCAGATCGAAATCAGGTCTGCCTTCTGCCCCGGCTGGAAGCCCAGACGGATGATGTCGGCTTCGTTGACGAACAGCACGTCACGCTGACCCTTGACCCCGCGATAACGGTCGTCCAGGCCATAGATGGTGGTGTTGTACTGATCGTGCGAACGCATCGATTGCATGATCAGGTCCGGGATCTGCCCGGTCGAGCTGACGTGTTCATTGATCAGAGTCAACGGCAGCGCGTTGGACTTGAAGTTGGCGCGGGTCGACGCAGTGTTCCAGCGGCGTGCGCCAGCAGCGTTACCCAGGTAGAAGCCGCCCGGGTGCTTGACGCGCTCGTTGAAATCCTTGAAGCCGGGGATGGTGTCGGCGATCAGGTCACGAATCCGGTTGTAGTCCTCGACCAGCCACAACCAGTCGACAGGCGTCTTGCCCAGCGTTGCGTTGGCGATACCGGCGATGATCGCAGGCTCGGAACGCATTTGCTTCGAGGACGGCTTCAACTGGCCGTTGGAAGCGTGGACCATGCTGAACGAATCTTCCACGGTGACGGCTTGTGGGCCGTTGGCCTGGATATCAATGTCGGTGCGGCCGAAGCACGGCAGGATCAGCGCGTCATTGCCGTGGAACAGGTGGCTGCGGTTCAGCTTGGTGCTGATCTGTACGGTCAGATCGCATTTGCTGAGCGCTTCGGCGGTGCGATGGCTGTCCGGGGTGGCCTGAGCGAAGTTGCCGCCCAGCGCAATGAACACCTTGGCGCGGCCTTCGGCCATGGCGTGAATGGCTTCGACGACGTTGTGGCCGTTTTCGCGGGGCACTTTGAACTGGAAGCGTTTTTCCAGCGCATCGAGCAGGAACACCGGTGGGCGTTCGTTGATGCCCATGGTGCGGTCGCCCTGCACGTTACTGTGACCGCGCACCGGGCACAGACCGGCACCCGGACGACCGATGTTGCCGCGCAGCAGCATCAGGTTGGCAATTTCCTGGATCGTCGGCACCGAGTGGCGGTGCTGGGTGATCCCCATCGCCCAGCACATGATCACGTTCTTGCCTTTGGCGTACATGCGTGCCGATTGTTCGATGTCGCTCAGCGGCAGGCCGGATTGCTCAACGATGGCGTCCCAGGACGTGTCATCGATGGCGGCCAGGTATTCGAGTACGCCTTCGGTGTGTTCGTTGAGGAACGCATGATCGAACACCGAAGGGGCGTTGTTGGCCTGCGCCTCGCGCTCCCATTGCAGCAGGAACTTGGCCATGCCGCGCAACAGCGCCATGTCGCCACCCAGGGCAGGGCGGAAGTAGGCGGTGTTGGTCGGGCGGTCGCCGTTGGTGAGCATCTCGACCGGGTGTTGCGGGTGCTGGAAACGCTCCAGGCCACGCTCTTTGAGCGGGTTGACGCAAACCACCTGGGCGCCGCGCTGTACCGCTTCACGCAGTGGTTCGAGCATGCGCGGGTGGTTGGTGCCGGGGTTCTGACCGAGGACGAAGATGGCATCGGCGTGTTCGAAATCCTCGAA
Organism: Pseudomonas sp. P135; assembly: GCF_020312125.1. Classification (NCBI taxonomy): domain Bacteria; kingdom Pseudomonadati; phylum Pseudomonadota; class Gammaproteobacteria; order Pseudomonadales; family Pseudomonadaceae; genus Pseudomonas; species Pseudomonas sp. P135. The sequence goes on from NZ_JAGPYR010000017.1 coordinate 50,364, forward strand.
GGTCACGGTGCCCTTGCCCACGCCGACGCTTTGCGACAGCGCTACGCCACTGGCCTCGTGGCACATGTTCGAGCAGTCCGGGAAGTTGTTGGTGCCATAGGCGCGCACGAACAGCTGATACAGGTATGCCGCTTCGTTGCTGGCGCGACCCGAGGTGTAGAACTCGGCCATGTTCGGGCTGGGCAGGTTCTTCAGGTGCTTGGCGATCAGCGCAAACGCGCTGTCCCAACTGATCGGCTTGTAACGGTCGGTTTCCGCGTCATAGCTCATCGGCTCGGTCAGACGGCCCTGATACTCGAGCCAGTAATCGCTCTGCTCCATCAGCGAGCTGACGCTGTAGCGGGCGAAGAAGGCCGGGTCCACACGACGCTTGGTCGCTTCCCAGTTCACCGCCTTGGCGCCGTTCTCGCAGAACTTGACCATGCCGCTTTCCGGCGAGTCGCCCCACGCGCAGCCCGGGCAGTCGAAACCGCCGTTCTGGTTGGTCTTGAGCATCATGCGCAGGTTCTTCAGCGCGTTGTCACTGCCCAGCCAGTGTTGCGTCACGCTGATCAGTGCGCCCCATCCGCCTGCCGCACCTTTGTACGGCTTGTAGCGGGGGGTTGGTGTCTTGTCGGCTTGATGATGAGTGCTCACGCTTGAATCTCCATCGCAGGGCTATAGACCCGCGGCGCACTTTTCTGCGGCAGGTGAATTAGATTGAGGTTATGACGACGGGCCCATTGCAGGGCCAGGCCGGTGGGCGACGACAGGCTGACCAGCGTCTGGATGCCGGCGCGCAATACTTTCTGAATCAGTTCCAGGCTGCAGCGGCTGGTCACGATGGCGACGCCGCCGGCCAGGGGGATGTCCTGGCGGATCAGGGCGCCGATCAGTTTGTCCAGCGCGTTGTGGCGGCCGATGTCTTCACGGCCCAGCAACAGCTGGCCATTACCGTCCATGAACACCGCCGCATGCACAGCGCCGCAATGGCGGCCAAGCGGCTGGAACTCGCCGATGCGCTGACGCAGGCCTTCCAGCCATTCGATCGGGGGCAGGGGCGCGCCGGGCAGCGCCTTCAGGTCAGGCAATGCCTGCTCGACGGCTTCAACGCCACACAGTCCGCAACCGCTGGTGCCCGCCAGTTGCCGACGCTGCTGCTTGAGTTCCCAGAACGCGCGGCTGGCGATCTCGACCTCGGCCTGCATGGCCGAGCCGCACCCGCTGATTTTGAAGTCGTAGATTTCGTCATGCGAGGCAATGATGCCGCTGCCCAGACTGAAACCGACGATAAAGTCTTCCAGATCGGTCGGGCTGACCAGCATGACCGCCTGGCTGATACCGTTGTAGGCAATCGCCAGTGCCACTTCTTCGGCAAGTTCGTTGCGTGCAGCGTCCACGCCCTCGAGATTCGAGTAGCTGTAGGACTGGCTTGCTTCAGGGGCTGGCGTAGCAAAGGACGCCGAGCTGACCTTGCGCGTAACGGGCATGGGCTGAAATACCGGCAGAATGACATCTGCAAGACTAGGCCCGTTATTGGAAATCGTCTAATCGCTAGTGCTGATGCCCCGATAGATGACGTCGATCAACGCGCTAGCGCGGTATTTCCGCTACCAGTGCAAAGCAGGCTTCAGCCAGTGCCGAGCGCGGCGCACTGCGGCGCATGATCAACCCCAGCCGGGCCAAAGTCCGGGAGTCGGCAATCGGATGCAGGCGCAAATGTTCGGTCAGCGTTTCCAGACCGCCATCCAGCGGCATGATCGCGCAGCAAAAACCGCCGTGTACGGCTTGCAGCAACTGATGAACGGCATCGGTTTGTATCAGCGGATTGGGTTGCAGGCCGCGGCTATGGAAGTTGTGATCGATCGACTGGCGAAAATGCATGCCGCTGGTCAGCGTGCCCAGCGGCAACTCGACCAGGTCGGCCCAGCTCAAGGGATCGTCACCAAAGGTAAAGTGCCGACGGTCATACAGCAGGCCCATGCGTGTGTCGTCCAGGGTCAGCGAATCGAAACGCTCGTTGTCCAGCCGTTCCAGGTACGAAACGCCCAGGTCGATACGATTGCTCGCCAGTTGTTCCAGCACTTGCTCGGAGCTGAGTGACGACAGCTCGAAGCGCAGGTTGGGGTGCATCTGGTGCAGCCGGTGCAGCAATGGCAGCGGGTCGAAGCTCGACAGCGGCACCACGCCCAGGCGCAACGTCCCGACCAGATGACCGCGGCAGGCGGCCGCTTCAGCCTGCAGGCCGTCGTAGGCCGCCAGTACCGTGCGTGCCCAGGCCAATACGCGTTCGCCTGGCGCAGTGAAACCCTCGAAGCGCTGGCCGCGATTGACCAGTGGCAAGCCAAGCTCTTCTTCCAGATTGCGCAAGCGCATCGACAGCGTCGGCTGGGTAATATTGCAACGCGCAGCCGCCTGGCCGAAGTGCCTCGTCTCGTCGAGGGCGATCAGAAATTTAAGTTGCTTGATGTCCATATTCACTCCGGTGAGCCATCCAGACAGCCGATTCTACGCGTTCAGGCTGAACGATGGTCGAGCTACGTTGGTCGGAAGCCTGCAGCCCTTGATTTACGAGGGCTACACTAATCGCGCAGCCCTCAACACTACTTACGGATAACCAGAAAATGAGTCTTATCAGTTTCATCAAAGAAGCAGGCGAGAAAATTCTGGATGCACTTCTGCCAGATAAAGCCAACGCCGATGAGGTGCTGAAAAAGCATATCTCCGAAGTCGGCCTGGGCAACCCCAATGTGCAGACCGAGGTTAACGGCGGCACGGTCATCGTCAAAGGCGAAGTCTCCAGCCAGGAAGAGCGGGAAAAGATCGTTCTGACCCTGGGCAATATCCACGGCGTGGAAAAAGTCGACGACCAGATGACTGTCTCGGGCGGCGCAGGCGCTGAGTCCGAATACGTGGAAGTGAAGTCGGGCGACACCCTCAGCGCTATTTCCAAGCGCGTGTATGGCGATGCCAACCAGTACCAGAAAATCTTTGAAGCCAACAAGCCCATGCTCAAGAGCGTGGACAAGATTTATCCGGGTCAGAAGCTTCGTATTCCGAAGTGAACTGAAGACGCTGCCCGCCTTTTCAGGCGGGCACACGGCTTTGCTTACAATCCCTTGCTCAGCTCCCGGTAGTCGTCCACTGCGGCGAACTCCTCGGTGTCTTTCGGGCCTTTCTGGCTATTGGGCTGGCTGACCGCGAGCAAATGGGCTACACCGAAGTGTCGGGCGCTGCGCAGGATCGGCAGGGTGTCGTCGATGAACAGACTGCGTGCCGGGTCGAACGCTGTTTCGGCCTTCAACGCGTCCCAGAAATGCTGGCTTTCCTTGGGAAAGCCGTAATCGTGAGAGCTGATCAGGCGTTCGAAATAAGGCGCCAGCTCGATTCGCTCCATTTTCAGCGACAACGAATCACGGTGCGCATTGGTGATCATGATCACCCGCTTGCCGGCCTTTTGCAGGGCCGCCAGAAAGGACTCGGCGTCCGGGCGCAGTGCAATCATGTGGGCGATTTCGCGTTTCAGGTCGCGAACCGAGAGGTTAAGCTCGGCGCTCCAGAAATCCAGGCAGTACCAGTTGAGCGTGCCCGCGTTGTTTTCGAACAGCGGTTTCAATTCCAGCCAGGCCATGGCGAAACTGACGCCGTGCAGTTCGGCGTAGCGCTGCGGCAGGTGCTGCATCCAGAAGTGTTCGTCGTAATGCAGGTCGAGCAACGTGCCGTCCATATCCAGCAGGACGGTATCGATTTCGCTCCAGGGCATGGAAAGCATTCTGGCCTCGTCAGGGGGTTGATAGCGGGTAAGCATATCCGACACAGACATCGGGAAAAGCTCGGTATAGTACCTCGTTCATGTAAAGGAGCCTGTCATGCGTCAGAAACCTACCGTACTTGCCCGCGCAATCGTCGCCAGTAGTCGTCTGTTCCGCGTTGAAGAGCTGCAATTGCGCTTTGCCAATGGCGTCGAGCGGACCTACGAGCGTCTGGCCAGCAAAGGCACGGGCCCCGGCGCGGTGATGATCGTGGCCATGCTCGATGCCGATCACGCTGTGCTGATCGAAGAATATTGCGGTGGCACCGATGCCTACGAGCTGTCCCTGCCCAAGGGCCTGATCGAGCCGGGCGAAGACGTGCTGGCGGCTGCCAACCGTGAACTCAAGGAAGAGGCCGGCTTCGGTGCGCGGGAGCTGGAACTGTTGACCGAGCTGTCGCTGTCCCCCGGCTACATGAGCCAGAAAATTCAAGTGGTTCTGGCCACCGACCTGTACGAAGAGCGGCTGGAAGGCGACGAGCCCGAGCCGATCCGGGTCGACCGGATCAACCTGCGCGAGCTGTCGAGCCTTGCCCAGAATGCCCAGTTCAGCGAAGGCCGGGCGCTGGCCGCGCTGTACCTCACACGTGACCTGCTGACCCAGCGTGGATTGTTTCAGCCATGACCGATTCGTTGCACAACCTGCCACATCCGCTGCTCGCCCCGGTGATTGAACTCACGCGACTGGCGGGCGAAGTGATCCTGCCCTTCTGGCGCGCCAATGTCACCGTGACCACCAAGACTGACGACTCGCCGGTGACTGCCGCTGATCTGGCCGCCCATCAGGTGCTGGTCGAGGGCCTGCAGGCGCTTGATCCGGACATTCATGTGCTCTCCGAAGAGGACGCTGACATCCCCTTCCGCGAGCGGGCAAGCTGGGAGCGCTGGTGGCTGGTCGATCCGCTGGACGGCACCAAGGAGTTCATCTCCGGCAGCGAAGAGTTCACCGTCAATGTCGCACTGATCGAACGCGGCCGCGTGGTATTCGGTGTGGTCTCGATGCCCACCAACAACCGTTGTTACTTCGGCGGTGCCGGGCTGGGTGCCTGGCGCAGCGATGGCGTCGGCCACCTCCAGCCGATCGCAGTGCGCAATCATCTTGCTGAAGGGCAGACCTTTACGGTGGTCGCCAGCCGCCGCCATTCCAGCCCGGAGCAGGAACATTTGCTCGCGGGCCTGTCGAACGGGCTGGGTCATTTGCAACTGACCAACATCGGCAGCTCACTGAAATTCTGCCTGCTGGCCGAAGGCGCCGCCGACTGCTACCCGCGCCTGGCCCCGACCTCGCAATGGGACACCGCTGCGGCGCAGGGCGTGCTTGAAGGTGCAGGAGGCGAAGTGTTGCAACTGGACGGCCAGCCGTTCAGCTACCCGGCCCGCGAATCACTGCTCAACCCGTTCTTCCTGGCCCTGCCGGCCAACGCCGAATGGCGCGACAAACTGCTGGTGCTGGCGCAGTCCTGAGGCCGGGCCTCAAGGCCTCTGCCCGGCGGGCGTAGAAGCGAACCGGGCGACGTTTCGCTTGCTCGCGAAAGGGCCGGTGCATCTACAGCAAATCCAGTGCTTGAAACGACGCCTTCGCGAACAAGTTCGCTCCTACAAAAGCGCTGAGACGCTTGGCTGAGACAGTTTCACCAGTGCTAAAGCGCACGGCCTGTTCTTCGCTTGATACAGGTATGCAGGGTCAGGCGCGTTCTTGTGGAGCCAGCTTGCTCGCGAAGGCGATGGTTCAGGCGATGAATTTTTGCCGATTGCACCGGCCTCTTCGCGAGCAAGCTCGCTCCCACAGGTCTGCATCCACTACGCGCAGCCACACTGGCGCAACATGAACTGCCCGACAAAGCGCACGGCGTGTTCTTCGCTTGATACAGGTCTGCAGGGGCAGGCGCGTTCTTGTGGGAGCGAGCTTGCTCGCGAATACGATTGATCAGACGATGAATTTTTGCGGATTACACTGGCCTCTTCGCGAGCAAGTTGGCTCCCACGGGTAGTGAATTGACTGCGCGCAGCCTCACCGGTGCAACACAAACTGCCCGACAAAGCGCACGGCCTGTTCTTCACTGTCCTGCTCGCTGATGGCGGTGTGCAGGGTCAGGCGGGCGCGGCCTCGGCGTTGGTAGGTGGTGATGAATTTGTCCCATTGCGCCAGCTCGGGCGCGTCGCAGCGGGCGATGGCGTCGCTGCGTACCGGCAGTGGATAACTGATCTGTCCGTCCTGAATCACGATATGCCCATCAGTGATCCCGGCTTCGCGCAGCCGCAGGTGCAGCCAGCCCCAGCCCGCCAGTACTGCGCCGCAATACAGGCTGCCGCCGAACAGCGTGCTCTTGTGGTTGACGTTGGGGGCCAGCGGCAGGTGCAGGCGCAGTGTCTGGTTGTGCCAGTCAATCACGCGCATGCCCATCTCGCGGGTCAGCGGGATGTCGTGGTGCAGCACCTGCTCCAGTGCGTGGGCGGCGTCATGTCCAGGCTCAATCGTTGTCATCGGAAGCTCCGCTGCTGTCGCCAAACGTCAGGCCGTGCTTGCGCAGTTTGTCGTGCAGGGTCTTGCGCGGCACACCCAGCGCTTCCGCGAGGCTGCGCACCGAGCTGTGCGGGCGCGCCAGTTCGGCGGCGATCAAGGCGCGCTCGAAGCTTTCCACCTGATCACTCAAACCACCACCCGGCGGTGGCGCTTGCTCTGCATCAACGCCTTCCGGCTCCAGCTCCAGTTCCAGACCCAGCGCAAAACGCTCGGCAGCGTTTTGCAGTTCCCGGACGTTGCCCGGCCAGTTATGCCGCAACAGCAGCGCGCGCTGGCCCGGCTTGAGTTCGTGCTTGGGGATGCCGTGGCGCATGCTCGCGGCATCGGCGTAATGTTCGAACAGCATCAGCGCATCTTCACCCCGTTCGCGCAACGGCGGGATGCGCAGCGAGGCCACGTTCAGGCGGTAATACAAGTCTGCCCGGAAGCGGCCCTGATCGGCCGCGTGACGCAGGTCTTCCTTGGTCGCGGCGATGATGCGGATGTCCAGCGGGATCTGCTGATTGCTGCCCATTCGCTCAACCACGCGCTCCTGCAGCAGGCGCAGCAGCTTGACCTGCACGTCCAGGCTCATGCTTTCGATTTCATCGAGGAACAGCGTACCGCCGTTGGCAAATTCGAACTTGCCGATACGCCGCTTCTGCGCGCCGGTGAAGGCGCCTGGCTCGTGACCGAACAGCTCGCTTTCCACCACCGATTCAGCCAGCGCGCCGGCGTTGATCGCCACGAACGGGCCGCTGCGGCGGTTGGACAGGTCGTGCAGCGCGCGGGCAACCACTTCTTTGCCTGCGCCGGTTTCGCCGAGGATCAGCACGTCGGCTCGCGTCCCGGCCAATGCGCCGATTTGTTCGCGCAGACGCAGGATCGGCGGCGACTGACCGATCAGGCGTGTGCTCAGTTGTTGGCGATCACTCAGGGCCAGGCGCAGGCTGCGGTTATCCAGCACCAGACGGCGCAACGCCAGGGCACGGCGCACGCTGTCGAGCATGGCGTCGCTGGCGAAGGGCTTTTCCAGAAAGTCGTAGGCCCCGGCGCGCATGGCCTTTACCGCCAGCGGTACATCGCCATGCCCGGTGATCAGCAGCACCGGCAGGTCGGGGTCCTGCGCGTGAAGCTGGTCGAGCAGTTCCAGGCCATCCATGCCCTGCATGCGAATATCGCTGACCACTACGCCCGGCCAGTCGCGGCCGATGCGTTCGGCCAGCCCGGTGGCCTCGGGCAGTGACAGAACGTTCAGGCCAGCCAGGTCCAGCGTCTGACGCAGGGCCTGACGCAGGTGCGAATCGTCGTCGATCAGCACCACCTGAATCTGGCTGTCGATGGCTGTGTCCGAACTCATGCAGAAAGGTCCTCTGGCGGTTGAAGATTGGCCCCGGAAGCCCCGGCACGCAGGCGCAGGGTCAGCAGCGCACCGCCGCTGGGATGGTTGGCGAACAGCAATTCGCCGCCCAGCGCGCGCATCAGCGTATCGCAGATGGCCAGACCGAGGCCAAGGCCCTGGGTGCGGGTCTTGGTCGTAAAGAAGGGCTCGCGGGCCCGCGCCAGTGCTTCCTGGGAAAAGCCGGGGCCGTTGTCACGAATGTACAGGTTAACGCCCTCGGCAGTTTGCTCGACACTTATCCACAGCCTGCGCGGCGGGCCTTTTTCAGTGAGGGCGTCCAGCGCGTTGGCGATCAGATTGCCGAGCACCTGACGCAGACGGGTTTCACCGGCCTGCACCCAGATTGTGGCGTCCGGCAGGTCACGGATCAGTTCGACTTCCATGGCGCGCCGCCGTTTGGCCAGCAGCGCCAGCGCATCTTCCAGCGCCGGTTGCAGTGCCACGCTTTCAGGGGCGTGGCGGTCGCGACGGGCGAAGGCGCGCAAGTGCGCGATGATCGAGGCCATGCGCCCGGTCAGTTCGCTGATCAGCTTGAGGTTGCCGCGGGCGTCCTCGGTGCGCTGATGATCGAGCAGCACTTCGGCGTTTTCGGCGTAACTGCGGATAGCGGCCAATGGCTGGTTCAGCTCATGGCTGATACTCGCCGACATGGTGCCCAGCGCCGTCAGTTTGCTGGTCTGTACCAGTTCGTCCTGAGCCTGCACCAGTTCCTGCTGCGCCTGCTCGCGCTCCAGCACTTCCTGGCGCAGACGGCTGTTGAGCCCCTCCAGATCACTGGTCCGCTCGATAACCCGCATCTCCAGCTCGCGGCGCGCCTTGGCCTCGAAAGCGATGCGGTCCAGATAATGACGACGACGCTGCATCATCAGGCCCAGCAACAACATCAGCACCAGCAGCGCTGCGCCGCCAATCGCCACCACCGTGCGTACCTGACGGTCGACAAGGGCGCGAGGCGCGAGGATGTTGACGTTCCAGCCGGTCTCTTCGATGGCCTGGGTCTGGGTCAGCCAGGCGTGTTCATCGATCCTCAACGGGCGCGGATCGCGGGTCGGGTAGGACTGGATCGCGACGATGGCTTTTTTCTCGTCATCGGTCAGGTCGCGGGTCGCCCGAAAACGCCATTCGGGGTTGGAAGTCAGAATCACCACGCCGTTCTGGTCGGTCAGCAGCAGTTGCTCGGGCGTCTTGCCCCACAGGGTTTCGGTGTGGTCCAGATCGACCTTGACCACCAGCACGCCGATGATTCGCTCACCGTCACGCACCGGGCCGGCGAAAAAGTAGCCACGTTTGGCAGAGGTCGTGCCGAGGCCGAAGAACCGCCCGGTTCTGCCCGCCCGCGCATCGATGAAATAGGGCCTGAACGAGAAGTTTCGGCCAATGAAACTGTCCTTGTGATCCGAGTTGGAGGCCGCCAGGGTCAGGCCGTTTGCGTCCATCAGGTACATGACATCGGCACCGGTCTGACGCGTGATTTCGCTGAGCAGACGGTTGGCGTTTACCAGGGTAGGTGTGTCGCCCGGTGCCGCCAGTGCGGCGCGCAAGGCCGGCAGGTCGCCGAGGATCTGCGGCAGGGTTTCGTAACGGTGCAGGGTGCCGAGCAGGTTGGCGACGTACAGGTCCAGGGTCTGGCGGTTCTGATTGGCCAGCACGTTGCGGTAATAACGTTCGGCCAGATGCTCCAGCGGCCACAGCAACGGCGCCAGGCAGAGTGCCAGAAGGGCAAGGCTGCGCCAGCGAGGGCGGGGCGGCAGAGCGGGAGTCATGGTCATCGATTGGCCGTCGCCGAAGGGTTGACGATGCCTGCTGGCGATCACGCCGCGGCAGGCAACAAAAACACCCGGTCGATCCTGACGTGGGCATCAGGCGCGTATTATGCCCGCCGCCGGCTTGTCAGGCACCCGGACATTACGCCGGGCGGCCTTGGGTCGCGGGCTCAGGGAAACAGGTCGGCTTCTTTCAGGCGCTTGCCTTGTTGGTCCTTGGCCGACAGGTTGGGTTGGCCGTCGAATTGCCAGTCGATGGCCAGATCCGCATCGTCCCAGGCGATGCAGCGTTCGGCCGAAGGCGTGTAGTAGTCGGTGGTCTTGTACAGGAACTCGGCGTTTTCGCTGAGCACCACGAAGCCATGGGCAAAGCCTTCCGGAACCCACAGCTGACGGGCGTTTTCAGCAGACAGCTCGACGCCGACCCACTGGCCGAAGTTCGGCGAGCTGCGGCGAATGTCCACGGCCACATCCAGCACCTTGCCGACCGTGACGCGCACCAGTTTGCCCTGGGCATTCTCGATCTGATAATGCAGACCGCGCAGGACGCCGCGCTGCGAACGCGAGTGGTTGTCCTGTACGAATTCACGGGTCAGGCCAGTGGCAGCCTGAAAAGCCTTGGCGTTGAAACTTTCATAGAAAAAACCTCGTTCATCACCGAATACCTTGGGTTCAAGAATCAGGACTTCCGGCAATTTTGTTGCGACTACGTTCACGTGGCTTCCCCTGCAATGTTCAATAAGTCGTGGCGACTCGACAGTCTGCCCTGAGGCACGCCTGCCGAGAAGGGTGCTGATCAGGCAATCAGGTCTTTAGGCTCGGTAAAGCCCAGTCGTTCGCCCTGATAACTGCCGTCCTGAACCCTGCGGCACCAGTCCAGGTTATCCAGGTACCACTGCACAGTCTTGCGCAGCCCGGACTCGAAGGTTTCTTCGGGCGTCCAGCCCAGATCGTTGTCGATCTTGCCGGCATCGATGGCATAACGCTGATCGTGGCCCGGACGGTCGACCACGTAGGTGATCAGGTCGCTGTACTGCGCGACGCCTGCCGGATGCTGCGGGGCGAGCTCATCGAGCAGCGCGCAGATACCACGCACCACGTCGATGTTTTTCTGCTCGTTGTGGCCACCGATGTTGTACGTCTCGCCGACTTCACCTTCGGTCACCACCTTGAGCAGTGCCCGTGCGTGATCCTCGACGAACAGCCAGTCGCGCACTTGCAGGCCATTGCCGTACACCGGCAGGGGCTTGCCCGCCAGGGCGTTGAGAATCACCAGCGGGATGAGCTTTTCCGGGAAGTGGAACGGCCCGTAGTTGTTGGAGCAGTTGGTCACCACCACCGGCAGGCCATAGGTGCGGTGCCAGGCGCGCACCAGGTGGTCGGATGCCGCCTTGCTCGCCGAGTAGGGTGAGCTGGGCGCATACGGTGTGGTTTCGGTGAACAGATCATCGACACCGTGCAGGTCGCCATACACCTCATCAGTGGAAATATGGTGAAAGCGGAACGCCTGGCGCTGCGCTTCCGGCAGTTTCAGCCACCAGGCGCGCGTGGCCTCCAGCAGGCTGTACGTGCCGACGATGTTGGTCTGGATGAACTCGGCCGGACCATCGATGGAGCGGTCGACGTGGGATTCAGCCGCCAGGTGCATGATCGCCTGCGGCGCGAAGCGCTCGAGCACCGCGCTGACACGGGCCTGATCGCAGATATCCGCCTGCACGAACTCATAGCGCGTGTCGGTGGCAATCGACTGCAGCGATTCAAGGTTGCCCGCGTAGGTCAATTTGTCGAAGTTCAGCACTTCGTGGTCGGTGTTGTTTATCAGGTGGCGGATCAGTGCAGAGCCGATGAAACCTGCGCCCCCGGTAACGAGTATTCGCATGAACTGACCTTCTTGTGTGTTCTGGAGTAATGCAGCATAGCGCTTGAGCGCGTATGACAGGATCGAACCATTAAACCCGAGCAGGCGGTTGAATAAAACTCCGGCTGATTTCCGACCTGAGGTGCAGGTGCGGATTGGTCGCGCAGTGCAATCCCCCTATAGTCAATGCCCCTACAGTTGCGCGACTGCCCATCACGCCTTGCTCATTGAGCCCGGGCCTGACAACAAGAACGAGGTTCTCCATGCCGCTTGCCACGCTCATCCGCCGATCCAGTCTGCCTTGCCCCGAGGTCAGCGCGGACCAGGCGCTGCAATTGCTCGCGCAGCACTACGGGCTGAGCGGCACCCTGAAAGCGCTGGGCAGCCAGCAGGATCGTAACTTTCTGCTGGATACCGGCACGCGGCGTTATGTGCTGAAAATCTGCCACGGGGCGTATTCGACCAGCGAGCTGAACGCCCAGCACGCGGCGTTGCATCATCTGGCTGGCCACAGTACGGTCAAGGTGCCGGGCGTGATCCGTGCCATCGACACCGAACAGTTACTGTCGGTCGACATCGACGGGCAGGCGGTGCATGTGCGCCTGCTGGAGTTCATCGACGGGCAATCGCTGGGGCATGTCGAGCACCTGGGGCGTGACATCGTGGTCGAGCTGGGCGAACTGTGTGCCCATGTGGATATTGCGCTGGCCGATTTCGACCACCCCGGTCTGCAGCGCATTCTGCAGTGGGACCCGCGCCACGCCCACGCGTTGATCAAGCACCTGCTGCCGGTGATCAAGGATGCCGACGCCCGCGCCTGTCTGATCGAAGCCGGTGAGCAGGCTCATCGCCGTCTGTTGCCATTGATTGCCGCACTGCCGATACAGGCAGTGCATCTGGACATCTCCGAGCACAACGCAGTCTGGCGACGCGAGGCGGGGCACCCGTGGCACTTGCAGGGGCTGATTGATTTCGGCGATCTGCTCAGTACCTGGCGAGTGGCTGACCTGTCGGTGACCTGCGCGGCGCTGCTGCACCATGCCGAGGGTGATCCGCTGTACATCCTCCCGGCCATTGCCGCCTATCACGCCCTCAATCCGCTGAAGATCGAGGAATTGCAGGCGCTCTGGCCGCTGATCGTGGCTCGATCCGCAGTGCTTGTGCTCAGCAGCGAACAACAGGCCAGCGTCGAGCCTGGCAATGCGTATATCCAGGCCAACCTTGCCGGCGAATGGAACATTTTCGATGTCGCCACTTCGGTGCCGATGGCGCTGATGGAAGCCGCCATTCTGCGCGCGGTTTGTCTGGACCTGCCGCCTGTCGAGCAACCTGCCTATTCGCCGTTGTTGCCCAGCCTGGCGGGGCTTCAGCCGGTGCTGGTGGATCTGGGCGTGCTCAGCGAGCACTTCGTGGCAGGCAACTGGGAGCAGAGCGGCATCGATGAATACCTGCTTTCGCAAGCGGCCGGGGACAGTGGTCTGGCAGCCAGCAGGTTCGGTGAATACCGTCTGTCACGCACCTTGCCTGACTGCGCCAGCGAGCCGGAGACCTTTGCGCTGCACGTCGAATTGCATGTGCCCGCAGCAACGCCGCTGCATGCGCCGTTCGAGGGCACCTTGCGGCTGACGGCCGATGCTGCGGTGCTGTTGGTCGGCGAGCGCGTCAGTTTGAAGCTGTGGGGTGTGTTGCCGGAGGCTTCGCTGCAGGGTCAAGTGGCGGCGGGTTCTTTGATCGGGCAGGGCGGTGGCTCGCTGTTGCTGCAATTATGTACCGCGCCGGACCTCAGCCCGCCGCTGTTCAGCACACCGGCCTGGGCAGATGCCTGGCGCGCAGTGTGCCCGTCGCCGTCGGCGCTGCTGGGTTTTGATTGTGACGCGCCAGCCTTGCAGGACGCCGCGCAATTGCTGGCGCGCCGTGATGCCAGCTTTGCCCGCTCGCAAAAGCACTACTACCAGGCCCCGCCGCACATCGAGCGCGGCTGGCGTAACCACCTGATCGACATGCAGGGCCGCTCCTACCTGGACATGCTCAATAACGTCGCCGTTCTCGGTCATGGCCATCCGCGCATGGCTCACGAGGCGGCGCGCCAGTGGTCGTTGCTCAACACCAACTCGCGTTTTCATTATGCGGCGATCGCCGAGTTCTCCGAGCGCCTGCTCAAGCTGGCCCCCGAGGGCATGGATCGCGTGTTTCTGGTCAACAGCGGCACCGAGGCCAACGATCTAGCGATCAGGCTGGCGTGGGCTTACAGCGGTGGTCGCGACATGCTCAGTGTGCTGGAGGCGTATCACGGCTGGTCGGTGGCGACCGATGCCATTTCAACCTCTATCGCCGACAACCCGCAGGCGCTCAGCACGCGCCCGGACTGGGTGCATCCGGTCACCGCGCCCAACACCTATCGCGGGCCGTTCAGGGGCGCGGACAGTGCGCCTGAGTACGTGCGCAGTGTCGATCAGGCCCTTGCCACGCTGGCTAAGCAGCAACGGCAGGTGGCGGGCTTCATCTGCGAGCCGGTGTATGGCAATGCGGGCGGGATTTCCCTGCCGCCGGGCTATTTGCAACAGGTGTATCAGAAGGTCCGCGCGGTGGGTGGCGTGTGCATTGCCGATGAGGTGCAGGTGGGTTATGGCCGGCTAGGGCACTACTTCTGGGGCTTCGAAGAGCAGGGCGTGGTGCCGGACATCATCAGCATGGCCAAAGGCATGGGCAACGGCCATCCGCTGGGCGCGGTGATCACCCGCCGCGAGATCGCCGAGGCGCTGGAGGCCGAGGGCTATTTCTTCTCGTCATCCGGTGGCAGCCCGGTCAGTTGCCGGATCGGCATGGCGGTGCTGGATGTCATGGAGGAGGAAAAACTCTGGGACAACGCCCGAATCGTGGGCGACCACTTCAAGGCGCGGCTGCAGGCCCTGGCCGATATACATCCGCTAGTGGGCGCGGTGCACGGCATGGGCTTTTATCTGGGCATGGAACTGGTTCGCGACCGCCACACCCTGGAACCCGCCACAGAAGAAACCGCGCGCCTGTGCGAACGCCTGCGTGAGCTGGGCATCTTCATGCAGCCGACCGGCGACTACCTGAACATCCTGAAAATCAAACCCCCGATGTGCACCACCCGGCAAAGCGTGGACTTTTTCGTCGACAACGTATCGAAGGTGCTGCGCGAACTGGAATAGAGGACGCAGAGCGTCCAGAACGGCATACCCACGCGGAGCATGGGCACGATAGGTGGTGCCTGACGGGGCACTACCGCCATACCCGGATCTGCTCTTGATTCTGGCCGAAGGCCGTAGGAGCGAACTTGTTCGCGAAAGGGCCGTCGCGTCACACCCAGCTCGTAGGAATGAGCGCGGTCATGAGTCTTAAGCAGATTAATATCGGTAAAATCTACAAATAAATTCATGATAAGCAAATAATAAGCTTTTAATACCGATTTATATCCGCTATAAAGACGTTCATAATCGTCATCGCCTGTCTGCTATGGTGTTAAGTCCTTTGCAACCGCCCCTGGAGATATTTTCATGAGCCGTATCGTTTCTGTCGCTGCTACCCAGATGGCCTGCTCCTGGGATCTGGAAGCCAACATCGAGACCGCTGAAAAGCTGGTACGTGAAGCTGCCGCCAAGGGCGCCCAGATCATTCTGATTCAGGAACTGTTCGAAACCCCGTACTTCTGCCAGAAGCCGAACCCGGACTACCTGCAGTTGGCGACCACCCTCGAGTCAAACGTCGCAATCAAGCACTTCCAGAAAATCGCCAAAGAACTGCAGGTCGTCTTGCCGATCAGCTTCTTCGAGCTGGCAGGGCGTGCGCGTTTCAACAGCATCGCGATCATCGACGCAGATGGCAGCAACTTGGGCATCTACCGCAAGAGCCACATCCCGGACGGCCCTGGCTACCACGAAAAGTACTACTTCAACCCGGGCGACACCGGCTTTAAAGTCTGGCAGACCCGTTATGCGAAAATCGGCGTCGGTATCTGCTGGGATCAGTGGTTCCCGGAGTGCGCGCGCAGCATGGCGTTGCAGGGCGCGGAAATTCTGTTCTACCCGACTGCCATCGGCAGCGAGCCGCATGACAAGACCATCAGCTCGCGTGACCATTGGCAGCGCGTGCAGCAAGGTCACGCCGGCGCGAACCTTATGCCGCTGATTGCCAGCAACCGCATTGGCAACGAAGAGCAGGACGGCTACGACATCACCTTCTACGGTTCGTCGTTCATCGCCAACCAGTTCGGTGAAAAAGTCGCCGAGCTCAACGAAACCGAAGAAGGCGTGCTGGTCCACAGCTTCGACCTGGACGAGCTGGAGCACATCCGCAGTGCCTGGGGTACGTTCCGTGATCGCCGTCCTAACCTGTACGGCGCGGTGAAGACCCTCGACGGTTCGCTGGAGTCCTGATCGCCATGACCACGCTCAATAGCACGCCACGCGCCGACGGTTTCCACATGCCGGCCGAATGGGCACCGCAAACCCAGGTCTGGATGGTCTGGCCCGAGCGCCCGGACAACTGGCGCCTGGGTGGCAAGCCCGCCCAGGCTGCCCACGTCGCCATCGCCAAGGCCATCGCCCGCTTTGAGCCGGTCACGGTGGCTGTGTCGGCTGCACAATACGACAACGCCCGTGCGCGGCTGGACATGCCGAACATCCGGGTTGTGGAAATGAGCAGCAACGATGCCTGGGTGCGCGACAGCGGGCCGACCTTCGTCATCAACGACCGTGGCGAAGTGCGCGGCGTGAACTGGGAATTCAATGCCTGGGGCGGCTTCGACGGCGGCCTGTATGCGCCGTGGAATCTCGATTCGCAGCTGGGCGGCAAAGTACTCGAAATCGAGCGCTGCCCGCGTTACGTCACCGAAGGCTTCGTCCTCGAAGGCGGCTCGATCCACGTGGATGGCGAGGGCACGCTGATCACCACCGAAGAGTGCCTGCTCAATCGCAACCGCAACCCGCACCTGACCCGCGAACAGATCGAAACGATCCTCGGCGATTACCTGGCTGTGGATAAAATCATCTGGTTGCCGGAAGGCCTGTTCAACGACGAAACCGACGGACATGTGGATAACTTCTGCTGCTACATCCGTCCGGGCGAGGTGTTACTGGCCTGGACCGATGATCCCGAAGACCCCAACTACTCACGCTGCCATGCGGCATTGAGTATTTTGGAAAACACTCGGGATGCCAAGGGGCGTGCGTTTATCGTGCATAAAATGCCGATTCCCGGCCCATTGTTCGCCACAGAAGAAGAATGTGCGGGCGTCGATCAGGTGCATGGCAGCCAGGAACGCAACCCTTCGGTGCGTCTGGCCGGGTCGTATGTGAATTTTCTGATCGTCAACGGCGGCATCATTGCGCCGAGTTTCGACGATCCGATGGACGGAAAGGCCCGCGAGATCCTGCAAAAGCTGTTTCCAGAGCATGAGGTGGTAATGGCGCCAGGCCGTGAATTGCTGCTGGGCGGGGGCAATATCCACTGCCTGACACAGCAACAGCCAGCGCCTCACAAGCACTAGTGCTTAGTAACTAGTTGGATCTAACAACTGGATAGTTGGTCCCGTTTTTGCTGTATTAAGCCCATCATCAGATGGGCTTTTTTATGCGTTACTTTATAACTAAGTTCATCAGATTTATCGGCAGTTATCCTAAATTCCACTGGCGAAAACCCGTTTTCTTAGCTTGACTGTCACATGGCATCAGTAGATTTAGCCCCTCATGAATCAAGAGGTTTTCGTTATGAATGCAGGTATGAGCCAACAGCGAGTTCGTGGTTTTTCTGCTTCGCTCAGTAACGAGGCACGCCAGCGAGTGGCGGATTGGTTAAGGACGACCAGGCCCGTGAAAGCCAGACCGGACGTTCGCGCCATGCTGCTGCAGCGCTATCCGGCAGGCCTGTTCAACGATGCCGAATTCGAAGCGTTGGCGCGCGTGCTGACAGATTAAGCAATACACCAGACCTGGCCCCGGCCATCCACACGTTTGACACCCCCAGGCACCCGAACTAGGATTCGCGCCCCACTGCCTGTGGCTCCACCCCCTGTACGTGCTTCGTAGTCCACTGCGATGACCTCGTGCGGCGCTCCACCGCCTGACCAGAGGCGGGAAGCCAGACGGCCATTGGCCGCCGCCACAGCGCATGTCATTTGCAGAACAAGGAAGACAAAATGCTTAACACACGTATGGGCATGCTCGCTTTGGGCATCATCAGCGCCAGTCAGGCCATGGCCCAGGGGCAGGCCGATTCGAAGGGCTTCGTTGAAGGCAGTAGCCTGAACGTCAACCTGCGAAACGCCTACATCAATCGCGACTTCAAAAACGACCGTGAAGACAAATCCGAATGGGGCCAGGCCTTCATGGGCACCTTCGCGTCCGGTTTCACTCAGGGCACGGTTGGTGTGGGCGTCGACGCTTTTGCGCTGTACGGCATTCGCCTTGATGGCGGAAAGGGCCGCAGTGGCAATGGCGGCATCGACTTCTTCAAGCAGGGCGACAGCGGCGCGGCTGCCGATGACCTGTCCCGTGCAGGCGCAGCGGTAAAAGCGCGCTTCTCGAATACCGTCATCAAATACGGCGATCAGATGCCGCAATTGCCGGTACTGAACTACGACAACTCCCGTCTGCTGCCGGAAAGCTACACCGGCACCCTGATCACCTCCAAAGAGATCGAGGGGCTGGAAGTGGTCGCCGGGCGTTTCACCCAGGAAGCGCGCAAGAGCGCGGAAGGTCGCGACAGTGGTGATCTGAAAAGCATCAACGTCTACGGCGCCAGCTACAAATTCACCGATGAGTTCAGCGCCGCTTTCTATGCCTCCGACAACGAAGACGTGTTCAAGAAGCAGTACCTGAACCTGAACTATGTCTTCGCACTGCCGCAAGACCAGTCGCTGACCTTCGACTTCAACGGCTACAAGACCCGACTGGATAAAGACTTCACTGCCAGCGACGCGCGTGACAACAAGATCTGGAGCCTGGCCGCGACCTGGGCCGTGGGCATCCACTCCTTCACCCTGGCGCATCAGCGCAGCACCGGTGACATGGGTTACGCCTACGGAGGCTATCGCAACGATGGCGGTTTTGGTGATGGCGGTAACACCATCTACCTCGCCAACTCCTACTGGTCCGATTTCAACGGCAAGGACGAACGTTCTTGGCAGGCGGCCTATGGCGTCGACCTGTCCGGACTGGTCCTGCCCGGCCTGAGCTACAAGGCTGCCTACGTACGCGGCGACAACATCGACGATGGCACCGCAGGCAGCGGCGACGGCACGGAACGCGAGATATTCAGCCAGCTGACTTACGTGGTCCAGAGCGGCCCGGCCAAAGACCTCTCGCTCCGCCTGCGCAACTCGTTCCTGCGGGTCTCGGACGATGCACAGGCCTACAATAGCGAAGGCAACGAGACACGCATCTTCGTGGACTACCCGATCAACGTTTTCTGATCCGAGGGCGGCGGCCTGACAAAGACCGTCGCCTGAATCCTGATCGTGCCCATGCTCCAGCGCTCATCGCTATACAAGTCTGCTTTTGATTCTGGCCGGAGGCCGTGGGAGCGAACTTGTTCGCGAAGAGGGCTGGATAATCGCCGAAAATGCATGACTGAAACACCGTTCGTGCTCCAGCGTGGGCATACCTTCCCTGACGCTCTCCGTCACATCTACCCATCCCAAGTCTGTCAGTCACGTCAAAGAACATGACAGGGCCGCACCTGACTCAGTCCGCAATCAACTGAACAAACACTGCGAAACCGCCGAGGAAAATCCAGAAAAAGCTGAACAGCCAAGGACTGCGCTTGGAGAACAGCAAGGACTTTTTCGGCCCGGTTTCGCTGGATTCCCAATCGCTGAACAACGGCGAGTCGTCATAGGTCAGCCCGATGACCGGCTCGCTGAGCAGCAGTTGCGCCTGTTTGTGGTGCCAGTGCTGGATGATGTCGCAGGCTGCCCGAATACCCGGCCAGGCGAACAGCGTACTGAGCAGCCCCAGCAAGGCGAGCATCGGCGGCACAACCAGCGTAAACATCGCGCCCCAGGCCGTGTTCATGTTGGCCATCGACGATGCATAAGCTATCACCAGGAATGACTGCGCCGACAAATAGGCGTTGGTGCGGTTGGAGAGGTTGGTGGTTTCGTAATGAATTTCGCGTCGATAAAAATCCAGCCGTTCCTTGGGCGAGCCAAACAATTTGACCTGCTGCTCATCCACCACACTTTGGGGTGTCTGATCCGTAATGATTCTGGGCACTGGGGTTTCCGATGTATAAAAGGTGCAGGATAGACCCTCGCCTGCAGCCGGCAGTTCGACTTAAATCCCCGGCATACGGGACCGTTCATCCAGTGAGCATCGTTCGATGAACAGGGACATCGTCATGACCATCACCCCCACGCTGCACACCGAGCGTCTGCTGCTGACGCCACTTCAGCTCGAGGATGCGCCTGCGGTTCAGCAACGCTTCCCGCTATGGGACATCGTGCGCTACCTGAACAACCGCGTCCCCTGGCCTTATCCACAGGACGGTGCGCTGCGCTACATTCAGGACGTCGCACTGCCCGCCATAGCAAACGGCACCGAATGGCACTGGATGATCCGCCTGCAGAGCGCGCCCCACGAGATCATCGGCAGCATCACCCTGATGACCCATCCCGGCAACAACCGCGGCTTCTGGCTGCACCCGGACTGGCAAGGCCACGGCTACATGAAAGAGGCCTGCCGTGTGATCAATCGACAGTGGTTCGACGTGATGGGCATGCCCCTGATGCAAGTGCCCAAAGCCGCCCCCAATGAAGCCTCGCGGCGCATCTCGATCAGCGAAGGCATGCGCAAGGTGAGCACGCAGGAGGGCGAGTTTGTTGGCGGACGGTTCGAGGTGGAAGTCTGGGAGATGACGCGGGAGGAGTGGTTGCGCCTACACGAATAATAGTTACCTCTGTTTTCCTTCCTGATGATGTGTCCCTCAACCCTCTAGGCAGTCATGGCGCATGCCTGTACCTTTCTTCGCTTAAGACAATACAGCCCTGTGAGCCTGCCGCATCTGCGAGAGCCACGAGCTGAAAACCGGAGTGGCTCTTCAAAGCATGGATGGCAAGAAGCTCAAAATCATGGTGTCCTCGACTGTCTACGGCGTGGAAGAGTTGCTGGACCGTGTCTACACGTTGCTGACCAGCTTTAATTATGAAGTGTTGATGTCTCACAAGGGCACCATTCCCGTGTCATCAGGACAAACCGCATTTGAAAACTGCCTGGCAGCGGTGCAACAGTGTGATTTGTTTCTGGGTATCATCACGCCTCAATACGGTAGCGGTGTGGACACCACTGGTATTTCCATCACCCATCAGGAAATGAAACTCGCTATCGAACTGAAGAAACCGCGGTGGTTTCTGGCTCATGATCGCGTTGTATTTGCGCGGACCTTGCTCCGGGAGCTTGGTTACAAAAATCAGGCGCTAAGGCAAACCCTCACTTTGAGGTCCAAGGCCACTTCGATCACTGATCTGAAAGTCATCGACATGTACGAAGACGCCACTATGGAGCAGTTGCCCTTGAGCGATCGCCAAGGCAACTGGGTTCAGAAATTTGATCGTGATGATGATGCCGGCCTGTTCGTTGTGGCTCAATTCTCGCGCTACCAGGATCTTGAGCAGCGCCTCATAGATCATTTGGGTGACAGTGAAATGGTCGCCCAGCGTTTGAAGGAAGACCATGAGTAGAAGCCCATCCCAGCTTAAAAGACTGTTGCTGCTAGGCGAGAGCCAGAACCTTGAGCTCAAGGCACGCGCAAGTACTCAGATATGTGGGCCGCACGTTTGCGCCTTTCTCAACGCCCAAGGCGGCTACCTGCTATGCGGCGTCGACGATGATGGCCAGGTTCTCGGCGTGGATGACGCTCAGCGTGCTGCGCAGAAAATGGAGAGCCAGCTCAAAACCCAGATCCAGCCCCCAGTATTATTTTCGGTTGAAGTGCAGGAGATCGATGATCGCCAAGTGCTGGTAATCGAAGTGCCCTCAGGCAAAGATGTTCCCTATGCCTTTCGAAATGATATCTACATCCGCCAGGGCGAAAGTACCGTAAAGGCCAGCGTCGATGTCATTCGCGATATGGTCCTGCGCAAGCAGATTGAGCCAGAGCGTTGGGAGCGACTGTTTTCCTCTGAACTGGATGAGCAACAGCTATCTCGCACAGCCTGTCAGAAACTACTTTCTGCACCTCGTATCCCATTGGAAGTCAGGCAGTCGGAGCAGGGGTTGCTGCATCAGTTGCAGCTACTTTCACTCGCAAAATACGGTCGCCTTACCAACGCGGCCGATGTTTTACTCGCTGAGGATCCTGTGCGTCGTCATCCTCAAGCGCGGGTGCGAGCAGTTTGTTACAGCAGCAAAACCGCCAATGAGTACCAGGATCTGCAACATTTTGCAGGCCCGATGACAGAAGTGATCGAACAGTTATCCGCATTCATCATGCGTAACACCCCGGTCAAGGCGCGCTTTAGCCAAGGCCGCAATCAGCGTGAAGACTTACCGCTGTATCCGGAGATGGCTATACGTGAAGGCATCGTCAACGCTTTCGCTCATCGAGACTACAGCAGCTTTTCCGGCGGCATCAAAGTAGAGATCAGTCCGGTCCGACTGCAGATCTGGAACTCCGGCAGCCTTCCGGACGGCGTCGATGCGGACAAGCTGCAACAGGGCCATATTTCAGTGCTGCGCAATCCTGATATTGCCCACGCACTTTATTTACAGGGCTATATGGAAAAGCTGGGTCGCGGCAGCGTACTTATTCGTCAGGCCTGCGAAGAGAACGGCCTTGCGCCTCCTGTTTGGTATAGCGAAGGAAACTCTGGAGTCACCCTCACATTCCTTACCCCGGAAGTCGCCCCGGAAGCCACCCCGGAAGCCACCCCGGAAGTCACCCCGGAAGTCGAAAAGCTGATTGTGCTCGTAAATGGAGACATCAAACGCATTGAGCTTCAGCACCAGTTGAAGCTGGCTGACGCAGAACACTTCCGTAAACATTACCTTTCGCCCGCGCTCGAGCAAGGCGTTCTCGCCATGACGATTCCGGAAAAACCGACCAGCAGCAATCAGCGATATCGTCTGACGAGCCTGGGGAAAATCGTTCGTAAGCGACTCGATGGGCAATGAGCGCCTTGACGATCAGGCCCGCCAACAAAGCTAAAGTGGTCGCGGTTCCTGGATAGGGCACCTGACGTCGAGCCTTTTATACGGGAGCAAACACAATGCAACAGATTCTAGAAAATGATCCCGACATCACCCTGGTAACGGTCCAGCCCGAAGACTTCGAAACATTGGTGGCCATACGTATCGAAGCCATGCGTGAAAGCCTCGAGCGTGTTGGCCGGTTCGATCCGGTGCGCGCCCAAGAGCGCTTTCGTGAAGGGTTTTCTGCGTCATGCACACATTACATCCAGGTCGCCGGCAGCAAGGTCGGCTTCGTGGTCGTCAAACCGAGCAGCGACGGCCTGCTGCTGGATCACCTGTACATCAAGCCTGCTGTTCAAGGGCAGGGCATTGGTGCTGCCGTGCTTCGGCAAGTGTTCGCACAAGCGGACGCGACCGCATCCACAGTACGAGTGGGCGCCCTGAAAGAAAGCGACTCCAACCGCTTCTACGTTCGTCACGGGTTTCAGCTCGTTGAGAGCGGCGATTTCGACAACTACTACCTTCGCCCGCAACGTTTTGAGGGTGCCCCGATGGCGTCTATCAACGTTCGTATCGAGGACGATCTCAAAGCGCGTGCTTACCTCGAGCTGGAAAGGCTTGGCGCCACCTCCTCGGAATTACTGCGCCAAACCCTTCAATACGTAGCTGAGCACGGCCAGCTACCCTTCATGATGACCGAGGAAGACGAAGCGCTACTGGCAACTGTCCGCGAGCGCCTGGCATCTCCGCAGCGGGTAAAGGTTTCACTGGATGACCTATAACCTCGAATTCGATGCGCGAGTTCTAAAGGTTTGGCACAAATCAGGAGATACCGTGCGTCAGCAGATGCCACCGCATCCACGTTATACATCTGCCCCCTGAAAGAAAGCGACTCCAACCGCTTCTACGTCCGCCACGGGTTTCAGCTCGTTGAGAGCGGCGAGTTCGACAACTACTACCTCCGCCCGCAACGTCTACCGATT
Organism: Pseudomonas sp. P135; assembly: GCF_020312125.1. NCBI lineage: Bacteria > Pseudomonadati > Pseudomonadota > Gammaproteobacteria > Pseudomonadales > Pseudomonadaceae > Pseudomonas > Pseudomonas sp. P135. Next base: position 73,813 of record NZ_JAGPYR010000017.1, read on the forward strand.
TGCTGAAGGGTTGTGATCAACCCGCCGAGGCAGCTTTCTCCGCCGCACGTGCAGCGAGCATGGCCGCCTCCGATTCCTGGGTGTGCAGCTCACCTTTGTACGCCAGTTGATTGAAGAACATGCCATCCGACTGCTCCTTGGACGGCGTTGAAGTCTTGGGAATAAACAGCGCGCCCAGGTCCAGAGAATTGGCGAAGTTCTCCTTGTTCAGGTTGTAGCGACCCAGATAACTGCCGCTCCAGGGCGAATCGGCGTCGACCAGATCAATGGCCGTCTCCCGATAGGTAGCCGCAGCGGCTTTCAGCCCACTGGACGCATTCAACAATGTATTGAGTTGCTTGGTATCCGCCTCGCTCAACTCACCGGAACTGTTGATCGCCTTCAGATTACCGTCCGCCTCGATCGTGAAGCCGAACTTCTTGCTGGCCAGATCCGGATACACCGACGCCAGCGTCGACGTGAACGCTTCATACGACGTCTTCAGCGCCTCCGTCGAGTTACCGTGCTGCGCCGCCATCTTTGGGAAATCAGGCGACTGCGAGCGACCTATCCAGGTATCAACCGCTTCCATCGGCTCAGTGGTCGCAGGCACTTCGGTACTCGGGTGATAGACGACAGCGGGTGTACTGGCAGCAGCGTTCTTAAACGCTTCTTTCTGCGGATCGGTGAGCGGCTGCGGGGTGAGCGTGATGCCGGAATTGGGCAGGGTGATGGTGGGAGACGTGTTGTTGCCGGGGGTTAGTGAGATAACCATTTCATCGATCCATGATTGCGGGGTTGTATGGAGGGTATCGACGAAGGAGGGGGGAGCTTGAGGGGAGGTCGGGGGACGGAAAATATCCCGACGTACTTGCAGGGCGCGCATTGCCACACGCCCTGCAAATATTTGTTAACGGAATTGATGCTTTTTCAAGACTCTGCGTAGCTCAATACGGTGTCCTTGAGGGCATCGGCAAAACCGTAAATATCATCCAGGGAAGCGATTGGATGGCGGGTTTCGCCCTTGTCCTTTTCAAAAATGCCGATGTATTTCTGAGCGCGATTGAAATGCAGGCGGGTGATGGGTTTACGGTTGTTGTCATCCAGAAGAATGCCGAAATAGCTTTGTGTATCACGATGAGCAATACGTTTCGCTTCAACCACAGTGCGGATGATCGACTTGACGATATGGAAGCCTTCCATTTCCTCCACAGTCGTCACGATCCGGTCGTCTATCGGCTCTTCCTTTTCAGGCTGAGTGTTATTTTCGATGATGGTTTCGGCCACCGTGGGCGCCTGAACTCCGCTCATTGCCAGCTTCAACCGGTCGTTGACCTGATCGTTCAGAAATTGCGAGGTGGCCTTTTTGGTCAGAATCGTGAACTGCTCACGTACCTTCTGAGTAATAGCGCCCTCATAAATGCGTGACGCGAAGTACCGGACAAAATCGTCGTCTGGCTGACTGAACTGTGCCGCAATCACACGCTTGATCTGACCGACGTACTTCAACTCGCCAGCGGCATTTAGAATTGACTCAACGTCGAAGGACGACTTGGTCAGCTTCTGCAATTCCGGAATGGCATGGTCATCAATCGCCAGCAGGTCCAGTTCAAGAAATGGTTTTTCATCCATCTTATTAGGCGCGTCCAGGTCTGTAAAAAACTTGTAGACCCGGCCATTGGTGAGAATCGAAATCCTTGCAGTGGTCACATGGAAGTAACGGAACAGCTGGCTGGCATGATTGATGTTCAGCGGCTCGCCGATTTTCTTGGTCTCGATGAGAATCTGAATATTGCCCTCTTTAACGATGGCATAGTCGATCTTCTCGCCTTTCTTGGTGCCCACATCGCACGTGTACTCCGGCACAACCTCAGAAGGATCGAATACATCGTAGCCCAGCACGGTATGGATAAACGGCATGACCAGAGCCGTTTTGGTAGCCTCTTCGGTTCGGATAGACGCGGCTTGCTGGCGGACTTTTGCTGAAAGGGAATTGAGTGCTTCAAGAAAATCCATTTTTATTGCTCCGTGCCGGGCTCATGAGCCCTCAGTCCTATCGATAATCGATAGAGGCGCAACGCTACTACGATGGGCTGGGGAATAGCTATAGGATTTTGAGGCGTGAGCGGAGATATCTGAGGAAATCGGAAACGTCTTACGCGTAGCGGGGCATAGCGGGGAGAGCGGTCTGTTTTGGTTCGTGCGTAATGAAGATCTACATGTGCGTTGCTAAATCTGATGCGAAAAAAGGGCCTGTATTGCTGAAAGCACTTACTTTGTATGGTGCCAGCCCCATTAGTCGAGCTTCTCGAATTGGTCCAGTTGTTGGTGCTGCTATTGGTCGACACCTGCTTTCATACCCAATGCCACAGCTGCCTTATGAGCTCTGCCTCGGGAGCTTGGTAGGGCGCGGCCTGCTCAAGGCCACGCGCACAGGAAACCTCCGTCACGCTGAAAGGAGGTTTGAATTATGTGGATTGCTGTAACCTGAGGTCATCACCGAGCGCATCCACTTTTCGTAAAGCGCTTGGGGTATGACATGCATACCAAGTGGATCACACAGGCAAGATCAACGGCTCTTTATCTTGTAGCCATCAATCGGAATATCTTCTGTGCGCTCATACAGGGGAGCATCGCTGAATGTGGCTTGTTCAAATGCTTGCGTATCCCAACGTCTCGCTTTCAAGGCTAAATACAACATGCCCACCCTCAACGGAATGTTGCCGCGTCTGTCTTTGGCGCGCCTGAAGGAAAAGAAGTTGAAACCTTCTTCCAAAAAGTACCGATAAGGGTCGTAATCGTTAAGATCGATAGAGAAACGTTCGAAGAACTCGACCATCAGATCATTTGCGTCGTCGCCATCGACGCCCATGTCCCTTGCGACATCGGTCGCCAAGCTGAAGCTTTCAAACGCCTTTCTTCCAAAGCCCGCGGTATCGTTGATGCAGACGACGATGCTATCCATTAATTTGTAATCAAGGGGTTCGTTCATGACTGGGAAACCTGATCTTCGGTGCTCACAATGGAGTTATAAGTCACAACTGTCTTGTAGGCTATCAGCCCTGGCTCCGCCGCCGTATACGCCCAGCCTGCAGAATGGGCAATAATCTCTGTAATACATCTCCGATTGTCACCTCCATTGGACTCACTGAGCGCCCACTGTACATCGACGAGGGATACCCATGCAGTTGACCAATGAAACCATGGCCAAACACACCTTCCTGAAAGGCATGTATCAGGACGAGTATTTCCCTGATGCCGTTGTGAAAATGTGCGAAGACGTGCTGGTCAACCTGTGTCGCGAAATCGAGCAACAAAAGCCTTCCGACCTGGACGCGCTGTATGCCCTGACTCACAAAGCGACAGAGCAAATCAACGAGCTGGAGGAGGTGTTCGAAGAGAACGGCAGTGAGATCGAAACCGTCGCCCGCGAGACCATTGCCGATGATTTCGTACGGATAGCAGACGCTTATGGTTTCACTGACGCGGACATTGAGGAGCTGATTGCGCCGCGTGAGTGGTAATCAACCGCCTGTATGCCCCCTGATGCTGACGGGTTTTGCCAGAAGGGGGCGTACGCTTGAATGCGCTCAGCCTCTGCCTCTTAAGCGAGTCTCTGATTAATGAAGCAGGTCAGACTAATTCGCCACGGACAAAGCGCTGCCAACGCAGGCCAAGCCAGTGTGGATCATGCGACTATCCCTCTCACGTTGAAGGGGGTAGAGCAAGCGTAGTCAGTGGCCCGATCATTCACTCATGCGCCGGATTTGATTGTCGCCTCGCCGTTTTCCCGAGCGCAGGCAACCGCCACGGCGACCGCAGCTACTTTCCCTGCCACCCCGCTTGAAACCTGGCCCATTCAAGAATTTACCTACCTCGAACCCGCGCGATGTGCCAACACAACCGTTGCTCAGCGGCGGGATTGGGTTGAAGCTTATTGGGCCAGGTCAGATCCAGCGTTTATGGATGGAGCAGGCGCAGAACCTTTTTCAGGATTTATAGCAAGAGCGCAGTCTTTCCTGAATCGACTTGCAGAGCATCCTGCCCAAGACATCGCAGTGTTTTCGCATGGGCAATTCATCAATGCCGTCGCCTGGCTAATCGAGCGCAAGCCGAAATACATTTGTGGCCGAGCGATGGCGGACTGGCGTGAGTACGAAATCAAGAACCATGTGCCCAATGGTGGTGGCTACATACTGTTCAGGCATGTGGACGCTGACGACTGGCGAATATGCTTACAACCCTCACAAAACGCTGAGAGCAGATAAAGCCAAACAGCTTCACTTGCGGATGGCGCTCTGACGACTACAAAAAACTGCTCGTTGTCGTGAAAGCGGTGCCATTTCGGGGTGAGGAATCGTCACTGATCGGGGCTCTGGCTGCCCATGTCAGCTCTGTGCGAAACAACCTTTGACATTCCCACACCCAATGCCTGGAGCACCTTGAGGATGGTGGAAAGCTTCGGGTCGCCGCCAGCAGCAATAGACCTGTAAAGGTTAGGTCTGGCCAAGCCCGTGTTCTTCGAGAGATTACCCATGCCACCTCTCGCCTCGATCAGTCGACGGATGGCCGTAAGGAAAACGTCTTCACCCCCATCTTCGTCGATTTCTTCCAGCGCAACAGACAGGTATTCGATGGCAAACGCTTCGTCCTCACGGAGCATTTCCAGAACGCTTTCATCATGGGAGCGCGTACGAGTCGTCATTTCTTTTTCACCTTGTGACATTTCCAGAGAGCCTTGGCTTGGTCTATGTCGTTTTGCTGCTTGTCCTTTGAGCCGCCACCCAAGAGAAAAAGTATTTTTTGGCCCTGAATCGCGTAATACACACGAAATCCAGGCCCAAAATCCAGCTTCATCTCAAAGACCCCGTCACCCACCGGCTCGGTTACGCCGAAGTGGCCAAGCGCCGCTCGGTCGATCCGGGTAGTGATTCTTGCTTTGGATCGCGTGTCTCGAACGGTGTCGAGCCAACCCTGATAGATATCCACTCCATTGGCAGACAGTACGTGTTCCACTTCGTACATGAAGAATGTACCTTAAAAGAGACAAATGGGTGATTGAATATTCTTATCGATAGCATGACTATTGATCGGAAATGAGCGACGCTGGGATTCAGATTAGGGGAATTACAGAAATTGGTGTTTGAGAGGGGCTGGTATAAAGCGGCGAAATGTTGCGGGGGAGAGGGCTGGGCGCTTGATCAGCGCTGACGTACGCGTTAAATGCTCTGCATAGGTCGCTATTAAATTTGAAGAAAAAAGCACCTGCATCGCCGCGAGCTCCTCTTTTATTTGGCGTAGCATCAAAAGTCAAATATAAATCTAAGTCATTGTTTTTATTTAATTTTTAAGCTTTTACTTCTAAATTCATCTTGATATCTAGAAAATTTTCCTCATTCGAAGAGCGTGATGCCATCTGCGCCTTTACTAGCTGCTTGCAAGATAGGCCAAGATTTAGCTACTGTCTGGCAAGTGGCCAGCTCCTTGGGTCATGTAACCCTTGGCAACGGTGAGGCTTGATTAGCATGGATGCAAATAATCCGCTTAAGCGATTAAGCTCATTAATATCAGCCTCTTACACATCAATAGTCTTAATTTTGTTGATAGTTAACTGACTATTTTATATCAGGGTGTAGATGTGTCTGGTATCTAATTGCAGGGCAATTTATTTTAATACAAGGATAGGTTTATGAAGGTAGTAAGGATTGAAGTAAATAATTTTCGCTTACTGAAGAAATTCTCTCTTGATCTCGAGAGCAATCTTTCTCTGGTATTGGGTAAAAATAATAGCGGAAAGACTTCGCTGCTCTCTGCATTAGAGAAGTTTATAAATTCTTCTGAAAAGCATAAAATAGTTTTTGACGATTTCAACGTCGATTTGAAAGCAGCATTAATTAAATTGATGAGCGGGGCTGAACTGATAGGTCCAGAGAGTGATTATACCCCCTTGGGTATAACGTTGAAGTTATATATTGAGTACGATGATCTCGATAATTTATCGCCAGTAAGCCAGTTGATAATGAGCCTGGATCCTGATGATAACCATATAGTACTTGGATTTGAATATCAGGTTAGCTATCCGCAGTTAACGGCGATGCGGAATGATTACAATGATGTAAAAGAAAAGTATGACAGCGATTCGAGTTTGTTTCTTAAGGAAAATCAGCATATCTACTTTGATCAAGTTAGGAAGAAAAGTTTTTCCTATAGTGATCCGGATGTGTTCACAGACTTGACTAAGGAAAATATTAGTTTGGCTGATGTTATTTCATTTAGATCTATCGGTGCGAAGCGGAGTGTTACGAATAAAGATAGTGATAGAACACTCTCTTCTCAGACTGCAATCATATATAAAAAGACATCTGAGAACCAAGAGCAGCAAGAGGCTGTTGAGGGCTTTAAGAAGCAACTGCGTTCGACGGATAAGGAACTGAGCGAAATATATCAGGATATGTTTTCTGGGTTATTGGGGAAAGTTGCAAAGTTTGGCGGATCTAGATTGTCTGAGACGCATATTAAGATTGCATCCACCCTGCAGCATCGAGAGCTGTTGGATGGAAATACAACTGTGATGTATACCCACGATACTCATGATCTTCCAGAGCACTTTAATGGGCTTGGCTATATGAATCTAATCAGCATGATTTTTGAAATAGAGATGCTGATGACTTCTTTTCGGAGATCTAGTAAAGAAAATCCTGCTGCAATTAATTTACTTTTTATTGAGGAGCCGGAAGCGCATACGCATCCTCAAATGCAATATACGTTTATAAAAAATATAAAGTCCCTGTTGAAAGAAAGCAGGGTGAGAGAGGATGGAATGGAAATTCATCTTCAAACGATTATCAGCACTCACTCATCTCATATAGTGGCAGAGTGTGATTTCGACGACATCAAGTATTTGAGGAAGTCACCTCTTGCTAACAGTGTGGACGCGAAAAATCTTAAGGCGCTCAAGTCGGAGTATTCGTCCGATGATGTGGATGACAATGCCCAGGCTGAACTACACTACAGATTCCTTAAGCAATATCTTACATTGAACCGAGCCGAGCTATTTTTTGCTGATAAAGCAATACTTATTGAAGGTGATACTGAGAAGATTCTTCTACCAGCAATGATGAGGAAGTTTGACCAAGAGATTCCTGATGCGGGCGCTACACCTCTACTTTCACAGAATATTTCAATTGTGGAGGTAGGAGCACATGCTCAAATTTTTGAAAAGTTTATCCATTTTATTGGTATTAAAGCTTTAATTTTGACTGATATAGATAGCGGAATTAAACAGTTGCTTTTTGAACCGGATGGAGTTACTCCCCAGCTATACAAAAAAGGTACGCAGAAAATAGAGACTATAAAATGTCGTCCTGATGACCCGGCGGCAGACCATACAGCTAATGGATCGTTAGTATTTTATCATGGCAAGGTCAGAGAGGATTTGGGCTACTTTACCTCCCTTAATATTGAAGGTAAGGCTTTATCTAAAGTCGGAGGCGAATGGAAGGTCGATGTCGATGGCTGTATTTTTCTAGCATATCAGACCAAAGACGATGGCTATCATGGAAGAAGCTTCGAAGATGCATTCTTTTCGCTAAACAAAACACTACTTGGAACTGACTCTGAAAAATTTCCATCTCTAACGCCTAAGTGGTTCAATAAATATATAAATGGCGAGTGTGATGCATTTGAGTTTGCAGAGAAAGCAGTTGTCAAAAAGCCTTCGTTAGCGATTGAAATCCTGCTTAATAGTGTACCTGATAAGAAATCTGACTTTTCTAATTGGAAAACTCCTCACTATATCCAAGAGGGCCTGGAATGGCTGCGCAAATGAAGACGTTAGAGGAGGTTAGTGACGAGTCGAAAAAGATTCTTGATACTATCGACGAGGGTAAGAGTTTTTTACTGAGTGGTGGTGCTGGAAGTGGTAAAACTTACTCTTTGGTAGAGGTTATAACGAATCTGGTTACTCTCAAGCCTTTGGCACGTGTAGCTTGTGTTACCTACACCAACGCCGCGGTGCGGGAGATTGAGGGCAGAGCCAGCCATCCAAATCTGCACGTTTCTACGATCCATGACTTTCTCTGGGGAGTAATCAAGCATTTTCAAGTAGAACTAAAGGAGGTTTTGTTAGCGCTGATTAATGATGAGGAAATATCGAGGTTTAAAGTTTTAGATGGCAATGGCGAGCCAGAAAAATTAGATACTATTGAAGGAGATGTTAGGTATAAAGAGTATGTAAAACTTAGAGAGGGGGTAGTTTCACACGATGAAGTTATTTTACTTGCTAACGAGATGTTTAGAAGATACGACAAGCTTTGCCGGATACTGAAAGATTGTTATCCATATATCATGGTGGATGAGTATCAAGATACTCAGGCGGAAGTTGTAGATATACTTCTTACGCAGTTGACTAGGGTTGGTGATCCAAATGTTATTGGTTTTTTTGGCGATGCAATGCAGGCAATTTATGATGAGGGTATTGGTGATTTAGATGCTTACAAAGGTGAGAAGGTTGGGCAGGTTAGAGAAATAAAGAAAGAAGAAAATAGAAGAAATCCAAAAAATGTAATCGATTTGGCAAACAAACTTAGGAGTGATGGACTTTTCCAAATTCCTTCCAAAGATTTAAATGCTCCCAATATGACCAGTGAAGGTGGTGTAAAAGATGGTCATATACAATTTCTATATTCCTCCAATGATGACGTTAATGCTGTAAAAAAATACTTGGCTTGGGACTTTTCCGAGTTATCAGGTGCTAAGGAACTCAATCTCACTCATAACCTTATCGCTGCCAAAGCAGGGTTTAGTGAATTGATGAGGATTTATGATGGCGATAAGATCTTGGAATATGTTCGTAAGATCAAAAGTTATATTAAGAAAAAGGAGCCTGCGTTTAACTCTGATGGAAAAACGTTCGGAGAAGTATTGGCCGAATTGAAGTATAGAAAAACTGGAAAGTCCTTAAAAGACGTTGATCCGACAGAAGGCATGGCTATATATATTGCAGAACACCAAGCTATATATGATCGAGCGCTGGATTTCCCATATAGTGAGCTGGCTTCTTTATATATTAACAAGGATCAGCTTATAGACGATCAAAAATCTGATCGAAGTGAGCTGGGGCGTGGTGGTGGCAATAGGGATGACCTGATAAAACACTTATTTAAAATACAAAAAAATGTCCAGCTTTACTTGGATGGAAGTTTTAATGAGTTTCTTCGCGTAACTGAACATGCGGTCACATCTAAGAGTGATAAAGTCACGCTGAAGGAGAGAATTTTCAATTTATCTAAAGTCGATGATAAAACAGTGCAGCAAGTTATCGATGAGGCAAATGTAAGTGGCCTTGTTAGGGTTGACGATCGACTTCAATCATTTATAGATTCGAAGCGTTATATTTATAACCAAGTGGCCGCGCTTCCATTCTCTCAATTTCAGAAATTATTTGAATATCTTGAAGGGTTTACGCCGTTCTCTACTCAGCATAAAACCAAAGGTCGAGAATTTCCTGATGTTCTGGTTGTTCTGAACAATGGGCGGTGGAATTCATATAACTTTGATTATTTATTTACTGATCGTATGGATAAAGAAAGTGTGGTGAATAGGACGCGTAAAATTCTCTACGTATGCTGTACCCGTGCAAAATCAAATTTGGCTTTATTTTATCACTCGCCATCTGACGCAGTTGTTGAAAAAGCGAAGGACTGGTTCGGCCACGAAAACGTAAAAAATCTAGATTAGCTTGATTTTGGCTCCTGAGCACCTCCTAAGAAGTGGGCGTGCAGGCTGCACTGGCTGATGAGACTAGTGCCGCAAGATCCTGAGTCGGGTGAAGGCGGTGATGCGATTACCGGGGGCATGTCTGACTGTCAGTCAGGTGCAGTCCATTCCTTGAGCTGTGGGACCATCATCTGCATCGCTTTTGATGGTGACTTCGGTGTTTGTCACGCCGATTGTCACGATGGGGAATGCCGCAAAGCCTTGTAGGAGTTGGGCTGCAGCAGCGGTTGGAGCGATCGCCTCTCTCCGCGAGAAAGAGACGGGCGCAGCTCGGCGCACGGGAATGGCCAAGCGGATAGTTTGCTGCAGGGCAGCTACGAAAGGGGGATGAGTTGCCGCAGTGGGGACACCATAACGTCGACGTGACCGTACGAGCCGCAGGACGCTAACCGCACTGTGTGAGAATCACCACCGTGTGGCCTAGCCTAAAAGGTTCCGGCTACCTGGGGTACTCTCGGCGACAGCGATTTACCCGATCTTTTCTAAGCCTGTGGATAATTCGGGGCTCTTTCGGGTTTCGGGAATTTTGCGGCTGTGGATGAGATTATCTACCAGTGGAATCTGTGGTTTTCCACAGACAGTTCGCATTGGCTTTAGATTTTTAATTGAGGTCCATCTAAGGGCGGCGGCTTTGCAGTCTTGCTTGGATGGGCCCGCGTGGCCTAGCTGATCACCGCGAATTTGACGATTGAAGTTCAACTGACTAAGCACCCAAAACGAAAAAACCCGCCAAAAGGCGGGGTTTTCGGAGATTTCAAAGGCTGCAAAAACTACCTTTGAAACCTTATATGGTGCCGGCACCAGGAGTCGAACCCGGGACCTACTGATTACAAGTCAGTTGCTCTACCAACTGAGCTATACCGGCGTAATGGGCTGCGAGTATATAGAGTCTGATGCGCTTGTAAAGCCTAGCTGTCTGATTCAGTTGAAAAAATCGACCGTTGGCGCTTCGGGTCGGATGCGGGCGGGTGGTGGTGCAGGACGTTTCTGTTGGTTTGGACGGATTGGTCTGCGTGGTAGGGCGGATGGCGTTGAATTCGGGGGTTGATTTTGCCTTTGGTGCGCACAGCTTGTGCCTGACAGAACGCTGGATTTTTAACCTGGTCGCGCAAACCAATGCGTCCAGCGTTGATGGCGATTTGGCGTGTGAACAGGCACCCATCCGACCCCGCCATTTTTGGGCAGTTGCGGGGCAGGAGGGCTTTGCATAGGCTTGTTCTCAACGGCCCAGGCTACTGAGTCAGCAGCACGGGTCGTTAGCTTTTCAGCCATGCAGATAAAGGACTATCTGATGAGTAATGCGATGGATCGTAACCGGGTTTGGGGTGTTGTTTGCCGCAGGCTGGTCATTCGCTGAAGAGTTGTTGAAGGATATTTGCAAATGCGCCTGGCCTGTCGGCTTTGCGCAGGGTGGGGCTGAGGATGGCTGTCTGAATCGCATGAATGTGCGTCTGGATGCCGACGAAGGCTTCATCGATGTATCAAGAAATGCCCGGATCCTCTGGATTCGGGCATTTTCTTGTGCGCTGGTTGCTGTTGCGTCGGATTTGCACTGGAGCTACCGGCTTTTTGGCCGATACAACTGTATCGAAAATGGCAGTCAGCCATGGACAGCAAGTGCAATGCAGAGAACGCCTACGCATTACGAGCTGCTGAGTGTTGCTCGCGATGCCTCTCCTGAGCAGATCAAGAAGGCTTATCGCAAGCTGGCGCAGAAGCTGCACCCGGACAGGAATCCAGATCCTTACGCCTCGGACATGATGGGCGTCGTCAACGCGTCTCACGATGTGCTGGCTGACCCTTCGCGGCGTGCGGCTTATGATGCGCAGCTCGCTGCCAACGAGCACAAGGTGCGTATGGACGCTGCGCGCCGCAAGCAGGCGCATGCAGCGCGTGGGCAGGCGGTGCATGTGTATGCCGCCACTTCTGCAGCGACTGCTGCTGCGCCGTCTCAGGCGGCTCGTTCGGGACCGGCGCCCAAGTCCTCTTCCTACGCTTCTGCATCCCCTTCCCGTGACAGGCGTCGTCGCAGTGCGTGGCGTTGGGCGCTGTTGTTTGTGGTGTTCTGCGCGGGTGGGGCGTGGATGGGCTACGAACCGGGTGCAGGCAAGTCGTTTGTGCCGTCGGAGCCTGCGCCGGTTGCGCAGACGTGGGTCAAGCCCGCGCCTGCCGCGCCGGTCGAGGAACCTGTAGCGAGCCTGGCGAAGCCTGCAGATGCTGCGGCGTCCGAGTGTGGCGTGCCGGCGCTTGATCCGATGGGCGCGCCGTGGCCGGACAAGGCGGGCTATGTGAAGGACATGCCGGTGCTCAAGGACAACGGCTGGTCGCAGATCACTGTGGATAACTCGGCGGGCGAGTCGGCGGTGTATGCCAAGGTTACGGATGCGGTGGGGCGCCGGGCGTTTCGGCATGCGTTTGTGCCGGCCGGGGCGGTGTTTGTGTTCGCCAAGATGGACCCGGGGCTGTACCTGCTCAAGTACAAGATGATGAGTACGGGCTGTGCCTTTGCGTCGGGGCGGATTTTGCTGGAGGAGACGCCGATGGGCAGTCAGATCAAGTCCAGTGCCTACAAGCTGACGTTGCGCAAGCTGCAGAACCGCAGTGTGCCGTTTGCGCGGTTGAAGGATGATCAGTTTTAGTAGTGGGTCATGACAGGAATGCGGCGCTGCGTATTCAGTCTTCGCGAACAAGTTCGCTCCTACGGCCTTCGGCCAGAATCAAAGCGTCGTACTGTGAACTCACCTTTTGCAACGCTTTCAGGCGCGTTTTTGCAGGCACCGTCTCTTTCTTTTGAAGGACATTTCCGAGAGAATCCCCGACCGCTTGCGCCCCTCTGTCTGGGCTTCTACTCTCCGCCCGTCGCTGCCTATCAGCGATCGGGTTTAGTCGCCCGGATTTGAGTTAAGGCGTATCGCGTCGCTGTTTTGTTCAGGTCTTCTTCCTGCACTCTATGGCGGCTGTGCGTGAGGGCACCTTCGGGTGCGCCGGTCTTAGCTCCCGGTCGACTAACCTTTCGCACAGCTGCCACCTCAATCGTTTAGTCGCGACCCAGTGGCAGTTCCATTGAGGAGAGAGCTAAGCATGGTCAAAGTAACCCCCGATCCGCCCAACAAACCGTCCAGCGCCGCACCGGTCTTCGACAAGGCTGTGGTCAAGCGCGCCATGGAGTGTTACCTGCCAATCTCCCGACCGGCCAAGGAACCCCACGACAGCAAGTTCGACTTCATCAGCCTGGAAGCCACCCTGGTGCACGCGCTGGATTTCCTGCGCTGCGCATCGGCCACCGCTCACGAACTCGGCGATGAGCTGACCGGTTCGCAACGCGATCTGGCGTTCGCTTCCATGCACATGCTGGAAATGGCCAAGGTCATGGTCGAGCGCTCGCTGGAGTGTGTCGAAGAGGTCTGAAATCTTGCGCCCGACAGCTCGTGCACAGGCGTCTGCGTGTGCACGATTGAGCCGCGCAAAACGCTTGCGCCAGAGCCTTTACCAAATCTTTATGCACAATTTGCCGATAAAGATTTGCGCAGCCGGGTAATTATGTGCAGTCGGGTGCATTGAGCCGCAAGGCATTGTTTTTGCGGGTTACGGGAAGGATGGCGGAAAAAAATAAGGGGCTTCAGTAACTGGCGCGCCAAGCTTTAACGCATTCATCCACATTTTCATCAACAGACTTATCCACAGGTTGCTCAACCGATTTCAGTCACGATTTTCGGGCCAGAATCAGCAGGTTGCGCGGTGTAATCCGGCTGTCACAGAAAGTGCCAACGCTCACGCTGTAACCCTGCTCGCGCACGTAAATCGCCCTGTCCAGCACCAGCCACATCTCCAGCGGACGCCGAAACAGATCGCGGACCAGTTCCAGGTTGCGCACTTCGGCCAGTCTTTTCCAGCCAGCGGCTTCCAGCGCAGCCCAGTCCTGCTGGCCCGGTGCAGGCAGATGCTTGAGTTTTGCCAGATGGTTGCAGTAGTCCGCGTAGGGTGCATCCAGCCATGACGTCGGCAGCGAGGGTGTGGGCAAGTAGTCATCGATGCCGCGCAGGCGGCGCTGCAGCAGGTCGAAGCCCAGGCGGCGGGCCATCGAGATGTCGCGTTGACGACGTACGCGCGCGCCCGCTGTCACGGTTTCACTGAGCGGCAGGCCGAGCTCGTCTCGCGACAGCTTCAGGCCGGACGCCTTGCCCTCGCTGGACAGCGCCTGATAAAGGTCGTGCCGGGTACGGTTGTAGCAGCACGGCGCAATCGCCATACGCCGACAGCCCGTCTGGCTGGCCAGCTCCATCAACTGAATGTGCAGGTCGCCGCAGGCATGCAGTGCCACAGGCGTATGTTCGGGTTGCAGGTAGCGCCACGTGTCGTCGGCCATGACATCCTGCTGCGCATGTCTGGCGTCGAGGCCTTGCCGCGCGCTCAAGGCCAGGCCTGCTTCGATCAGCGCCGGGTCGCGCTCCAGGCAGGTCAGACGCTGGCCGGGCCCGGTCAGGCGGCGCCCCAGGTGGCCTTTGCCAGCGCACCAGTCCAGCCAGTGAGTCGCGCTGTCACGCATGTCCAGATGGCTGGCAAAAGCTTCGATCTGCTGCCACTTGCGCCCTGGCACATCGACGCTCATGCGCGCCTCGACTGGCTGCTGGGCGTGCACGGGCAGTTCGGCGACGTGGCTCAGCGCGACGGCTTCGGCGGCCAGTTGCTTGAACGGGAAGGGCGCATCGAGGTGTTCCGGGTGATTGTGCGCGGCCTCGGCCTGTTCCAGCGTGCGTTGCCGCAGCCAGAGCGCGAGGTCCGGGTATTTGTCTTCCCAAGGCAGGGAGAGGTGCGTGAACGGCTTGGGCCGCCACAAGGCCTGATGCGCGAACAGGAAGCTGTCCAGCGCACCGAAGTGGCTGCCGAGGTGTTCATCCTGCAAGCGAGGTTCAGAGGGCATGGTGGCGGACTCGTATGGCAAGGTGCTGACTGGATCGACGCCAGCACCTTTCATATCAGCGCCCTTGGCTTGCGTCTACACGCAATAGTTTTTCCAGCAGCCGGAAGCCCTGCACCAGCACGAAGGTCATGACCAGGTAGAACATGCCGGCGGCGAAGAAGATTTCCACCGGCAGGTAGGTGCGGGCGATGATCGTGCGTGCCATGCCGGTCAGTTCCAGCAGGGTGACGGTGCTGGCCAGCGCACTGGCCTTGAGCATCAGGATCACTTCATTGCTGTAGGCCGGCAGGCCGATGCGTGCCGCGCGTGGCAGGACGATATAGAAGAGCGCCTTCCATTTCGACATGCCCAGTGCCCGTGCCGCTTCGACTTCACCTGGCGGCACCGCCTGCATGGCGCCGCGCAGGATTTCGGCGATGTAGGCGGCGGTGTGCAGGGTCATGGTCACCACGGCACACCAGAACGGGTCGCGCAGGTACGGCCACAACGCACTCTGGCGCACCGACTCGAACTGCGCCAGCCCGTAATAGACCAGAAACAGTTGCACCAGCAGCGGTGTGCCGCGGAAGAAAAAGATGTAGGCGTAGGGCAGGGCGCGCACCGGCCAGTGGCGCGATGCGCGGGCGATGCCCATCGGGATGGCAAGGATCAGCCCGGCGATGACGGCAATCGCCACCAGTTCCAGGGTCAGGGTTGCGCCCTGTGCCAGGCGTGGCAGCCACTTGATGATGACTTCCCAGTTCATGACGCGCTCCTCAGAAAGCCGCGACTGGCGCGCTTTTCAAGGAAGTACATGCCGGCCATGGCCAGCACGGTCAGGCCCAGGTACATGAAGGCCGCGACCATGTAGAAGGTGAACGCTTGCTTGGTGAAGCCCACGGCGATCTGCGCGTGGCGCATGATTTCTTCCAGGCCGATCACCGAGACCAGCGCGGTGTCTTTCATCAGAATCATGAACAGGTTGCCCAGGCCGGGCAGGGCGATGCGCCACATCTGCGGCAGGACCAGTTTGAAAAGGATGCGCGAGCGTGACATGCCCAGCGCGAGCCCGGCTTCGCGGTGGCCTTTGGGGATGGCCAGAATCGCGCCGCGAAACACTTCGGTCGCGTAGGCACCGAAGCAAATGCCCAGGGCGATGACCCCGGCAGCAAAGGCGCTGAGGGCCAGGTCGGGAATGTCGAACAGTTTGCCCAGGGCGCGCATACCGTTGACGGTGCCGAAGTAAATCAGCAACACCCAAAGCAGTTCGGGAATGCCGCGTACCAGGGTCGAGTAGGTACTGCCCAGCCATTGCAGCGGCTTGTAGGGCGAGGTCTTGGCCAAGGCGCCGAGCAGTCCGAGCACCAGCCCCAGGCACAGGGCCGAGAGAGCAAGCTGGACCGTCATCAGCGCGCCAGCCGCAAGGGCCGGGCCGAATCCGTGGAGATCAATGTTCATGGGCAGGCTTTGTCAGGGCCGGTCGCCGCGCTTCGAAAGCAAGCGGCGGCGACGCGGTCAGGTGAATCAGAGGATGCTGAAAGGGAAATACTTGTCGTTGATCTTCTTGTAGGTGCCGTCAGCGATGATTTCTTTCAGGGCCGCGTTCAGGCGCTCGCGCAGGGCGTCGTCACCCTTGCGCACGGCGATGCCGATCTTGTCGTCTTCCACGACAGGCTCGCCCTTGAACTCGAAGTTCTGACCCGCTTCGCTTTTCAGCCACTCGAAGCTGACGTATTTGTCGGCCAGCATGGCGTCGACGCGACCGGAGGAGAGGTCGAGGAAGGCGTTTTCCTGAGTGTCATAGAGTTTGGCGTCCATGATCCCGAGCTTGTCTTCCAGCCAGGTGGCGGCCAGCGTCGAGCGCTGTGCACCCACTGACTTGCCGGCAAGGCTCTCTTTGGCTTTTTCCATGCTCGATACGTCGATCGAGGAGGTTTTCGGCGCGATGAATTGCAGCTTGTTCGAGTAATACGGATTGGTGAAATCGACCACCTGCTTGCGCTCTTCGGTGATCGACAGCGACGAGATCAGGAAGTCGAACTTGTTGGCCATCAACGCCGGGATGATGCCGTCCCAGTCTGACGTCACCGCTTCGCACTCGACTTTCATCCTGGCGCACAGGGCCTGGCCGATTTCATAGTCAAAGCCCACCACCTGGCCACTCGCGTCCTTGTTGTTGAACGGCGGGTAGGCCCCTTCGATGCCCATTTTCATGGTTTCAGCAAAGGCACTGCCGCTGAAGGCAAGGGTGGCCGCTGCGATCAGCAAGATCTTTTTGTACGATTGCATGGGTGTTGCTCCGTTAGCGGTGACTCGACATGAATTGTTTGCACCTTGCCGACAGCGGGTTTTCGAATACTTGCTGCGGTGTGCCCTGTTCTTCGACCATTCCCTGATGCAAAAACACCACTTCACTTGATACCTGACGTGCAAAATTCATTTCGTGGGTTACCAGCAGCATGGTCCGGCCTTCTTCGGCCAGTGCGCGGATGACGCCGAGTACTTCCTGAACCATCTCCGGGTCGAGGGCCGAGGTCGGCTCGTCGAACAGGATAACCCGTGGTTGCATGGCCAGCGTACGCGCAATGGCGGCGCGTTGCTGCTGCCCGCCGGAAAGTTGCGCAGGGTAGGCATGGCGCTTGTCGGCGATACCTACCTTGGCCAGCAGCTCTTCAGCCACCGCAATGGCCTCGGCCTTGCTCTGACCGAGGACGCGACGCGGGGCTTCGATGATGTTATCGAGCACGCTCATGTGCGGCCACAGGTTGAAATTCTGGAACACAAAGCCGATCTGGCTGCGCAGACGATTGATCTGCCGGTTATCGGCAGCAATCAGGTCGCCATTGCGCGCTGCCTTGAGCTTCAATTCTTCGCCGGCCACCAGAATCTGGCCCTGATGCGGGTTTTCCAGCAGGTTGATGCAGCGCAGCAATGTGGACTTGCCGGAACCGGACGAGCCGAGGATCGATATGACGTCGCCGTCGCGAGCCGTCAGCGAGATACCTTTGAGCACCTCAAGCTGATCGTAGCGCTTGTGCAGGTTGCGGATTTCCAGGGCGGGCGTGGCCTCGGCCATGTGGGGTCCTCGTTGAAGTGTGCGCGCTGGCTGCCAGCGAACGCCAAGCTAGCACAGCGTTTAAAGGACAACCATCGACGTATTGTGTCCAGCGTGGAGGCACTCGACGGGTTGTCTCATATGGGCAGCGGACGGTCGCAAGAAGGCAAGCACGATGCCCTGTAAAACAGGGGCGTGCGCGAAAAAGGCGCGATGTTGCCAGCTTTGGCCGGGCGTTGGAAGTAGCATTTGCTGAGCGGCGGTCTGATTTCTGCACCATGTTTGCGCTTTGAGGAAGGTTTGGGGCATTTTTGGTGCGTGCATGTAGACGAATCTGAGGCGTTTGGTAACAAATCCTACAGACGGCGCAGAAAAGCCATCGTGCTGCAGGCTTCACGCGTCAAGCCACAGGCCTCGTATTCTCTAAGCGACGTCGTTTTCGAAATATTTTGGCGCAATTCTTGCGTCAAATATAAAGAACGGCACCGTAGGTTTCTTTTTACGTAACGCTCCGGTGTGCCTCGCTCGTCTTGCACAGGTGGTTTTATGAGCAGTACCGCTAACTCTTCCGAGCTCGAACAAGGGCTGAAACCTCGACACATTACGATGCTGTCGATTGCTGGCGTGATTGGCGCCGGGTTGTTCGTCGGCTCCGGCCACGCGATTGCCGAAGCCGGTCCTGCCGTGCTGCTGGCGTATGCCGCGGCGGGTACGCTGGTGGTGCTGGTGATGCGCATGCTGGCCGAAATGGCCGTTGCCTCGCCGGATACCGGTTCGTTTTCAACCTATGCCGACCGCGCTATCGGTCACTGGGCCGGTTTCACCATCGGCTGGTTGTACTGGTGGTTCTGGGTGCTGGTGATTCCACTGGAAGCCAACGCCGCTGCAACCATTCTGCATGCCTGGTTCCCCAATATCGCGATCTGGGTGTTCACGCTGGTCATCACACTGGTGCTGACGGCAACCAACCTGTTCAGTGTGAAGAACTACGGTGAATTCGAGTTCTGGTTCGCGCTGATCAAGGTCGTGGCAATCATCGCGTTTGTGGTGCTGGGTGTTGCGGCGATCTTCGGTCTGCTGCCCACCAGCAACGTCAGCGGTGTCAGCCACCTGTTCGATACCGGCGGCTTCCTGCCAAACGGTATGGGCGCGGTGCTGGCAGCAATGCTGACCACCATGTTCTCGTTCATGGGCACCGAGATTGTGACCATCGCCGCGGCCGAGTCCAAGAACCCTGGCAAGCAGATCACCAAGGCCACCAATTCGGTGATCTGGCGGATCTTCCTGTTCTATCTGGTTTCGATCTTCATCGTGGTGTCGCTGGTGCCGTGGAACGATCCGCGCCTGGCCGAGGTGGGTTCGTATCAGACCGTGCTCGATGCAATGGGCATTCCGAACGCCAAGCTGATCGTCGACCTGGTGGTCCTGGTCGCCGTGACCAGCTGCCTGAACTCGGCCCTGTACACCGCTTCGCGCATGTTGTTCTCGCTGGGCAAGCGCGGCGATGCGCCGGCCGTGTCCAAGCGCACCAGCAAGGGCGGTACGCCTCACTGGGCGGTGATCATGTCGACTGCGGCGGCTTTCCTGACCGTGTTCGCCAACTACATCGCGCCGGCGGCCGTGTTTGATTTCCTGCTCGCCAGCTCCGGTGCCATCGCACTGCTGGTTTATCTGGTGATCGCGGTGTCGCAGCTGCGTATGCGCCAGAAGCGCATTGCTGCGGGCGAGGCCATCGACTTCAAGATGTGGCTGTTCCCATGGCTGACCTGGGCAGTGATCGCGTTCATCGTCGCGGTGCTGACCATCATGCTGCTGCAGGAAGAGCATCGCCTCGAAATCATCGCCACCGGCGTACTCAGCCTGTTGGTGATCGGCGCTGGCCTGATCGTATCGCGTCGTCGCAAGGACGGTCGCGTGGGCGCTGCTGCGCTGGGTTGATCGCGCCCTTGGGCGCATGACCCTCGTGCCAATGCCGCGCATTGGCACGATCCTCAATCAGCGTGCGGCTCTGGTCTCTCTCTTCATCAGCAGGCCGGACGCCAGGGTGTAATCCTTCTGGAAGGCAGGGCTTTCGATCCACTCGATCGCGCTGTCTTCGTCTTCATCGTGGTACATGGCGCGGTACACGATAAGCAGGCCCATCATGAAGTCCGTGGCCGGGTCTTCGTCCTCTTCGGAAATCACCAGTGCCAGCACCGGGTACTGCAGGAAGACGACGCACAGCGCGAGCTGGCTGATGGCCTCGGCTTGCTTCATAGCCGTGAACAGGTCGTCGTAGTCGGCCGGGTCAAAACCGTTCTCGACAATGTCGCTGAAGTCGAAGGTATTGAGGTCGAGTTCAACGTCGTCGAACGGCTGGTTGACCAGCGCCGAGGCGAATACTGGATGAACCAGGCTGGTTGCAGCCTTGCCCGAGCGGTTCTGCTTGGCCTTGATCTTTGCGCGCTTGGCACGTTTTTGCTGCTTGTCTGGCGAGGCCATGAGCGGTCCTTTGGCTGGCGTGGGGTGCAATGGGCGCTATTGAAGCGCAGACGGGCCTGATAACCAAGGTTTGTGCAGTAATCAGCGGTCAATAAAAAACCCGCAGCGCGCGGGTTCTTGATTGGCGCGGTGCTACCGAAGCGTCACCGCTTGCCCGGTTTTGCAAACGCTTCAGCTTCGTCCATGCGTGTGGCGAACATGTTGACGGCCTCGACTGCATCGCTTGCGCCATCGCGGATCTGCACGATCACCTGGCCGGCCTGATCGGCCAGTGTCACACCACGAATGGCTCCTTCCTGCGTGGCGTCCATGCTAGCCACGGCTTCGCGTGTTTCGGCGAGGATCTTGCCAATCATTTCGGCAATCTCGGTGGTCGAGCCACTGGTACGTCCCGCCAGTTGCCTGACTTCGTCGGCCACCACGGCAAACCCACGGCCCTGATCGCCCGCGCGTGCCGCTTCGATGGCTGCGTTGAGCGCCAGCAGGTTGGTCTGATCGGCAATGCCGCGAATGGTGTTGACGATGGCGGTGATCTGCTCGGAGCGATCGCCCAGCTGACTCACCAGTTTCGCCGATGCACCGATGTTTTCGGAGATCTGACGCATTTCCCGCGCGGTTTCCTGAATGACCAGGGTTCCCTGCTCGGCCACTTTCTCGGTTTCTGCCGAGATGTGATAAGCGCGCGACGCACCGTGCGCGTCAGCTTCCTGTTTTTCGACGCGCTGGGTAATGTCGCTGGCGAACTTGACGATTTTGTAGAGTTTGCCGTCGACATCGAAAACCGGGTTATAGGTCGCTTCCAGCCAGACAACCCGACCCTGTTTGCCGATACGTTTGAACTGGTCGCCGATGAACTCGCCGTGGTTCAGCTTGCGCCAGAACTCGGTGTATTCCGGACTGTTGACCAGTGTCGGCTCGCAGAACGAGCGATGGTGTTTACCCTTGATTTCGGCCAGCGCATAGCCCATGACGTTCAGGAAGTTGTTGTTGGCGGTTATCACATTGCCGTTGGGTTCGAATTCGCAGATAGCCATCGCCCGGTCGACAGCGGCGAGCTTGCTGCTGGTTTCGTTCTCCAGCATCACGCGTGTGGTGACGTCCAGGGCGTACTTGACCACCTTGACGACGTTGCCCTGCGCATCCGTCACCGGGTTGTAGCTGGCTTCGAGCCAGACGCTGTGGCCATTCTTGCCGACGCGTTTGAAGGTGCCCGAGATAAATTTCCCGGCCTTCAAGGATGCCCAGAGATCAGCATACTCGCGGCTGCGGAGCATTTCCGGCTCGCAGAAGTCACGATGTGTCTTGGTCGCCAGCTCTTCAGCCCGATAGCCCATCGCCGCGAGGAAGTTATCGTTGGCCCGGAGGATCTTGCCGTCGAGACCCAGCTCGACCACCGCCATCGATTTTTCCAGCGCGCTTGTCAGTCCTTTGAGTCCATCTACCTGGGCCTTCATGGCCGTCAGCTCAGCTTTGTTCTTATTTCCGAACATAACGTGCCCCTAGGTGTGTTTGCGGACTTACTGTGATGAGGCTATCGACACCAGAACCTGTGGCGTTAATGCATGAGTGCAATAATCCTATAAATAAATCAAGTGATTTTTTGGCGTCAGATATTGTGCGATTTTTTTAACGAGAACGGCGCGTCGGGAATGGGGATCGAATCTGTTCGAAAAGGGCTTTGCCCGTCAAATTCCGGGCAAAGAAAAGCCCGCGATGGGGGAGCGGGCTTAAGGATTCACACTTGGGAGCAGCTCTACAATGACGCGGCCGCTGTGAAAACTTTGTGAAGAGTTTTCACTGTTTTACTTTTTTTCAGGCTGAATGGTATTGGTCACTTCGGAGGTCGGCACGAAGGTCTTCGACTCTTCGGCAGCCGCTTCCTTGGACTCGGCTTTGTCCTTGGCCGCTTCGGTGTTCTCTTTGGCCGCTTCGTTCACTTTGTCCTGAGCAGACTCCATCTTCTCCTGGGATTTCTCCTGATGCGCCTGAGCGTCCTGTGCCTTCTGTTCGGATTTGCTGTCGCAGGCAGCCAGACCCAGAGTGGCGGCGAGGATGAGGGCGGAGGCAGTTAACTTGAGCACGGAATTTTCCTTGTGGAAGCAAATGTATGGCTTCGAGGGTGGGCAGGGAAAATTAGTTCAATGGGATGGAGGTGGCAGGGCTCTGGATGGCTGGTCTTGAGGCGGTCGAAGCATCGTTTCGCACCTGTGGCCGAGCGCTATCTGGAAGCGATTCTGGTTGATACCTTTCTTCGCAGATTGACTGTACATGACCTCGGCATGTCGATATTCAAGGATCGGATCAGGGAGGGAGAAATGAAAAGCCCAGCTGCAGGCTGGGCCAGTATTTACCAAGGAAGTTTGGAAATTGTGTATCTCGGCCTGCCATTTCCCACTGTTCTCGCGCTCACGCCAATAGTGAATGTCTGATTTAGCCGGGTGTTAATTATTGCCGGGTTCTCGATTGCGGCAGCAATCCGTCCGTGGATAATTGTGCCTTCCTGGGTTTTGAACTCGAAACGACGTTCGGCAGGAAAGGCGCCAAGAAATTCGCCACTGAACTCGATATCGGTTTCAGTGATGTTTTCCACGCTCAGGCGCGATCTGCTAATGCGAACCTGATCGACGCTGGTAAAGGAAAATACGTGGTCTCTGGTTGTTACGGAGCAGTAGGCTTCATAGGCTATTAGCTTGTCCAGATACTCTGAGACCGTGGCAATAGCCCTTGTACCAAGCCTCGACGCTGGCTCTGACAACTCCTCATCACCCTTGGTGGATGCTTCAAGAAGTTCTGCAACCAGCTCGAAAGCTTGCGAGACGGGCGTAGTCCCCTCCAGCGTGAGCTGAGGGTCACCACTTGGCGCTTCCTCAAATTCAAAACCAAATGAGCCCAGTGCCGTCCCTGTGATCAGTATCTGGTTTTGAGCTTTGTTTGGGATTGGCCCAAAGTCATTCAGAACGCCGCTTATAGAGGCTGCAATAGCCGATACCACATCGGAAAATTTTGTGGTTACCGCGGCCCCGAACTCAGCACCTATACCGTGTACTCCTCTGACTGGAGTTCCGCGGTAAGTAACCACTGCTTTAGCGGGTGAGAATGCGCCGCGGCCAGGCTCTCGAAGACTTGCGCCTACCTGATTCTTCCTGGCTTGCAGCGAAAGGCGTGAAAGGTTGCTCAGACCTGGCTTCTGCGCGATGCGGTCCAGGAAACCGATTTCTGCCTGTGCGTGAGTGAATTCAGTTCTATTCATTCTGGAGCTCCCGCTTTCGAATCCCCAAAAGGTCGGCCGCAGCTTGGTCATGCAATGGATCGAGTTTCACGCTCAGAAATCCTTTCCATTGCTGAGATCTTCTGTGCGACCACATACTGTACCAGTACGCCGCAAGCTCAATGAGTGTTTCGGGTGGGTCAGAGAGCAGATTTATATAAAAATCGACTCTATACGATGTCTTGATCCATTCTGTGTCTGTCAGCTTTTGAACATCATCAGCGGTCAATGATTGCTGAATGGCGGCTGACACATCGGCGAATGTCACAACATCCATATCATTGGGCGGACGGCCCTCCAGCATCTCCACGTTCTCCATGAAGCTGCCGTTAAGCCACTGAATGCCCGAAACGATACCCATGCGATGGATTTCAGATCGATGAGACAGGAAGCCCTCAAGCACCTCGCATCTTTCTAAGGTAGTCGAGAAGCGATCAATCAACCGCTTTACGTCTGTCGGATAGGGCGCTCGCTCAAAAGATGTCGGATTCCGCTCGTTGATCGGCGGAATTACCCCCTGATGATCCCATAGTGGTATCAACTTCACCTCCGTGTGCCATGGTCCAGCCGAGCAAGCCAGCTGCGTTGTCTATTGCAGTTCACACCCGCCGGTTCGTTGGCTTGCCGATACCCTTAGCGCGCCAGATGACTTGGCTTCCCCTTCGGGAGTGCATGTGTGCACTCTGTCATGCAGTGCAAAATGCGAGCAAGCGAAAACGTTGTACGCAAAGTTTCGAGCGCTCGCGCGTCAGCAGACTTTCAGGGCTGGATAGACGATGCCTGCTTCAGCGAGCATAGCCCCCAACGACCATAGGTATCAGCCGCTGCTCAGCAATTTAGCTACGTGCTGAATGATTGGCATCGTTCGGTGGTCGAGCTTGTCACTGGACGGGTTGTGTGCCGAACTTTGGGCATACGATGAGGGTTAGGCCCAGACAACAAAAAGCCCGCACGAGGCGGGCTTTTTGTGTGCTTTCAGGTGTGCTTGGCATCACCTGAAAACGGAAGGTGGTGCCCAGAGACGGAATCGAACCGCCGACACGGGGATTTTCAATCCCCTGCTCTACCGACTGAGCTATCTGGGCAACGGGGCGCATTAGACGTGTTTTTCAGGAGGTCGTCAAGCGTGTTTTTTAAAAAATTTGAATTATTACCGACGCTTACGACCTTCACTGCGTGAAACGCTTTATTTTTCGGGGGGAACGTAGCCTTCGGCCTGGGCGTATTCTTCGCCGGAGAGAAACTTGTCCATCTCGGTCTGGAGGAATTTGCGGTCCTCGGCGTTCATCATGTTCAGGCGACGCTCGTTGATCAGCAGGGTCTGGTGTTTCTGCCAGTCGGCCCAGGCTTTCTGCGAGACGTGGTTGAAGATGTCTTCGCCCTTGGCTCCCGGATATGGGGCGCGTTCCAGGCCGGGCAGTTCTTCTTTGTATTTGCGGCACATTACGGTGCGGGTCATGACGACTCTCCTGCGTTCAATACGTCGGCTGCGCGTTTGAGCAGCTTTTTCACCGGGGCGGCAAGGCCCAGGCGTGGCGGGGTGGCGAGGTTATACCAGAGCCAGTCGGCCTCGGCCACGTGATCGGCGGACTCGCGGACCTTGACCAGCCAGGGTTCGATGCTCAACTGGAAGTGGCTGAAGGTGTGGATAAGTCCCGGCAGTTCATGGTGCTCGCCCAGTTGCAGCGCGTGTTGCGTGGCCAGGTGCTGAAGGTCATCGAAGTCGTCCAGTTCCGGCAGGCTCCACAGGCCACCCCACAAGCCACTGGAAGGGCGGCGATAAAGCAGGATCGCGCCGTCTTCGTTGGCGAGCATCGGCATGAGCGTGCGTTTCTGCGGCACGGTCTTGCGCGGCTTGGGGATCGGGTAGCGCGTTTCCAGGCCCAGCATGTGCGCCTCACAACTGCGCTCCAGCGGGCAGAGCAGGCAGCTGGGTTTGCTGCGGGTGCAGAGTGTCGCCCCCAGGTCCATCATCGCCTGGGTGTAGTTGTTGACCCGGCTGTGCGGCGTGAAGCGTTCAGCGGTGGCCCACAGCTGCTTGGCCACCTTCGGCTCGCCGGGGTAGCCCTCTTGCGCGGTGAAGCGCGCCAGCACGCGTTTGACGTTGCCATCGAGGATCGGCGCGCGAATGCCCATGCTCAGGCTGGCGATTGCGCCTGCGGTGGACAGGCCGATGCCGGGCAGCAGAATGAGCTTTTCGACATCACGGGGAAACTCGCCGCCATGCTCGGCGACGACGATTTTTGCCGTTTTCTGCAGGTTCCGGGCGCGGGTGTAGTAACCCAGCCCGGTCCACAGGTGCAGCACTTCATCCTCAGGCGCTTCGGCCAGCGCCTGCACGGTCGGCAGGGCCTCCATGAAGCGGTCGAAGTAGCTCAGAACGGTGCTGACCTGAGTCTGCTGCAGCATGATTTCCGATACCCAGACCCGGTACGGCGTGATGTCTTGTTGCCAGGGCAGGTCATGTCGGCCATGACGGTCGTACCAGTCCAGCACGGCGCTGGAGAATTGTTCGGGTTGCATGGCCTGGAGGGCTCTCGTCGAGATGTGATTCGGGATATGAAAGGGTGCGCCAACGGAGCGCCGCGAAGGCGCTCCTGAGCAGTCCACCTTGCCCTAGCGTTTGAACAGGCCCTTGAGGGCGTCCTTGAGCTCGGGGCTGACCTTGTCACCGAGTTTGTCGTTCAGCTTGTCCTCAAGCTTCTCGCTGATCCGGTCGCCCGCCAGTTTCGCAGCGATCTGGCCGACGCCTTCCTTGTCCAGACGGCAGGCCTTGGCACCCAGTTCCAGCGGGCCACGGCACTGCACCGGCCACTCGATGCCGACAAAGCGCGGGTTGACCTCGCAGGCCGGGTCCGGCATGTCGCTCTTGTCGCCTTCAACGATGATGCCGACGCGGTAGTTCATGCCCAGCACGCGCAGGTCGACGTCGCCGTTACCGTTGACGGCCATGCCAGGCGTGCGGACCTTGAGGTCCGGGTTGCTGGCGACGCCATTGCGTATCACCAGATTGCCGTTGAGCTGCTGGAAAGGGGTGTCCTTGGCACGCGGTTCGCCGCTGAGCGTCTTGCGGTTGAGGATCGAAATACCCTTGCACAGCTGCTGCTCCAGGTTGGCATTGACCAGTACGCCGTTATTGAGCGCAAAGCTGGCGGTGCCGTTCAGGCTGTCGATCAGGGCTTTTTCGCTGTTGCCTGTGCCAGTCAGGTTGCTGTCGAGGGTCAGCAGGCCGCGCACTGGCGGCGTCTGCCCCTGGCTTTCCAGAACGCGTTCGACCGGCACTTTGGCAATGCGCGTCTGCACCGTGGCCACAGGCGTGTCCGGACGCGCGTCCAGATTGCCCTTGACCTCGAAATTGCCGTTGTACAGGTCGCCACTCAGCGTATCGACTTTGATAACGCCACCGTTGGCCTGGGTCTTGAACGCTGCGTTGTCGATGGGCAGTTTGTTCAGGGTCAGTTTGCCGAAGCTCAGGTCAGCCTCGACATCCAGCGTACGCAAGCGCTCCAGCGGCAGCAGTTTTGCAGTGCTCCAGGCGGCCTTGGTCGGTTGTTCGGGCAGCGGCGAGTCGCCCGCAGCGGCGGCGGCTTCACCGGACTGCACCTCGGATTTGCGCGCGGCCTTGGCACCTTTGCTTTCTTCGCTTTCAGCCGGACGATAGCGGTCGGCGTCGAAGGTATCGCCCTTGAGCTGGACACGCAGCGCCTGTTTGGCGAAGTCGTCCACCGCGATGCGCCCCGTGAAGCTGCTGTCGTCGACTTTCAGGTTGAGGTTTTCCAGCGCAAGGCTGGTAGGCGTACCTGCCAGACGCGTGACCATTTCAACCTTGCTCAGCGCGCCCTCGGACATGGCTGGCAGCGGCTGGCCGATGTTTTCGAAGAACGCGCGCAGATCGAGCTGGGCAATGGACAGGCCGCCGCTGATCTGCGGTGTTTTGTCCAGATCGCGGGCACGCAGTTCGCCGAGTGCACGCAACTGGTTGGCCGATACTTTGAGGCTGTTCCATTCGGCGATATTGGCAGCCAGGTCGACGAGCAACTGGCCCTGCGCCGAGAAGGTCACGGTCTTGCCTTGCAGCGGCTCGCCGGCGACTTCACCGGACAGGCGCATGTCTTCGAATTGATAACGCTTGAGCACGCGGTCCATGCGCAATTCGCCGACCAGCTCGGTCTTGGCGCGCACGACGGGCTGGTTGGTGCTCAGGAACGCCGTCAGTTTGATCGGGATATCGGACGCCTCACGAATCGGCCCGGTACTCAACTGAATGCTCTCGGCCATGAAGGTCCGGCCTTTTCGGGCATCGCTGTAATCCACGCGGGCGTTGTTGACGGTCAGGCTGTCGATATCCAGGCGGATCGGCTGGGCAGGGCGATCCGCTTTGGGCGCGTCCGGAGCCGGGGCCGGTGTTGTCTCGCCAGGTGTTTCAGTGCTTGCCACGGCTGGCTTGCCGATGTCTTCCCAGTTGCCATGACCGTTTTCATCACGGTGCAGGGTCAGGTTCAGGCCTTCGACGCGAATGTCGCTCATCTGTACCTGGCGACGCAGCAGTGGCAGAACACGAACGGACAGGCCGAGCATCTGCACATCGGCGAACGGCTGATCGGGAGCGGTCAGGGTGGCGACATGGGCGTCGTGCAATTCCAGGCCGAGCCAGGGGAACAGGCTCCAGCCGATATCGCCATTGAGCGTCAGCTCGACGTTGGCCTTGTCGCGTGCCAGCTGGCGAATCTCGTCTTTGTAGTCGTTGGGATCAAACAGGTGGGTCAGGGCGAAGCCGAGAGCCACGATGATCAGCAACAACCCGAGAATAAACAGCCCCAGGATTTTGCCGAACGCTTTCATGGGCGAGTCCTTGTGTCGATGTTCAAAAATAGCCCACGAGTATACCGCTCTGACGAGCCGACCGGGCTGCGGATACCGTTATTGCTGTCTGGCCTCCGGTTCGGGACGCTGGCGCCACGCGCCATTACGCCAGGGAGCAGATGAAAAAATGCGAGTCGTCTAGTCGCGATATATCTTCCAAGTCTTTTCAAGCCGGCCGAACGGCCACACAGGTGCTGGCCCAACTAAGCCCAAGGCAGGTTTTCGTGAGTGCTTAATTGATTGCATCTATGGGGCCATAGAGCACGTGGATTAGCGTATGAAAATAGATAATAAAAAGCATGTAGTGAGATGCTTATTTGCCATCAGACAGTGATAGTCTCCGTTTTTGCTGGCCAGGGTGCGTCTTTTTGTCACGTATCCGGAGAACCTGCCGATAAAACAGACATGGCCGCTCGGCACTGAGTCTGTGGCGGACCAGCGGACCATCTGCGAGCTTCACACATTGGGGTAATTATAATGAGCACAAGCACAGCCTTGGGCGGCGAAGCCGTTCAGCCTGCGTTCTTGTCCAAAGAGCGCATTATCGCCAAGCCAGGTTTCAACCGTTGGCTTGTTCCACCTGCAGCACTGGCCATCCATCTTTGTATCGGTATGGCTTACGGCTTCTCGGTATTCTGGTTGCCGCTGTCGAAGGCTATCGGTGTTACGGCACCTGTCGCTTGCACACCGGACATGGGTTTTTTCGCGCAGATGTTCGCGTCGACCTGTGACTGGCAGATCTCCATGCTGGGCTGGATCTACACACTGTTTTTCATCTTCCTGGGTTGCTCGGCTGCCATTTGGGGTGGCTGGCTGGAGCACGCAGGTCCACGCAAGGCGGGTGTGGTTTCGGCCCTCTGCTGGTGTGGTGGCTTGCTGATTTCCGCACTGGGCATTTATACGCACCAGATCTGGCTGATGTGGCTGGGCTCGGGCGTGATCGGCGGTATCGGTCTGGGGTTGGGCTATATCTCCCCGGTATCGACCCTGATCAAGTGGTTCCCGGACAAGCGCGGCATGGCGACCGGCATGGCGATCATGGGCTTTGGCGGCGGCGCGATGGTGGGTGCACCGCTGGCTACGGCTCTGATGGGGCACTTCGCTTCGGCTGAAAGCGTTGGCGTATGGCAGAGCTTCGTGGTGATGGCGGTGATCTACTTCATCTTCATGATCGGCGGTGCGCTGGGCTACCGCGTTCCGCCAACCGGCTGGAAACCTGAAGGCTGGACCGCTCCGGCTGCCAAGGCCAAGAACTCGATGATCACCAACCGTCACGTGCACGTCAGCGTGGCCTGGAAAACACCGCAGTTCCGTCTGGTCTGGCTGGTGCTGTGCCTGAACGTATCGGCCGGTATCGGCATCCTGGGCATGGCTTCGCCACTGCTGCAGGAAGTGTTCGCCGGCAAACTGCTGGGCGTCGACCTGACCTTCAGCCAGCTCAATGCCGATCAACTGAAAGCCATTGCTGCGATTGCAGCCGGCTTCACCGGTCTGTTGAGTCTGTTCAACATCGGCGGTCGTTTCTTCTGGGCTTCGTGCTCGGACTTCATCGGTCGCAAGGCAACCTACTTCGTGTTCTTCGCACTGGGCTTCCTGCTTTATGCGTCGGTTCCGACCCTGAGCCATATGGGTAGCATCGCGCTGTTCGTGGCTGCGTTCTGTATCGTGCTGTCGATGTACGGTGGCGGTTTTGCGACGGTTCCGGCTTATCTGGCAGACCTGTTCGGTACGCAGATGGTCGGCGCGATTCACGGTCGTCTGCTGACTGCCTGGGCTGCGGCCGGTGTGCTGGGTCCGGTACTGGTCAACTACCTGCGTGAGTACCAACTCGCCCACGGTGTTGCACGTGCCGACGCCTACGACATCACCCTGTACATCTTGTCGGGCCTGCTGGTACTGGGCTTTATCTGCAACCTGCTGATTCGTCCGGTTGCCGACAAGTACTTCATGACCGACGCCGAACTGGCGGCTGAACAAGCCATCGGTCACGACAAGGGTGCCAACGCCACGACTTCGCTGGAGTGGAAAGCATCCGCAGGCAGCAAGCCATTGGTCATCGCCGCCTGGCTGGCCGTAGGCATCCCGCTGGCGTGGGGCGTCTGGATTACCCTGCAAAAAACCGCAGTGCTGTTCCACTAAAAGCCTGCCGGTAACTGAAAAGCGCTTGCACCTCGGTGCAGGCGCTTTTTTTTGCCTGGGTTTTGGGTGCACTGCGCTTTTGATCATCGCCCCCGGATTTTATTCGTCGCGATAGTCATATTCAGTTGACCCTATGTACTCGATGCACTGCCCGTTCCGGTGCATACGCTGCTACATTAGTCAGCCCTGATTTTATTGCCCGAAGGAGTTGTTTGCATGCTAGCCCACGTGGAGTCATACGCCGGTGATCCGATCCTTTCGCTGATGGAGACCTTTGGCAAGGACTCGCGTGCGGACAAGGTCAATCTGAGCATCGGCCTGTATTACGACGCACAGGGCCGCATCCCGCAGTTGGCATGCGTGGCAACAGCGCAACAGCAACTGGCCGAAGGCGAACAGGCGGCGTCCGTGTACCTGCCGATGGAAGGCCTGGCTGCGTATCGGCAGGCGGTGCAAACCCTGTTGTTCGGCGCCGATCACCCGCTGGTTCAGGCCGGCCGCGTCGCCACCATTCAAACCGTGGGCGGCTCGGGCGCGCTGAAGATAGGTGCCGATTTCCTCAAATATGCGTTTCCGGACTCACAGGTCTGGGTCAGTGACCCGACCTGGGAAAACCATAACGCGCTGTTCGGCGGGGCGGGCTTCAAGGTCAACGCGTACCCGTACTTCGATGCCCAGACCGGCGGCGTGAGGTTCGAGGCCATGCTCGACACGGTGCAGGGGCTGCCGGCGCAGAGCATCCTGCTGCTGCACCCGTGCTGCCATAACCCGACCGGTGCCGATCTGACAGTGGCGCAATGGGACCGCCTGATCGAAGTGATCAAGGATCGTCAGCTCATCGCCTTCCTGGATATCGCCTATCAGGGCTTCGGCAAAGGCATCGACGAAGACGTCTATGCCATCCGGGCGATGGCCAACGCAGGTATCACCACGCTGGTCAGTAACTCGTTCTCGAAAATCTTCTCGCTGTATGGCGAGCGGGTAGGCGGGCTGTCGGTGGTCTGTGAGGACACGACGTCGTCGGCCAATGTGTTCGGCCAGCTCAAGGCAACCGTGCGCCGCAACTACTCCAGCCCGCCTGCACATGGCGCGTTTCTGGTCTCGAAAGTGCTCAACACGCCGCACTTGCGCGAGCAGTGGCTGGGTGAAGTCGAGGCCATGCGCCTGCGTATCATCGATATGCGCACGCGGCTGGTCGAGGTGCTGGCGCAGAAGGTCTCCGGCCACGATTTCAGCTTTATCCTCAGGCAGAACGGGATGTTCAGCTACACCGGTCTGACCCCGCAGCAGGTCGACGAACTGAAAGATGTTCACGGCATTTACATGCTGCGCAGTGGCCGGGTGTGCATGGCAGGTTTGAATGAAGGGAATATCGATAAGGTATGTAACGCAATCGCGAGCCTCTTCGCCCGTTAAATACCCTGCTGGTCGTCTGTTTGCTTCATGGCGGGCGCTTCTGGGCCTATAATGCTCGCCTTTTTTTCGCCCAATGATTTTGCGGAGCTGGTGATGGCCGAACGTAAGGCGTACGTCGAGCGCAATACTCTGGAAACCCAGATCAAAGCCTCGATCAACCTGGATGGTACCGGAAAGGCCCGATTCGATATCGGCGTGCCTTTTCTTGAGCACATGCTCGACCAGATCGCCCGGCACGGGCTGATCGATCTGGACATCGAATGCAAGGGAGACTTGGCAATCGACGATCACCACACGGTGGAAGACGTCGGTATCACCGTGGGCCAGGCGTTCAGCCAGGCGATCGGCGACAAGAAGGGCATTCGTCGTTACGGCCACGCCTACGTGCCGCTCGACGAAGCGCTGTCGCGCGTGGTCATCGATTTCTCCGGGCGTCCGGGCCTGCAGATGCATGTGCCGTATACCCGCGCCACTGTAGGCGGCTTCGATGTGGACCTGTTTCAGGAGTTCTTTCAGGGCTTCGTCAACCACGCGAACGTGACGCTGCACATCGACAACCTGCGCGGCACCA
The DNA here is from genome assembly GCF_020312125.1 of Pseudomonas sp. P135. NCBI lineage: Bacteria > Pseudomonadati > Pseudomonadota > Gammaproteobacteria > Pseudomonadales > Pseudomonadaceae > Pseudomonas > Pseudomonas sp. P135. The sequence goes on from NZ_JAGPYR010000017.1 coordinate 106,262, forward strand.
ACACTCACCACCAGATCGAGACCGTGTTCAAGGCGTTCGGTCGTGCGCTGCGCATGGCGGTCGAGCTGGATGAGCGTATGGCCGGGCAGATGCCATCCACCAAGGGTGTGCTCTGATGCAGACAGTTGCGGTCATCGATTACGGCATGGGCAACCTGCACTCTGTCGCCAAGGCGCTGGAGCATGTGGGCGCAGGCCGTGTGCTGATTACCAGTGACGCCAAGGTGATTCGCGAAGCCGATCGCATCGTCTTTCCGGGTGTGGGCGCGATTCGCGACTGCATGGCCGAGATTCGCCGTCTGGGCTTTGATTCGCTGGTTCAGGAAGTGAGCCAGGACCGTCCGTTTCTGGGTATCTGCGTCGGCATGCAGGCGTTGCTCGACAGCAGCGAAGAGAACGGCGGCGTGGACTGCATCGGCATGTTTCCCGGCCAGGTAAAGTTCTTCGGCAAGGACCTGCATGAAGAGGGCGAGCACCTGAAAGTGCCGCACATGGGCTGGAACCAGGTCGCTCAGGCGGTGGATCACCCGCTGTGGCATGACATTCCGGATCAGGCGCGTTTCTACTTCGTGCACAGTTTCTATATCGATGCCGCCAATCAGCGTCAGGTGGTCGGGCGTGGCCACTACGGCCTCGACTTCGCCGCTGCGCTGGCCGACGGTTCGCGCTTCGCCGTGCAATTCCACCCTGAAAAGAGCCATACCCACGGCCTGCAGTTGCTGCAGAACTTCGCCGCCTGGGATGGTCGCTGGTAAGCGCATGAGCAAAGCCAAGGGTAAACCGCCGATCCTGACCCTCTCGCCCGAGCACGAGCAACAGGCGATCGACAAGCTCAAGCGCCTGTTCGCAGAGCGCTTCGAGCTGGAACTGGGCTCGTTCGAAGTGGCTGAAGTCCTCGAGCTGTTCACTCGCGAGATTGCTCCGCATTACTACAATCGCGCCATTTTCGATGTTCAGCAGCAGCTCAAGGAGCGCTTCGAGAGCATCGAAAGTGACTTGTGGGCACTCGAAAAGAATTAGATAAAGCAGCTTCAAGCGTTGAGCTTCAAGCCGCAAGAATCAGTGAGTACGCATACTTGCAGCTAACCGCTTGCAGCTTGCCGCTCTTTCAGACCAAGGAATAAGCATGCTGATTATCCCCGCTATCGATCTCAAGGACGGCGCTTGCGTGCGTCTGCGTCAGGGCCGGATGGAAGATTCCACGGTGTTCTCGGATGACCCGGTGGCCATGGCCGCCAAATGGGTCGAAGGTGGTTGCCGCCGTCTGCATCTGGTCGATCTGAACGGTGCGTTCGAAGGTCAGCCGGTCAACGGTGATGTGGTCACGGCCATCGCCCGACGCTACCCGAACCTGCCGATCCAGATCGGCGGCGGCATCCGTTCGCTGGAAACCATCGAGCATTACGTCAAGGCGGGTGTGAGCTACGTCATCATCGGCACCAAGGCCGTCAAAGAGCCCGAGTTCGTGGCCGAAGCCTGCCGTGCGTTCCCCGGCAAGGTGATTGTCGGTCTGGATGCCAAGGACGGTTTCGTCGCCACCGACGGCTGGGCTGAAGTCAGCTCGGTGCAGGTCATCGATCTGGCCAAGCGTTTCGAAGCCGATGGCGTGTCGGCCATTGTCTACACCGACATCGCCAAAGACGGCATGATGCAGGGCTGCAACATTCCGTTCACCGCGGCATTGGCGGCTGCCACGCGGATCCCGGTGATCGCTTCGGGTGGCATCCATAACCTGGGCGACATTCAGGCGCTGCTGAATGCGAAGGCTCCGGGCATCATCGGCGCAATCACCGGCCGTGCGATTTACGAAGGCACGCTGGATGTGGCCGAAGCTCAGGCGCTCTGCGACCGCGAACAACGCTGAACAGCTGGAGATTGACCCTGTGGCCCTAGCCAAACGCATCATCCCTTGCCTGGACGTCGACAACGGTCGAGTGGTCAAGGGCGTCAAGTTCGAGAACATCCGCGACGCAGGCGATCCGGTGGAAATCGCTCGTCGTTACGATGAGCAGGGTGCCGACGAAATCACCTTCCTCGACATCACCGCCAGCGTCGATGGCCGTGACACCACGCTGCATACCGTCGAGCGCATGGCCAGTCAGGTGTTCATCCCGCTGACCGTCGGCGGCGGCGTGCGTACCGTGCAGGACATCCGCAACCTGCTCAATGCCGGTGCCGACAAGGTCTCGATCAACACGGCCGCGGTGTTCAACCCCGAGTTCGTCGGTGAAGCCGCCGCGCGTTTCGGGTCGCAGTGCATCGTGGTCGCTATCGACGCCAAGAAGGTCTCCGGTCCGGGCGAAACCCCGCGCTGGGAAATCTTCACCCACGGCGGGCGCAAACCCACCGGGCTGGACGCGGTGCTCTGGGCGAAAAAGATGGAAGACCTGGGCGCTGGCGAGATCCTGCTGACCAGCATGGACCAGGACGGCATGAAGAACGGCTTCGATCTGGGCGTCACGCGCGCCATCAGCGATGCGCTGGGTATTCCGGTGATTGCTTCGGGTGGCGTCGGCAACCTCGAGCATCTGGCTGCCGGTGTCATCGAGGGTCACGCCAGCGCTGTGCTGGCGGCGAGTATTTTCCATTTTGGCGAATACACGGTTCCCGAGGCCAAGGCCTACATGGCCAGCCGCGGGATTGTCGTGCGCTGAGTCGCCATAGCGGTCAGACGAGCGCACCTTTTTCATCGTTGGTGCGCTCGTTTATTTCAGCCTTCCGAAGCCTGTTCTTCTGACGCCTGTTCCTGTAGCAGGTCCGTGCGCGGTGCGGACGGATGACCCGCTTCGTCCCTGGCCATCGTGCAGAGCTTGATCGGAAGCAGTTTCGGGCTGATGCTGAAGTTGTAATAAACCGTTTTGTAGCCTGATAAATCGGCGCAATCCGTGAGTTCGGGGGCGCCGAATTTGTAGGCGTGATTGGCGTGTGTCGGCAAGCCAGAAATGAAGTTTATCTGGTGCTTGCCGTTATCCAGCCGTTCGATGTTTACATGGGGAGCAGGCGTTTGATCTGCCTCGACCAGTTCGACGGTATGGATGAACGCATTTTCCCTGACACCCGGTGCTGCCCCCTGATTACCATTGTGGCCCGCAATGCACAGCGAATAAATGCCGGGCTCTGTGCCGATAACAGCATTGATATGCGCGGTACGGGCATCCCTGGAGCTTTTATAACCGTCCGGTTCGCGACACTCAGCGGGATTACGCGTGGCCTTGAACTTGAACATCGAGGTATTGACGGTGAACGCCATGTTCCAGCGCGGGGCAATCACGTCCCCGTTCTTATCGCGTTCGAGCCTGATGTAGTGCTTGCGATAGTCCGGATTTGCCAGCGTCAGTTGCGCCGCGGATTGTAGCGTGCACGCGGGGCGGTTAATGTCGAAAACCCCGTCGGCAAAGCAGGCAGACAGCGAGTCTATCGGGCTTGCATAGTTGGTATCGACACGCCACGAAGCCTGTCCGTCATTGACCTCGCACGGCGAGTCGGTGAAGCAACGGCTTTGCTCCGCAGCACCTCGGGTGGTGGTGCCCATGATGCCGATGATCCTGTTTGTATAGCGGTCTACGAGGGGGCTGCCCGAGCTTCCCGGTAACACGTCTTCGCATCGATTGCTCAGGTTGGCATTCCAGGCGTAAGGGTGTTCGACGATGTTTACCACCGATTCCAGTTTGCAGGCGGACAAACGCAGCGTATAGCCGGTGGCTGTCAGAGGGGCGCTGACAGACAGCACGTCCATGCCGACGGTAGGCGCCTGTTGCGCCAGTGCCAGCGGTTTAATGCCGTCCTTGAACAAGCGGGACAACGTTGTGTCCAGTTCCAGCAGAGCGAGGTCTGTACCGCGCAGGCTGCTCCATTTGATTCTCTTCAGCGCATAGCTCTTGCGATTTCTGGACATGCCCTTGAAATAATTGAATTCGACATGCCCCTCTATTTCCAGATCAACACCCAACTGGCCTGGCTGGGTGTAAGTGCAATGGCCACTGCTCAATACGTAGGCGGGTACATCAGGGCTGTCGACCTGAGGGTTGCCACGAGAATCGATGAGCACTGCAGTGCACATGCGGTTTCCCCGACTTTCCATACGGCCTATGCCATTCCAGTGATCAAACCTGCCATCCTCGTTCTCCAGCAGCAAAGAGGGTGTGAAGGATGCCATTCCCTGGCCGTAGTCGATGTGTTGTGCAGACGCGACGTTCGTCATCGAGACCGCAAGTACAGCCAGAAAAACCCGTCTTTGAATATCCATCATCATTCCTTGATAAGTGGTGTCAGGTGCCTGTCATTCAATGAAATTCTGCTGTGCCGCGTGAGGTAAATAGTTATTGAGCCTGAGGGGCTTCACGACGGTGCGGATAGCGCTCATACCGAAGTTGTCCATAAGCGACATCGCGAAGTACCGGGCTAGACAGTGCGCCGGGTTCACGGCACTCTGCATGCGTCGTTCACGATCGAGTGCCGGAACATGTTCAAACGCCTACTGCTTGCACTGATCGGGATCGGTGTCTTGTCGAGTGAAGGTGTCCGGGCCAGCGAGTCGACGCCTTATTCCATGGTGTTGCTGACCGAGAACTTCCCGCCGTTCAACATGGCGGTCGACGGCAAGAATTTCGCTCAGGAAAACAACATCGACGGTATCGCCGCCGAGGTGGTGCGCGAGATGTTCAAGCGCGCCAATATCGGCTACAGCATGACGCTGCGTTTTCCGTGGGACCGGGTCTACAAACTGGCCCTGGAAAAGCCCGGTTACGGCGTGTTTTCCACGACCCGCCTGCCCGAACGTGAAAGCCTCTTCAAATGGGTAGGCCCGGTAGGCTCCTACGACTGGGTCATGCTGGCGCGCGGTGACAGCCCGATCACTTTGACGTCGCTGGAGCAGGCCAGGGATTACCGCATCGGTGCCTACAAGGGCGATGCGATTGGCGAGCGTCTTAAAACCATGGGCTTGAATCCGATTCTGATGTTGCGTGACCGCGACAACGTGAAAAAGCTCGCCAACGGCCAGATCGATCTGTGGGCGGTGGGTGATCCAGTGGGCCGCTATCTGGCGAAGCTGGAAGGCGTCACGGGCTTCAAGACGGCGCTGCGTTTCAACAGCGCCGAACTCTACCTGGCGGTCAACAAGAGCACTCCTGACGAGGTTGTCAGGCGCCTGCAAAAGGCCCTCGATCAGATGCGCGCCGAAGGCTGGGTCGATGCCGTCAAGGCGCGCTATCAGTAATCGCTCAGCCTGCTGCGGGCGACGGGATGATGTCTTCGCGCAAGGCGGATGGCTGCCCGTTGATATCGTGGGCGTAGGTGCAGATCTTCAACGGCAACGACTTCGCGCGTAATGTCAGATCGCGAAATTGCGGCTTGAAACCTTCAGGGGCAGAGCAGTCGGTGATTTCCGGCTTGCCCATTTTGACCGTGTAGTAGTCGATCAGCCGGTGCTCGTGCGACCAGACGACCGATGTCGCGCCAGATCGATTTGTGCCGATCTCCACTTGCGGTGCCGGCGTGGGGCCTGCCGGTTGCAGCTCTATGCCAAGCGTCAGTGCGTTGCGCATCAGACCGATGCTGGAGCGTTGTTCGGCCGAAGACACACCTACCATGCACAGCCAGTTGATGCCGATCTGTTTGTCCACAGGGTCGTCGATGGTCGCGTTCTGCGAGCTGATGGTATGGCTGTAACCCACCGGGTCTTCGCACTGCATGGCCGAATCGACCTTCTTGTAGCGATACAACGGCGTGTCGACCATGAAGCGCAAGTCCCAGGATGGATAGACATTCCTGCCTTCAGCATCCAGTTGTACTCTGGCATGCTGCGCGGGCTGCCGGCCCAGTGTTTCGAAATCGACAGAGAAGACTGGAAACAGATCGCAGGTCGCCGGGTCCGTACTCAGCGTGCCGCTGACAAAGCACTTCTTCAGCAGCGTGACCGGGTTGCCATAGTTGCTGTCGGCGATCATTGGCGGAAAACCGGGTATTTCGTCACTGAGGTCTTCGCTCGGGTTATCCGACGAGGCCTGATTGGTGAGGTTCATCACCGCATAGAGCTCGCCGCTGTCGCGGGTCAGCAGCGGGCTGCCGGACGCGCCCGTACCGACATCCCGGCACTGATTACGGACGGTGTGACGCCAGACCCAAGGCGGCTCCATGATCACCGCCGACGTCTGGTGAACACAGGCCGCCATGCGCAGATGCCCGGTCTCCTTGTCGAGCGGTGCGCCCACCCACAAGATAGCGCGACCCTGTTCGGGCATTTCCGCGGCGAGCCTGATGGGTTGAATGCCGTCGTTGACGAGTGTTTCAAACGTGGGCTGCAGCTCGACAATCGCCAGGTCCACACCCTGCATGCTGCTCCAGCTGACCCGCTTCAATGGATAGCTGCGGGCGGTGCTGTCGGTGAAAAAATTGAACTGCACGCTGCCTTCGATTTCACCATCGGTGATGATCACGCCATTCTGGCGATTGATACAGTGGCCGCTGGTGAGTACGTAGGCGGGCGCGTCAGACGGGCTGTCGACGCTTCGGCTATCGATCAGCGTCGCCGTGCAGTTTGACCCTGACCTGCTGTTGATACGGCCGATGCCGTTCCAGTGGTCGCGTGAGCCGTCGGCGTTGAGCAGGGCTATCGAAGGTGCGAGAGCCATCAGCCCTTCGCCCAGGTCTGCAGGTGTGGCGTGGATGGAAAAAGGCAGCAGTGCGGCAATGCAGCACGCCCCCGTCATCATGGTCGGTTTCATCATCAATCCCTGATAAATGTGTCTGGGCCCCCATCATGGGAACACCTTCCTTTAAGCCGGAATTGACACGTTTATCAAGGCTGAGACGGTGGTGGACACGGAAAGCAGATTTGGCTTACGTCTGGTCTTGAACCTGCCGACGCAATCCGGGCGTATTCATGTACTTACCTCTGCCAAGCCGAGCTGATCCATGACAGTCAAACCTGATTCAAGTAAGGCCTGATGGCAGCCAGCCGCTGTGACGGGTAAGGAAATCCAAGGGCGTTCACGGCAATCCATACGTCGGTATCCGTGAGTTTGAGTAAGCCCCAATCGGCAAAAAACTCGGTCAGGTTACGTTTGGCGGCGATAGACGCAGTCAGTACGAAGTATTTAAGACCCAGGGCCTCGCCTGGATGTTCTCTGATGTAACGATGCCAGTCTGGCAGGAAGTCCTCGCCTAATCCCTTGCGAAGCTGTTCAAACATTGCCAAAGGGTCGGATTCAGGCGCCCCGTAGATTTTTTCAGTGCGTGGTAACGCCAGCCAATTCACGGTGCCATTCCACCGCTCTGGAAGTACATAGGTGTATTCGTTGATGTAGTGTCGTCCTACAGCAAGGGCATAAAGATTGACGGTGATTTCGCCAAACAGGCCGTATGAGTTGTAAGAGGTTTGATAATGGTGTCCGTACTCGTGCAGCGTGACCCATCGCTCAGCGGCCAGCCCTCCGAGTAGAGCCTCATTGAACTCACCGATCGCTTCTCTGTAGGGCAAGGCAATGCAACCTGTGGTCGCATGGGGAATTTTGCTGGCGGAGCCTTCCACCGCATAGATCAACAAGCGAGACCTTGTGTGAATGGGTGCAGAACCGTCGAACCCGCTGACTTCTGCCTCCAGCCGCATGACTTCTTCGTGAGAATGCACTATGGCACTGGGTTCGACATCAGAAAACTTGAGCGCCGTGCTTCGAAATGCTGCCACTACTATGTGCGTACCCACCAGCTCGACCTCAGGCGCCTTGGTGAGTAGAAGCATTTTTCGCCACTGGGTCGCTGTAATCCCATTGACATAGTAGGGCATCGGAATGGCGCCACTTCCGAAGATAACCCTTGCTACGCCCGGCCTGGAGCCGATCAGGTTACGGATGTGAATGGCACCTCCCAAGGGGTCTCGAATAATGTTTATTCCTCGGGTCAGAGGCCGCGCTCGCATGTTCTCGGACTGCTCTGACGGATCGTCGCGGTCAGCCAGGCCTTGTGTACCGACCAGCAAGGTCAGATTATCGACGTTGCCCCATACCCGTACCTCGAACTCTTGTCCTGCGAGCGCAAAGTAGCCGGTTGGCTGATAGTCCGCCTTGCGTATTCTCCAGGACATTGCCGCCTGCTCGGCAGCAGCGTCCTGCATTGGTTGAATAAGCACGGAGCGCGGGTGAGGGAACTCGAGCGTTGAATCCAGTGCATAAGAGCAAATATTTTTATCATGGCTGCATATTCGAACACGCAGGGTATCGGCGGTGTGCAGATAAGCAGACGGTACGGCCGGGTTGGAAAAGACCCCGCCGCTGACGATACCGATGCCTTTCCATTCCGAATCGGAAAACGCTTCCACCAGCCCCGACTGCATAGTGGTAGAGCCGCTGACTGACAGGCTGCCGTCGTTGTTCTTGTGCGATGACAGGCGGGTCAGTATCGGACGGACTCGAAACGTGGTGTCAGAGTCTGGAAAGCCGGCGACACGCAGGCGAATGTGGTCAGGGTCTAAGAGATAACTTGCAGGCACATCCGGATTGAGTATGCCCATGGCAACCGAGCCGATGGAGGCCCAGGTGCCATCGGCTCTAAGCGCCTCTACCGTCGCCCCGTTTGCGCCGTAGACCATGACGATGACCTCGACGCGATCATCTGAAACTGCCGTTATGTCGACTGCGACAATTGAAACGGCTTGAGTTGCCTGCGGTTCGGAATCCTCTATGGAGGTGCCGCAGATGAAGCCCTGCAGCGCCCTTGCGCCAGCGACGGCTGAAGTGAAATCGTTCATCGAATGATTACCTGTTGCTGCTTGAGCGCTTAATGCTCAAGCGAGAAATAGTGAGCAGATACGGGCTTGGGCGGCGATGCCGCCAGGCTCGTGCCTGCGATCTCTCGTACAACAGCTGGAGTAGCGAATGCAGTCAGACACTCTCTGCGGTCGCATGGCCGTCCTGCTCAAACCGAGTAAGCGCAGTGTGGGCCTGTCCTTGCTTGGAAGGTACTGACAGAACTGACAGGGCGGTGCAGTGGTTTGCTGCGTCAGCGATAAATCCCGTTCTTGCCATGCGCCGCACTCGCCTGATTGCCGCGTTCGCCGATCATGCTGCGCAGGTCGATCCATTCGACGCCTTGTGCCTTGAGGTTGGGCAGTTCGCGTTCCAGTACGTCCAGCGTGACAGGGTAGGGGTGGCCGATAACCACGGCCGAGCCATATTTGCGGGCGATTTTTATCGCGGTCTGCAATTGGCGGGTGATGGCTTCTGCGGTGCGTTCGTCGTCCAGGAATACGTCACGCGAGACGCTGGCCAGACCGATGCGCTGCGCTTCGGCGGCCGCCACGGTTTTCGCGCTGGTGCGGCTGTCGACGAAAAACAGGTGACGACGCTGTAGCTCGGCCATCAGCCAGGTCATGGCGACCGGCTCGGCGGTCATCCGGCTGCCCATGTGGTTGTTGATGCCGGCTGCGTACGGCACTTTCAGCAGGGCAGCATTGAGACGGCTTTCCAGCTCAGGCAGTGGCAGCTCGGGGTGCCAGGCGTAAGGACCGGTCGCGGGGTCCATGGGCATGTGCAGCATGACCGTTTTGCCTGCGCGATGAGCCTGGCGGGCAAACTCGGTGGCATGCGGGGTGTCGGGCATGATTGCCAGGGTGACCGGGCCGGGAAGCGCCAGTGTGCGGCTGTCGCGCTGCGGATTCTGGCCCAGGTCATCGATGATCAGGCTCAGGTAGGCCTTGGACGGTTTGCCGCTGTTCTCGGCTGGCGCTGCATGGGCAGCGCCAGTGATCGAGAGGGTCAGCAATAACAAAGTTAGAAAGCGCATCCGTCAGTTGCCGCGGGTGATACTCAGCCCCTTGAGCAGGCTGAGCGCCTGGCTGAGCTGGAAGTCGTCATCCTGCGGACGCGCCTTGGCGGCTGCGCCACTCTTGACGGTCGGTTTGTCTGCGCCGCCATTGCCATTGCCCAGGTGACCCAGCAGGTCGGCTTCCTTGTAGTTCTCGCCGTCCGCTTCGTTGGTGACCTTGGCCCGACGTACCACGATGTCCGGGTTGATGCCCTGGGCCTGGATCGAGCGGCCGTTCGGCGTGTAGTACAACGCGGTAGTGATCTTCAGGGCGCGATCGTTGTTCAGCGGCAGGACGGTCTGCACCGAGCCTTTGCCGAAGGTGTCAGTGCCCATCAGGATGCCGCGTTTCTGGTCTTGCAGGGCACCGGCAACGATTTCCGATGCCGAGGCGCTGCCGCCGTTGATCAGCACCACCAGTGGCACGCCTTCGCTGGCGTCTGCCGGGTCTGCCGAGAAGCGCAGTTCGGAGTTAGCAATGCGGCCTTTGGTGTAGACGATCAGGCCTTTGGTGAGGAAGTGATCCGCCACCTGCACGGCCGATTGCAGCACGCCGCCCGGGTTGTTGCGCAGGTCGAGAATCAGGCCGCTCATCTTCTTGCCGTTGTCCTTGCGGAATTTGGCCAGCGCCTTGCCGACTTCGTCACCGGTCTTGACCTGGAACTGGGTGATGCGGATATAGCCGTAGCCATTTTCCAGCATCTGCGCCTTGACGCTCTTGACCTGAATGGTTGCCCGCGCCAGGGTCACGTCAAACGGCGTGCCGCCATCGCGGACCAGCGTCAGGGTGATCTTTTCGCCGATCTTGCCGCGCATCTTGTCGACCGCTTCCTGCATGTTCTGGCCCTGGGTCGGCGTACCGTTGATCTTCACGATCAGGTCGCCTGCCTCGATGCCAGCCTTGGAAGCCGGTGTGTCGTCGATGGGCGAAACCACCTTGACGAAACCGTCCTCGACGCCGACTTCGATGCCCAGCCCACCGAACTCGCCGCTGGTGCTTTCCTGCAGCTCCTGGAAATCTTCCGGGCCGAGGTAGGCAGAGTGCGGATCAAGGTTGCTGAGCATGCCTTTGATGGCGTTCTCCAGCAGAGTCTTGTCGTCGACCGGCTCCACGTAGGCCGCCTTGACCCGGTCCATGACCTCGGCAAAGGTGCGCAACTCGTCGAGCGGCAGCGGCGGCTTTGCGGCGGCGTTGGTTTTGGCGGGCGAGACTGCTGCAGGCGTGGCTGGCGCGGTCTTTTCGGCAGCTTGCGCCAGAGGCGCGCCGATAACGATGGCAATTGCCAGGGCCAGCGAGGTGAGGCGGGACAAATGCAGCATGTCTAACGAACTCCTACAGATATTGACGCCGACTTATCCTTGAGTGCGGCACCATTGGGCCGGATCGCTGGGGCGACCCTGCTGACGAATAGCAAAGTACAACGCTGCCGTGTCCTGACCGCCACTATTGCCGACCGTGGAAATCGCTTCACCGGCTTTTACAATGTCGCCTGCCGACTTGAGCAGGCTCTGGTTGTGCCCGTAAAGGGTCAGATAACCGTTGCCATGGTCGAGAATGACCAGAAGCCCGGCACCGCGCAACCAGTCGGCGAACACCACTCGTCCGCCATGCACGGCACGTACCTGGCTTCCGGCTGCGGCGCTGATCATGACGCCGTCCCATTTGGTCCGTTCGTCATCACCGCGGGCTTCACCGAAACGCGCAAGCAGTCGACCATCGATAGGCCATGGAAGTTTTCCCTTGGCCTCTGCAAACGGTCCGCCGTAGGAAACACCGGCACTGGAAACGACTGCGCCGGGGGCTTTGACCGGGCGACGCGGTGCCGGTTCATCATCGCTTTTTCTACTGCTGTTGTTGCTGTTGTTGCGGGCGACGGCTTCAGCTTCGCGCTGACGCTTCTCTTCCGCCTCGCGGGCTGCGACCAGCGCCTTCTGGCGAGCTTCTTCGGCTTCACGTGCCTGGCGGGCCAGGGTTTCTTCGATGGTCTTGAGGACTTTGGCCAGGTCGGCCTGATCCTGCTGCCGCGCCTGCATTTTCTGATCGCGGGCCTTGTAGTCCTGATTCAGCTTGGCCAGTGCCTGCTGACGTTCCTGACGAACCTTGGCCAGCTCTTCGCTCTGGCTGTCCAGGTTGCTTTTCTGCACCAGCAGCTGGGCCTGTTGCAGGTCGATGTCTTTTTCGACATTGGCCAGCTGGCGCAGGGTTTCGTTGAAATTGCGTAGCTGCTCCAGGCGCGCCTGGCTCAGGTAATCGTAATAGGTGAGGGTTCGCGCGAACTTCTCGGGATGTTGCTGGTTGAGCAGCAGCTTGAGGTATTCCTGACGGCCACTCTGGTAGGCGGCGCGGGCCTGGATGGCGATCAGGCGTTGCTGTTCAACGCGGGCGCTGTTGAGTTTCTTTTTTTCACTGTCGAGCTTTTGCAGCTCGGTTTCCGTCTTTTTTAGTTCCTTTTGCAGGACCTCGACCTGCTTTTCCAACTTGCCCATTTCGGTTTCAGTGGTGCGCAGGTCCTTCTGGACGCCTGCACGTTCTTCCTGAAGCTTGCCCAGGACTTTTTGCAGCTCCGCCACATCCTGACGCGCAGCATCTATCTGTTTTTGGGTTTGCACACGCTCGTCTTCGGCAAACGCCGGATTGAGCAGGCAGATCAGAGCAAGGGCAATCAAGGCGCGAAGCATGTGGGTGGGCGATACCGAGGAATTGTGAGAAAAAATGTCAGGCCTAGTATGCCCGCCATGCGCTGCAAAAAAAACGCCTCGCAGCCACTGCTTTGAGGCCTGAAACATAAAAAACCGGCCTTGCCTGATGGCTAAAGGCCGGTTTTTCCGGATTACTCGGCCACGAGGATCGAGTGACCAGTCATCTCTTGCGGTTTCTCCATGCCCAGCAGGTGCAGCATGGTCGGCGCGACATCGGCCAGAACGCCGCCTTGGCGAACTTTCAGCTGACGTTTGCCGACATAAACGAACGGCACCGGCTCGGAGGTATGCGCAGTGTGCGCCTGTCCGGTGGAGTCGTCGGTCATCTGCTCGACGTTGCCGTGGTCCGCGGTAATCAGCGCCTCACCACCGACTTTCTCCAGCGCCTCGGCGATGCGCCCGACACACACGTCCAGGCATTCCACAGCCTTGATCGCGGCTTCCATGATCCCGCTGTGGCCAACCATGTCGCCGTTGGCGTAGTTGACGACGATCACGTCATAACGCTGATGTTCGATGGCATCGACAATTTTGTCGGTCACTTCCGGTGCGCTCATCTCCGGCTGCAGGTCGTAAGTGGCGACTTTCGGCGACGGGATCAGAATGCGCTCTTCACCCGGGAACGGTTCTTCTCGGCCGCCGGAGAAGAAGAAGGTGACGTGGGCGTATTTTTCGGTTTCAGCGATGCGCAGCTGGGTCTTGCCGTTGTCCGCCAGGTACTCGCCCAGCACGTTTTTCAGGCTGCCCGCAGCAAAAGCGGACGGTGCAGGAATGCTCGCCGCGTACTGGGTCAGCATCACGTAGTTGACCTTCGGCTGACGGGCGCGCTCGAAGTCCTTGAAATCGTCTTCGACGAACACACGAGTCAGTTCACGAGCGCGGTCGGCACGGAAGTTCATGAACACCACCGCGTCGCCATCTTCAACGCGGGCGGCTTCGCCGATGCGGGTGGCCTTGACGAACTCGTCGTTCTCGTCGCGTGCGTAGGCGGCTTCGAGCCCGGCAACGGCGCTGTCGGCGTGGAAATCGGCGGTGCTGTCGACGATCAGGTTATAGGCAGAGGAAACCCGGTCCCAGCGGTTGTCACGGTCCATGGCGAAGTAGCGGCCGACGATCGTGGCGGTGCGGCCCTTGCCCAGGCGGGCGAAGGTTGCGTCCATCAGCTCGAGGGATTTCTTCGCGCTGCGCGGTGGTGTGTCGCGGCCATCAAGGAAGGCGTGCAGGTAGATTTTTTCTGCACCGCGTTTGACCGCCAGTTCTGCCATCGCAACCAGATGGTCCTGGTGGCTGTGTACGCCGCCATCGGACAGCAGGCCCATGATGTGCACGGCCTTGCCGGCGCTGACAGCTTTATCCACAGCGGCGCAGATGGTCGGGTTTTCGAAGAACTCGCCATCGCGAATCGCTTTGGTCACCCGAGTGAAGTCCTGATACACCACGCGGCCGGCACCCAGGTTCATGTGCCCGACCTCGGAATTGCCCATCTGCCCGTCCGGCAGACCGACGTCCATGCCCGACCCGGAAATCAGGCCATTGGGCATGGTTTGGTAGAGACGATCCATGACCGGCATCTTCGCGGCCAGAATGGCATTGCCCTTGTGGCTTTCGCTGTGTCCGAAGCCATCCAGGATGATAAGAACCAGAGGTTTTGGCGTGGCAGTCATAGAACCCACTCGATGCTGATTGGATAAAGAGATGAACAAAGTACAAGGGAACGGCATTTTAAGGACAAGTTCAAACGGCGTCACTGTCGTACGGACTTTGGCCGACCTTGGCTGCTGTGTATACTGGCCGACATTTTAACGCCCTGGAACCTACTGATGGTTGCTCACCTGCTTGAATTCGCCACTAACCACTATTTGATCACCGGTGCCTTCGTCATTCTGCTGGGACTGCTGATTGCTTACGAAATGAGCAAGGGCGGCGCCAGCCTGAGCACTCGCGAGCTGACCGCGCTGGTCAACAGCGATCAGGGCGTGGTCATCGACGTGCGCTCGAAAAAGGATTACACCGCAGGGCACATCGTCGGCTCCCTGAATTTCCCGCAGGACAAGGTACTGACCCGTACCGCCGAACTGGAGAAATACAAGGACAAGACGTTGATCATAGTCGATGCAATGGGGCAGCATGCTGGCACCACCGCCCGCGAGCTGCTCAAGTCCGGCTTCAAGGCGGCCAAGCTGTCCGGCGGCATTTCCAGCTGGCGCGGCGATAACCTTCCTCTGGTGAAGTGAACATGGCTCAAGTCATCGTCTATTCCAGCGACTACTGCCCGTATTGCATACGTGCCAAACAGCTTCTGCAGAGCAAGAGCGTGGCCTTCGAGGAAATCCGGGTCGACGGCAAGCCGCAGCTGCGTGCCGAAATGACCCAGAAGGCCGGTCGTACTTCCGTACCGCAAATCTGGATCGGTTCGACCCACGTGGGCGGCTGCGATGACCTGTTCGCTCTGGAGCGTGCCGGCAAGCTCGATGCGCTGCTGGCCTGATACCCCTTAATCTTTCAGCCTAATCTGACAAGGATCCGAGATGACCGATCAACCGAACAACGACGCCGTTGCCAACGAAGAAAACGGCCCACAATTCTCCCTGCAGCGTATCTACGTTCGCGACCTGTCGTTCGAAGCGCCAAAAAGCCCGGCGATCTTCCGCCAGGAGTGGACGCCGACCGTCAGCCTGGACCTCAACACCCGTCAGAAGCAGCTGGAAGGCGATTTCTACGAAGTCGTGCTGACCCTGTCCGTGACCGTCAACAATGGCGACGAAGTTGCCTTCATCGTTGAAGTGCAACAGGCCGGTATCTTCCTGATCAAGGGCCTGGACGACGGCGCAATGAGCCACACCCTCGGCGCATTCTGCCCGAACATCCTGTTCCCTTACGCTCGCGAAGCCATCGACAACCTGGTCGTACGTGGCTCGTTCCCTGCGCTGATGCTGGCTCCGGTGAACTTCGACGCCCTGTACGCGCAAGAACTGCAGCGCATGCAGGAAGCTGGCGAAACGCCGACTGTTCAGTAAGCGTTACCGCTGCAAACAAAAAGCGCCTTTCGGGGCGCTTTTTTGTGCATGGTCGCTCGGTCTAGGCAAACCCGTGCTGACGCCATGCTTCATAGACAGCCACGGCCACCGTGTTGGACAGATTAAGGCTGCGGCAGCCTTCGCGCATGGGCAGTCGCAAGCGATGCTCGCTGCTCAGCGAGTCAAGAATATCGGCGGGCAGGCCACGGCTCTCCGGACCGAACAGAAAGGCATCGCCTGGCTCGAAGCTCGCATCATGAAAAGGCCGAGAGCCTTTGGTGGTGAAGGCGAACACCCTCGGGTTGCCGATCTTCTCCAGACAGCTTGCCAGGTCAGCATGTGTCTGCAGCGTGGCATACTCGTGATAATCGAGCCCGGCACGGCGCAGGCGCTTGTCGTCCAGCTCGAAACCCAAGGGTTCGATCAAATGCAGGGTGCAGCCACTGTTGGCGCATAGCCTGATGACATTGCCGGTATTCGGCGGAATTTCTGGTTGAAAAAGGATGACGTGAAACATGCACGGCTCCGAACGAAAGGACGGGATGCATTCTACCCTTGAAGAGGACCCGAGACCGAAGCTATGGCCGCGTGTTCTTGGCTCCATGGCGATTGTCGGGTTTACCGTGGGCACGATTATCGGCCGCCTGCAGCAGCCTGATCCGGTCGAGCTGGAGCAAATCGAAGAATTGCCTGCCGGTCTGGCGCTCTGGTTCAACGAAGAACCGAAGTATCGCGGCGCGACAGTCGATGGTGCAGTAGTGCTCAACGTCGATGCGTCAGGACAGCCGTGGACGGGCCAACTGAGGTTCGACAATCGGGTTGCGCGCTGGAAGGTGGAACGTGGGGAGAAGGGGTTGGTGCTGACGCTCCTGGCAGCCCGTCCACTTCATGGCGACTGGCGCACTGAGAAGGTGGACGGGCGCTGGAGACTGGAGGTCAGTGTCCGGGAGGAATAAAAGAGGGGAATCCCCGGCCTGCCTGTACCAAGGTCCCCAAAACTGGTGATGTAATACCTATTGCAGGGGGCGTGCCAGTTTTCAAATCGTTTCAGAAAAAACGTGTTCGCGTGAGAAGCGGATCCTCCCTGCGTGAGGCCATGCCTTATTCCTGCAACACATAACTCTTTGAATTATAAATATTTATACATGTTTCTCGTGTGCCGGAAGTGATTTGGCTATAGAGCGGAGTCGTAGTGCCGCGTCGTTCCTCCTTGATAACGCAGTACACGTTCCAGCCTTCCGGTTTTCCAGAAGCGCACTCAATTTGCGCACCACTAGCGTGCAGAAACCCATACTGATGCACTCGTCCATCCGAACTCGATGATGGATCTTCGCCCCTCACGTGCACAAATGAGCCGTTTGCGCATTGGCCAATCGGCTGGCTGCCATGGCGCCCGACACCAGAATTGCCTTTTTGTTCACATGGACTACAGTGAGGGACGGCTCTGAAGGCCGAAAAATGCTTGAAAATGGCCCAAAAAAGCAAAGTGAAAAAAATTTTTTGTGCTTGAACACGGTGCGCCGTCAAAGTGATGACAACTGTCACATTAACTGACTAATCTCCCCGAAGTTCCCGTAATACAAGGCTTTCGCCAGTTTTGCATCAGCGCTCTGCTGGCGGGAATCGAGGCCGGTGAAGGTACATTTTTCCGGTCGTGGGCACGAAAACGATAGATCTGACGAACGGTACCAAAATAAGTTTTGGGAAATGGGTAGTCAGGTCGATACACTCCGTGACGTCCTTGCTGACACGAGTTGTGACATATGACTGGATGTTCTCAAGATTCCAGCAACGGTTTCTTCAGCGCATAAAAGCATTGCACCGACGTGTTGGCATCGACCAAAGCGGTCTAGTCAAAAGTCAGGGCGAACAGAATCCATTGATCTCGGATCGGGACTGTCGCCTATCGCTAATCCGTGGGTCAGGGCCAAGCCCGGCACCATGGATATAAAAAATTAGATTCACGAGGAGCGTAGTAATGAAGAAGTCCACCCTGGCTTTGGCCGTCACCGTTGGTGTATTGGCTCAGCAGGCCAGCGCAGCTGGTTTCCTGGAAGACAGTAAAGCGTCCGTCAGTTCTCGTACTCTGTATTTCAATAACGACCTGCGTGAAGGGTTTCGTGCTTCCGACCAGCGAGAAACCTCTACCGGTCTGAAATTCGACTACCTCTCTGGCTTTACTCAGGGCACTGTCGGTTTTGGTCTTGATGCGCAAGCTGTAATGGGTCTGCATTTGGGTGGCGGTATTGAGCACCATAATGCCAACACAGCTAATACCGTTGTTCCGACTGATACTGATGGTTCTTCGGTCAGCGACTGGTCCCGTGTTGGTGCCAACGCCAAGATGCGCTTCTCTAAAACTGAATTGAAGGTTGGTAATGCGCTGGCGCCGAACCTGCCGATTCTGGTCAGCAACGATGGTCGTCTGTTGCCTCAGGCCTTTGAAGGCGGCATCCTGACCTCCAAGGATCTGGATAACGTTACCTTCACCGCAGGTCAACTGAACAAGTCCATTGGCCGTGCTTCGAGCAACTGGACTGACCTGTCCGTTGCTGGTGCTACCCAGACCGCCGACCAGTTCCGTTTCGCCGGTGCCGACTGGAAAGTTACCAAAGACCTGACCCTGCAGTACTACTACGCGAACCTTGAAGACTTCTACAAGCAACACTTCCTGGGCCTGGTTCACGTCTACCAGATCGACAACGACCAGTCTTTCAAGACTGACCTGCGTTATTTCAACAGCAGCGCTGACGGCAAAAACAGCGAAGCTGCAGCGGGCTATCGTTTTAACAACAACGGTGGTTACGCCTCACATACCGGCGAAGTCGACAACCAGACCTGGTCTGCCATGTTCACTTACGCCTTGGGCGGTCACTCGTTTATGGTTGGTCACCAGCAAGTGGGTGACAGCGGCGGCATGGTCTATCTTGGCCAAGGCAACGTAGTTGACGGTCGCGGCCGACCTGAAGGTAACGGCGGTTCGAGCTTCTACCTGTTCACTGATTCGATGATCAACGGGTTCAACCGGGCTGGTGAAAACACCACCTTCGGTCAGTACTCGTATGACTTCGCCAAGGTTGGTGTTCCTGGTCTGAAGGCTGCGATTGCTTACTTGAGCGGTGATGACATCCGTGATGTCAATCGCAATCTGGGTAGTCACTCCGAGTGGGAGCGTGATATGCGCGTTGACTACGTAATTCAGAGTGGTCCGCTCAAAGGCTTCGGTACAACTGTGCGCCACGGCAGTTTCCGTGGTGACTCCGCTACTACTGCTGATACCGATCAAACCCGCATCCTCTTCAACTACACCTATAGCTTCATGTAAGTGTATTGAGGCTTAAAGGAACCCCGCCCTGTGCGGGGTTTCTTTTGCCTGTTTTTTGATATTCCTGGCAGGTCTATTGGGTGCATTATTTATTCTTTTTAACTTCTCTCGGCAGGGCGCACAGTGGTGCTATACCAAGGCCTACCCGATACAGACAAGGAGCAACACCATGACACTGCGACTTGGCGACATCGCCCCTGATTTCGAACAGGAATCCAGTGAGGGGCGTATACGTTTTCATGAATGGCTCGGCGACAGCTGGGGTGTGTTGTTTTCTCATCCTGCTGACTTCACGCCGGTGTGCACCACAGAACTGGGCTTCACTGCCAAATTGAAAGACGAGTTCGCCAAGCGCGGCGTGAAAGCCATTGCGCTGTCGGTGGATCCGGTCGATTCGCACATCAAGTGGATCGACGACATCAACACCACGCAAAACACCCTGGTCAACTTCCCGATTCTGGCCGACGCCGACCGCAAGGTTTCCGACCTGTACGACCTGATTCACCCTAATGCCAACGACACACTGACTGTGCGCTCGCTGTTCGTGATCGATCCGAACAAGAAGGTGCGTCTGACCATTACCTATCCGGCCAGCACCGGGCGTAACTTCCACGAGATTCTGCGCGTTATCGACTCCCTGCAATTGACCGACAACTACAAGGTCGCCACGCCCGCCAACTGGGTGGACGGTGATGACGTAGTGATCGTGCCGTCGATCAAGGACGAAGCCGAGATCAAGCAGCGCTTTCCCAAGGGCTATAAGGCAGTCACCCCTTATCTGCGCCTGACACCACAGCCAAACCGCTGATTTTCGATCTACCAAGCGTGGGGTTATTCGGGCCGATTTATCGGCCCTTTTTTATTGCGCCCTCATAGCCGCCTGCTACGTCGCTCAATCAAGCGCGGACGCGGAGCGTCCAGAACGGCATACCCACGCGGAGCATGGGTACGATAGTTACAGGGCTATCGTTCCTCACGCTCCAGCGTGGGAATGCCTGTCGTGACGCTCCGCGTCACAGGTTGCCAACGTACAAGCACGAACACTTTTATATATTCATTTATGGAATAACTAAATGAATAAATAAGATTTATAGATATAAAAAAGGGCTGTTAATGTCGTGCCTATTCCCACCTTGCTCCTTCGTAACCGGTCGAGCAGGGGATCACCCCAAATAGGTAAAGGAGCGCATATGCGCACTGTCATTTTGCGTCGAGGCCTTGTTGCGCTGTTTGCTGCTGCGGTCGCTCTTGGTGCGGTCACTCAGGCCCAGGCGGAAGATCTGCGCATCGGTTACCAGAAGTACGGCACGCTGGTGCTGCTTAAGGCCAAGGGCTCGCTGGAGAAGCGCCTGGCCGAGCAGGGGGTGAAAGTCCAGTGGACCGAGTTCCCTGGTGGTCCTCAGCTGCTTGAAGGCCTGAACGTAGGCTCCATCGATTTCGGCGTCACCGGCGAAACGCCGCCGGTCTTCGCTCAGGCCGCGGGCGCGGACCTGCTGTATGTGGCCTACGAGCCGCCAGCACCGACCAGTGAAGCCATTCTGGTCCCCAAAGACTCGCCGATTACCTCGGTCAAGGACCTGAAGGGCAAGAAAGTCGTCCTCAATAAGGGCTCGAACGTCCATTACCTGCTGGTCAAGGCACTGGAAGATGCCGGCCTGAAATACACCGATATCCAGACCGTCTTCCTGCCTCCGGCCGATGCGCGTGCGGCTTTCGAGCGTGGCAGCGTGGACGCCTGGGTCATTTGGGACCCGTACCAGGCCGCTGCTGAAAAGCAATTGCAGGCGCGCACCTTGAAAGATGGCACCGGTATTGTCGACAACCATCAGTTCTATCTCGCCACCAAGCCGTACGCACAGAAAAACCCCAAGGTCATTCAGGCCTTGGTCGAGGAGGTCCGTGCGGTGGGGGAATGGTCCAAGGCCAACCCCGATGAAGTGACCCAACAGGTCGCACCGTTGCTGGGGCTGCCGGCCGACATCACCCTGACCTCGGTGAAGCGTCAGGGCTACGGCGCGCAGTTCCTTACCCCGCCGGTAGTGGCGGCACAGCAGAAAATCGCCGACACCTTCTACCAGCTCAAGCTGATTCCAAAGCCGCTCAGCATTGCTGACGTGGTCTGGACACCTCCTGCTGCTGTTGCTCAAGCACAGTGATCGTCAGGCCCTTCGAGGAGACAACTCCATGAGCCTCAGTGCTTCGCAACGCATCGTTCACCGACTGGCGCCCTGGGCACTTCCAGTCCTGTTGCTGGCAGTCTGGCAGCTGTCGGTCAGCGCCGGCTGGTTATCCACACGCATTCTGCCCGCGCCCAGCGCGGTCATCGAAGCCGGCATAAACCTGGTCGCCAGCGGCGAAATCTGGACCCATCTGGCAATCAGCGGCTGGCGCGCCGGGATCGGTTTCGCCATCGGCGGCGGCATCGGTCTGGCGCTGGGCTTCATTACCGGCCTGAGCAAATGGGGGGAGCGTCTGCTGGACAGCTCGGTGCAGATGATCCGCAACGTGCCGCACCTGGCGCTGATCCCGCTGGTCATCCTGTGGTTCGGCATCGACGAGACCGCCAAGATATTCCTCGTTGCGCTGGGCACCCTGTTCCCGATTTACCTGAACACCTACCACGGCATCCGCAACATCGATCCGGCGCTGGTAGAAATGTCCCGCAGCTATGGCCTGTCAGGTTTCAGCCTGTTTCGTCATGTGATCCTGCCGGGCGCCATGCCTTCTATTCTGGTAGGGGTGCGCTTTGCACTGGGCTTCATGTGGCTGACGCTGATCGTCGCGGAAACCATTTCTGCCAGCTCCGGCATCGGCTACCTGGCGATGAATGCACGGGAATTTCTGCAAACCGACGTCGTGGTGCTGGCCATTGTGTTGTACGCCGTACTCGGCAAGCTGGCCGATCTGGCGGCGCGAGGCCTGGAACGTGTCTGCCTGCGCTGGCACCCGGCCTATCAAACGAGCAAAGGCGGTGCCGCATGACCAGTCTGAAACAGCAACCTCCACACTTGCTGCGTGGCATCCCGCTGGCGGTACGCAAACTGAAAAAAGCGTTCGGCGCCCGTGAAGTGCTCAAGGACATCGACCTGCACATTCCGGCCGGTCAGTTCGTCGCCATCGTCGGCCGCAGCGGTTGTGGCAAAAGCACCCTGTTGCGCCTGCTCGCCGGCCTCGACAAACCAACGCAAGGCCAGCTGCTCGCCGGCTCTGCGCCACTGGACGATGCCCGCGAAGATACGCGCTTGATGTTCCAGGAAGCGCGCTTGCTGCCCTGGAAAAAGATCATCGACAACGTCGGCCTCGGCCTGAGCGGCGACTGGCGGGCGCAGGCCCTAGAAGCGCTTGAAGCCGTCGGCCTTGCCGAGCGCGCCAACGAGTGGCCTGCCGCATTGTCCGGTGGTCAGAAGCAACGCGTTGCCCTGGCCCGCGCGCTGATTCACAAGCCACGCCTGCTGTTGCTCGACGAGCCGTTGGGTGCGCTGGACGCCCTGACCCGGATCGAAATGCAGCAACTGATCGAAAAACTGTGGGGCCAGTATGGTTTCACGGTGCTGCTGGTGACCCATGACGTCAGCGAGGCCGTGGCCATTGCCGACCGTGTGATCCTGATCGAAGAAGGGCAGATCGGCCTTGATCTGCTGGTCGACCTGCCACGCCCGCGTGTTCGTGGTTCGCATCGCCTCGCGGCGCTGGAGGCCGAAGTGCTCAACCGCGTGCTGGCCCTGCCGGGTTCGCCACCTGACCCGGAACCGTTTTCGCCACTGCCCACGCAATTACGCTGGGCAAATTAACCCTGATCCCCAAAGGAAGACATGCCATGACTATCAAAGCCATCAACGTTCGCAACCAGTTCAAAGGCACCATCAAGGAAATCGTCCACGGCGATGTACTGTCGGAAATCGACGTACAGACCGCATCGGGCGTCGTGACCTCGGTCATCACCACCCGCTCGGTCAAGGAGCTGGAGCTGGTCGTCGGCAGCGAAGTCATCGCCTTCGTGAAGTCGACTGAGGTCTCCATCGCCAAGCTGTAAACGATGGGCAAAAAACACCCCGGACGGTTGTAGCCCTCCGGGGTTTTTTGCTGTTTACCTAGCAGTTATGCGAGGTAGGCAGCGTATCAGTATTGCTGGATGCTGAAGGCTGATTCCCTCCGAAGCATCTGGCCATGACCTCTTCAAATCAAGCAGTGTTATGCCGCTACAGTTATGACCCACTGGACCGTCTGGTCTCCAGCTCGCCGGTTGGGCAGGCGGATGTGCAGCGCTTCTATCAAAAGAACCGCCTGGCGACCGAAATAGAGGGTGCATCACGACGCACGGTCTTTCAGCATGGAGACCTGTTATTGGCTCAGCAGCGGCATGTTGATGGTTTGGTGAACACGACGCTGCTTGCGACGGATCAGCAACGTTCTGTCCTGCGGGTTGTGGATAAGTCCGGGGTTGAGCCAGTGGCGTACAGCGCCTATGGTCATCACCCGGCGGAAAGCGGGTTGACCAGTTTGCTGGGGTTCA
>NZ_JAGPYR010000018.1:0-127126 GCF_020312125.1 Pseudomonas sp. P135
ATCAAGCTGAAGCTAAACGGCTTGAGCCCCGTAAAATACAGGGCTCAGGCGGCGAGCTAAAACTGTCCAACTTTCGGGGGGCAGTCCACCGGAGCGTGAGGAACGATAGTCGTCAGGCAGATCATATCGTGCCGACGCTCCGCGTGGGCATGCCGTTCTGGACGCTCTGCGTCCTCTCTTGAATGAGCAGCGTGGCACAGAGTTGTAACGCAGAGCGTCACGAGAGGAGTTCTCACGCTGGAGCGTGAGGAACGATAGTCGTCAGGTAGATCACTCGACGCTCCGCGTCCGATTCTGCAAGCCTCAATGGCCGCTGTGATCGCCGTGGCTGCTGTGCTCGTCGCTGGTCAGTGACTTGGCGACTGCGGTGACCTGGATCGATTGCTTCGCGCCCTTGGCGTCTTCCACGGTCAGGGTCAGAGGCACCTGGTCGCCTTCTTTGACCTGGGCGGCCAGGCCCATGAACATCACGTGGTAGCCGTCGGAATCGAGCATCACCGGTTTGCCGGCTGGCAGGTCGACCGAGTTGACGCGCTGCATGCTCATCACATCGCCTTTCATGCTCATCTCATGGATCTGCACGGTTTTCGCAACAGGTGAAGCAACGTCGACCAGCTTGCTGTCGGTGTCCGCAGTGATGCGCATGAACGCGCCCGTGGCTGACTGGCCTGGCACAGTGGCACGCACCCAGGCGTCATCGACGTGTGTTTCGGCCAGGGCCTGAGCGCTCAGGCCCAACAGCGAAAGGGTCAGCAACAGCGGTTTTGCGACGTTACGAATCAGAACGGTCATCAGCATACTTCCATCAAAGTGAGCAGATCTTCGGTGCATTGTTGGGCGGACAGCCTGTGCGACAACCCCAGGCGCAATACACCGCGGGTGTCGTAGACGTAACTGGTGGCAGTGTGCGAGATCGTGTAGGTGTCACCCAGCGGGACCTTCTCGAAGAATACGCCGAACTCCTTGGCCGTTGCCGCCGTTTCTTCAAGCGTGCCGGACAGTGCGACAAAGGTCGGATCGAAGGCCTTCACGTAGGCGTCGATCACTTCGGGCGTGTCGCGCTCCGGGTCCAGGGTAATGAACACCACCTGCAGCGTTTTGCCCTCCTCGCCCATCAGTTTCCTGATCTGCGCAGCCCGCGCCAGCGCCGTGGGGCAGATGGCCGGGCACTGGGTGAAACCGAAGAAGATCATCGGCATGAGGCCGCGAAAGCTGGACAAGGTCTTGACGTTGCCTTGCGAATCCTTGAGCCGGAAGTTGCGGCCGACAATCTCGTTGCTCATGTCCTTGCCGTGCTTGAACGGCAATGCGTTGGAACTGCCGCAGCCGGTCAGCAGGCCAAGGCTCAGCAACGAGAGGCCGGCGACCACCTCGCGGCGTGTCAGATGTTGCGTCATGTCATGCGTCCCCTGAGGATAAGGCGCGTGGATTCAGACAAATTCAAAGGCGGCGAATTTACCACTCAAGGACAATGGGGAATACCGCCAATCCTGTATCAAGGCATGAGCAGACGCGCAAACGTCGCGCTCATGGGCTGCAATAGGTCATGCGACAAAACAGCACAGGCCTGCTTATCGTGCCGCCGCGCCCTGCAGGAAAAACTGGGTCACCAAAGCGCCCATGCCGACGCGTGCCACACGGCCGCGGCGTTCGGCGTCGACCATCCCGGAGAGCAGCGCTGCGAACATTTCGGTAAGGACAGCGGCACCGACGTCGATCCGGAACAAACCTTCACGCTGACCGCGCAGGAAGAACGCATCGAGGGCGTCGGAGTAAGGCAACCAGCGGCGCCCACCGCTGCTTTCATCGAGCGAATCCGGGCGCCACTGGAATACCAGAAAGACCAGCATTTCGCGGTGCATGAGGTGGTTGTCGACCAGCCGCTGAAGCGCTTCCAGCGGCGGAGCATGCTGCAGATCCGCGTCGGCAACCATCTGGTTCATCAGGTCCGAGGCGTGATTGAGCAGCAGTTCCACGAGGTTGGCGCGGGTGCCGCAGAAGCGGTTGAGCGTCGCCTTGCTGACGCCAGCTGCCTGAGCAATATCCTTGAGCGTACCGTTGGAATGGTCGACCAGCGCAACGGCCAGGGCCTTCAGAAATTTGTCGTCAGCAGGTAATTCCATTGGTACGTCTTCAACTCGTCTAAGTGGCAGGCGGCGCATTGTGCAGAAACCTTACCGCGTTCTCAAAGCCTATACACAATTAGTCACTAAAGCCTCATGTGAGTCAATATTGACTCATCGCCTTTCAGAGTGGATCATTCTCGGCTTTAGCATCTGATGGCTGCGGCCGGGTGAACGATGAGTAGTTTC
The DNA here is from genome assembly GCF_020312125.1 of Pseudomonas sp. P135. Taxonomy (NCBI): domain Bacteria; kingdom Pseudomonadati; phylum Pseudomonadota; class Gammaproteobacteria; order Pseudomonadales; family Pseudomonadaceae; genus Pseudomonas; species Pseudomonas sp. P135. The sequence continues at coordinate 2,313 of NZ_JAGPYR010000018.1, forward strand.
AGCGATTGGCGTGTCATGCCTGCAGTAGCCTTGCTGGCAGCGTTGGGTCTGTCCGGGTGCGAGCAGAAACAGCAGCAGGATCACGCTGCATCGACAGCGCCCAAAGAGGTGGAAGCCATTACCGTCAACACCGAATCGTTCACAGTGGTTGACGAATTGCCCGGCCGTATCGAACCCGTGCGTGTGGCGCAGGTTCGTGCCCGGGTGGCCGGTATCGTGCTGAGCCGCAACTTCGAAGAAGGCGCCGACGTGAAAGCCGGCGCAGTGCTGTTCCAGATCGATCCGGCGCCGTTCAAGGCCGCGCTGTCCAAGGCGCAGGGAGATCTGGCACGGACCCAGGCCACGTTGTTCGAGACTCAGGCTACGGTCAAGCGCTATGAGTCGCTGGTGGAAATTGAAGCGGTGAGTCGTCAGACCTTCGACACGGCCCGCTCCGCGCTGCAAAACGCTGTCGCAGCGAAGCGTTCAGCCGAGGCCGATGTGGAAACAGCCAGGCTGAACCTGGGCTATGCCACCGTCAAGGCGCCGATTTCGGGCCGCATCGGCCGCGCGATGGTCACCGAGGGCGCGCTGGTCGGTCAGGGCGAAACCACCCTGCTGGCCACCATTCAACAACTCGACCCGGTCTACGCCGACTTCACCCAGCCGGCTGCCGAGGCCTTGCAGATGCGCGCTGCAATACAGGAAGGCCGCTTGCCCAAGGGTGGCGAAGACGCGTTGTCGCTGAGTGTCGACGGCACCGACTACAAGAGCACCGGCACCCTGCTGTTTACCGATGTTGCAGTAGACCGGACCACCGGCCAGGTGTCGTTGCGGGCCCGCTTTGCCAATCCCAAGGGCGTGCTGCTGCCCGGTATGTACGTGCGGGTACGCACACCGCAACGCGTCGACAGCAACGCCATTCTTGTTCCGCAACGTGCCGTTCAGCGCTCCGGTGACGGTGCCGCCCGCGTGCTGGTGATTGCCCAGGACGGCACGGTCGAAGCGCGTCCGGTCAAAACCGGGGCGATGCAGGATTCGCGCTGGCAGATCACCGAAGGCCTGAAGGCAGGCGAACAGGTCATTGTCGGCAACATGACCGGGCTCAGCGCCGGTGACAAGGTCGCCCGCAAATCGCCCTCCGCCCAGCCGCAGGCCAAGGCGCAATAAAGCCGCCTTCAGCGCGACCGAGGATCATTGTCCATGTCTCTCTTCTTTATCAAGCGCCCCAACTTCGCCTGGGTACTCGCCCTGTTCATCCTGCTCGCCGGGCTGATGGCGCTGCCGTCCCTGCCCGTGGCGCAGTATCCGGACGTGGCGCCACCGCAGATCACCATCACCGCGACCTACCCCGGCGCATCCGCGAAAGTGCTGGTCGATTCGGTGACCAGCGTTATCGAGGACGAGCTCAACGGTGCCAAGGGGATGCTGTATTACGAGTCGACCAGCAACTCGACCGGCAGCGCGGAAATCAACGTGACGTTCGTGCCGGGCACCAACCCGGACCTGGCTCAGGTCGAGGTGCAGAACCGTATCAAGAAAGCCGAAGCGCGCCTGCCGCAGACGGTCCTCAGCCAGGGCCTGCAGGTCGAACAGGCCAGCTCCGGTTTTCTGTTGATCTACACCCTGAACTACAAGAACGGCGCGGCCAGCAAGGATACTGTCGCGCTGGCCGACTACGCGGCACGCAACGTCAATAACGAAATCAGCCGGGTGAACGGTGTCGGCAGGCTGCAATTCTTCGCCGCCGAAGCCGCGATGCGGGTCTGGATCGATCCGCAGAAGCTGGTGGGCTTCGGCTTGTCCATCGACGACGTGAATGCCGCCATCCGGGCGCAGAACGTGCAGGTTCCGGCAGGCAGTTTCGGCAGCAGCCCGACCTCGTCACTGCAGGAGTTGACCGCCACCCTGGCGGTCAAGGGCACGCTGGACAACCCGGAAGAGTTCGGGCGCATCGTTCTGCGTGCCAACGAAGACGGCTCTGCGGTGCACCTGTCCGATGTGGCGCGTGTGGCGGTCGGCAGCCAGGATTACAGCTTCGAATCACGCCTGAACGGGCAACGCGCCGTCGCCGGTGCCGTGCAACTGTCGCCGGGTGCCAACGCGATCCAGACGGCCAGAGCCGTCGAGCAGCGGCTCACCGAGCTATCGGTCAATTTCCCGGAAGGCGTCGGGTTTTCGATACCGTACGACACCTCGCGCTTCGTCGACGTGGCCATCGACAAGGTGATCTACACCCTCATCGAAGCCATGGTGCTGGTGTTTCTGGTGATGTTCCTGTTTCTGCAAAACATCCGTTACACGCTGATCCCGACCATCGTGGTCCCGGTGTGTCTGGCAGGGACACTGGCGATCATGTACCTGATGGGCTTCTCGGTGAACATGATGACCATGTTCGGCATGGTGCTGGCCATCGGTATTCTGGTCGACGACGCCATTGTGGTGGTGGAGAACGTCGAGCGGATCATGGCTGAAGAAGGCCTCTCTCCCGCCGCCGCCACGGTCAAGGCGATGCAGCAGGTTTCCGGAGCGATTTTCGGCATTACGCTGGTCCTGGCCGCCGTGTTCCTGCCACTGGCGTTCATGGGCGGCTCGGTCGGGGTCATCTACCAGCAGTTCTCGCTGTCGCTGGCCGTGTCGATTCTGTTTTCGGGTTTCCTGGCCCTGACGTTCACCCCGGCGCTGTGTGCCACGCTGCTCAAGCCGATCCCGGCCGGGCACCATGAAAAGCGTGGTTTCTTCGGTGGTTTCAATCGTCTGTTCGGCAAGTTCACCCACCGTTACGAGCGCGTCAGTTCCAGCATGATCAAGCGCGCCGGCCGCTACATGCTGCTGTACGTCGGTATCGTCGGTCTGCTGGGCTTTTTCTACCTGCGCCTGCCGGAGTCCTTTGTACCCGTGGAAGACCAGGGCTATCTGATCATCGACGTGCAACTGCCTCCCGGTGCCACCCGGTCGCGTACCGACCTCACCGCGCAATTGCTCGAGAACTACATGCTGTCCCGCGAAGCCACGGGCGCGGTGACCATGCTGCTGGGGTTCAGCTTCTCGGGCATGGGTGAAAACGCCGGTCTTGCGTTCCCGACCCTGAAGGACTGGTCGGAGCGCGGCAAGGGCCAGTCGGCGGCTGAAGAAGCGGCGGCGTTCAACCAGCATTTTGCCGGGCTTGGCGACGGCACGGTGATGGCGGTAACGCCACCGCCCATCGATGGCCTGGGCACCTCGGGCGGTTTCTCGCTGCGTCTGCAGGACCGCGCAGGCCTGGGCCGTGAAGCCTTGCTGGCGGCACGCGACAAGCTGCTCGGCGAGGCCAACGGCAATCCGAAGATCCTCTACGCGATGATGGAAGGTCTGGCCGAAGCGCCGCAATTGCGCCTGAGCATCGACCGCGAAAAAGCCCGGGCGCTTGGCGTGAGTTTCGAGTCGATCAACAACGCCCTGTCCACCGCCTTCGGATCCTCGGTGATCAGTGACTTTGCCAATGCCGGACGTCAGCAGCGCGTGGTCGTGCAGGCCGAGCAAAGTGCGCGAATGACCCCGGAAAGCGTGCTCAAACTCTACGTGCCCAATAGCAGCGGCACGCTGGTGCCGTTGGGTGCCTTTGTTTCGACGCACTGGGAACAAGGCCCGGTGCAGATCGCCCGCTACAACGGCTACCCCGCGTTCAGGATTTCCGGCGACGCAGCGCCGGGGGTCAGTACCGGCGAGGCCATGGCGGAAATCGAACGGATCGTTTCCAAGCTGCCGCAAGGCATCGGTTACGAATGGACCGGCCTCTCCTATCAGGAAAGAGTCGCCAGCGGCCAGGCCGCCGGACTGTTCGGCCTGGCGCTGCTGGTGGTGTTTCTGCTGCTGGTCGCACTGTATGAGAGCTGGGCGATCCCGCTGGTGGTGATGCTGATCGTACCCGTCGGCGCGTTGGGTTCCGTGCTGGCCGTGACAGCCGTGGGCATGCCCAACGATGTGTATTTCAAAGTCGGCCTGATCACCATCATCGGGCTGGCGGCGAAAAACGCGATTCTCATCGTCGAGTTCGCCAAGGAGCTGTGGGATCAGGGCCATTCACTGCGCGACGCGGCGCTTCAGGCTGCGCGACTGCGCTTTCGGCCGATTGTCATGACCTCGCTGGCCTTCATCCTTGGCGTGGTGCCGCTGACCCTGGCCACCGGTGCGGGGGCGGCGAGCCAGCGCGCCATCGGCACCGGCGTCATCGGCGGCATGCTCAGCGCGACGCTGCTGGGCGTGGTTCTGGTGCCGATATTCTTCGTCTGGGTCCTGTCCGTGCTGCGCCGCAAACCGCATGCGCAACAGGCTACCGAAGACCAGCAGCTGCCTGAGAAGCGCTAGGCCAGAGACGGCCGGCGGGCATCAATCCCGCTGGCCCGACCTTGGCTCCGTGTCGGCTTGCGCGTCCGTAGCGGACTTGACGCGGGTCCAGGCCGGTAACGTACTGGTCGCGATTTCCGACGCCACATTCACCCGGTTGCGCCCCTGCGACTTGGCGGCATACAACGCTCGGTCGGCAAGCTCGATCAGGCCGCGCTGATCCAGTTGGCGATCCGTGCCGACGAATGTCGCAACACCGAGGCTGATCGTCACGATGCCAAACGGGCTGGCGGGATGCTCGATCTGCTCGTCACGGATCGCCCGCAGGATCTTCTCGGCCACCTGGCGAGCGTTCGACTCATCAGTACCGGGCAACACCACCGCAATCTCTTCACCGCCATAACGGGCGGCGACGTCACTGGGACGACGAATGAACTGCTCGACCACTCGGGCCAGCGCAATCAGGCATTCGTCACCGGCCAGGTGACCGTAATGATCGTTATAGCGCTTGAAATGATCGGCATCGATCAGAATCAACGACAGCGGGCTGCGCTCGCGTCTGGCGCGCTTGAATTCGACTTCCAGAAACTGATCGAAACGTCTGCGATTGGCCAGCCCGGTCAGTTTGTCTTCGGAGGCGATCAACTCCAGGTGCTGGTTCAGCTGGATCAGGGCCGCCTGGGAATCGAGCAACTGGTCTTCTGCGCGTATGCGGCTGTGAATATGCCCGATCAGACGAACGCCAAGTCCGATCACCAGTCCGAGCAGCACCAGCATGACCAGAATGGACTGCTTGGTCTGACCCAGCCAGTCGAGCATGGCTTCTTTCTGACCCAGCGCAACCACGGTGACGATCGGGTACACATCACTGCGTTTGAACGCATAAAAACGCGCAACACCGTCAATCCTGGAAACGAACTGGGCGGTACCGGACACTCGCCCGCGTTCCGACTTGAAAATGGGCGTCGATGACAGATCGCGACCGATCTCCTGCTCCAGATGGGGGTAGCGCACCCGTAGTTGCCCGGCGGTCGACGTCAGACTGATGATGCCGGTTCGACCAACCTTTATATCCGAGTAGAACTTCAACAGATGGTCGACACCGATGGTCGCGACCATCAGCCCGGCAAAACTGGCGTCGGGATTATTGATGCGCCTGCTGACTGATATGACCCATTCGCCGGAAGCGCGACTGCGAATCGTCGGGCCGATATAAGGGGTTTTGTCAGGCATCTGCAAGTGGTGCTGAAAGAACTCGCGCTGCCCGCTGTTGATGCCAATGACCTTGGGATTGCTAGAGAAGATGCAGTACCCGTCGGCGTTGTAAAGCGACACGGTATCGATCTGCGGCAGCGCGCCCATTTCACGCGCAATGACCCACCTGAGACGCTCGATCTGTTCAGGCCCGACGCCGTCCTTTTCGACACGCTCCGTCAGGCCGATCAGCATCAGCTCGCTTTGCTTGAAAATACCATCCGTGTAGGTGCTCAGCGCTCCAGCCAGATTGATCGTGCTGGTCTGGATGTTTTCCAGGGTGTTGCGGCGTGCGGTCCATGCTTGCCAGGCCATCAACATCACCACGCAGGCGCACACTACGAAGATCAGCCATGACGCAAGCCGAAGGTCGCGTTTCAAAACTTGCCTCCACAACAGGTGAGAACCAGTGCATCTGGTTTTTCTGAAAACCGGACCTGATTGCTCAGGGGCCATCGACAATCCTTTCGCTATCAACTGCCGCTGTCGGCAAGTGCTCGGCCATACCTGGAAGGCCTGGCATCGATAAAAGCATGCCAGAGAGTGGCATCATAATGCCACGTACAACTGTCTATGGGTTGATCGGGGTTGAACATACGGACACAGGCGCACACTGGATCACAGTGGCGCCTGATTTTATGGCGGGCGGTAAGCGCGACCGGCTTACCGGGGCAAAGCGGGGTTGTCGGTATTGGCCGGGGTCAAGCCGTCTCGGCGACAGGTTTGCGTTGTGCAGCAGCTTCCAGTTCGCGTACCAGAGGCAATACGTGCTGGCCGAAATAGGCGACTTCTTCCTGGAAATGCAGGAACGCTGAAAGCACCAGGTCTACGCCAACGGACTTGAGCGCCACGATACGCTCGGCAATCTGCCGGGGTGTGCCAATCAGGTTGGTCTTGAAGCCATCGTTGTACTGCACCAGATCCTGAAAGGTGGATTTGGCCCAGTTACCCTCGCCTTCCGGACTCGACTGGCCGGCCTGTTTCGCGGCATCGCCAAAGGCGTTGACGGCTTCCGGGTCAGCCTTGTCGACGATTTCGGCCAGCACGGCCCGCGCCTCCTCTTCGGTATCCCTGGCAATGATGAAGGCATTCACGCCGATCTTCACCGAATGCCCGTTCGCGGCTGCCTTGGCTCGAATGTCATCGACCTGCGCCTTGATACCTTCGACAGTATTGCCGTTAGTGAAATACCAGTCTGACACCCGCGCCGCCATGTCACGTGCAGCACGGGAGCTGCCGCCCTGAAAGATCTCCGGGTGAGGACGCTGGATCGGCTTGGGCTTGAGGGTGTAATCGTGGAAGCGATAGAAATCACCCTTGAAGGTGAAGTTGTCGGTGGTCCAGATCCCCTTGAGCGCGCGAATGAACTCCTCGGAGCGCCGATAACGTTCATCATGCTCCAGCCAGGGCTCGCCGATGGCCTGAAACTCGCCCTTGAACCAGCCGCTGACAATATTGACCACCACGCGCCCGGCAGTGAGCTGATCAATGGTCGCCAGTTGCTTGGCGGCAACCGACGGGGTCCATGGCCCGGGCAATATCGCGGCAATGACCTTGAGCTTTTCGGTCGCCGCCAACAGTGCGTGGCTGAAGGCTACGGATTCGTGCTGGAATTCGGCGCCATAGCCGGCGGTAAAGCGGATTTGCGTCAGCGCGTAGTCGAAGCCGGACTGCTCGGCGATCTGCGCCAGCTTGCGGTTGTAGTCGATGGTCCAGCTGGTGCGCTGTTCGATCTTGCTGACGACCAGCCCGCCACTGACGTTCGGGACCCAGTACGCAAATTTTATGGACGATTGGCTCATATCGGTACTCCTCTTGCTGCAAGCTTCCCGAGCGCATTAAGCACAAGGGCCTGCACATCCACAGAGCAGCAACCGTGCCATTGAATAAAATACAGGCAGATCAAGGCGTTGCGACGGCTAAGGTGCGGCGTCAACTGTCCGTGCCATGCCAGGGTGTGGAATTGCTGTTGCCGGAGCAACAGCTTCACGGTTTTTTTGGCATGGCGCAGGGTGTGATTTGTTGAAAACAAGCCGACGAGAGGCAGCTCTCCCGGCTATCCAGAATCGTGTTGCAGTAGTAAATTTTGGATCCAACGAACCCGCATTCATCCGCAGGAGCACTGATGAAATTGCATGCCTGTTTTCTGGCCCTGATGATCCCTGCCCTGTCGGCGCATGCCGAAGGCAAAACCCTATCCATCCCCCATGATCCGACCGGTCATCACGCACTGGTAGAAAAAAGCGGCAGCGCAAAGGAACGCGTGGTGATCACCCGGCGTGAAGGCATGCTTGGGGTGATCTACTCCAAGCGGGTGTATAACTGCGCCAACCATACGGTGAACCTGGTCGGCACCGGTTCCACGCTGGAAATCATGGAGCAGGCTAAGGCCGTGAGTGGCATGGGACCGGTGATTCGCGACTCCACGGCTGACTATATTGAATCCGAAGCCTGCAGTTGAAGCCGACTGATCGAGCCTGCCCCGGCTGAATCCGCAACATCCGAAAGCGCCTCCTTTGAGGCGCTTTTTTCGTTTCTGCCGTTGCATTTTGCAACGAGGAGCAGCGGCGCAAAAAACACTTGCACCGAAAGTATTACGGTATACCATCAGACAACAATAACTCATCACGCCGGTGCAGGCGCCAGGATTTAAGCGAGGTAAGTGTCATGAAGTTTTCGTTGTTCGTGCACATGGAACGCTGGGATGACAGTGTCAGTCATCGCCAGCTTTTCGAGGACCTGACCGAGCTGACGCTGATGGCCGAGCAAGGTGGCTTCAGCACCGTCTGGATCGGCGAACACCACGCGATGGAATACACCATCTCGCCAAGCCCGATGCCGCTGCTGGCCTATCTGGCGGCCAGGACCACGCGTATTCATCTGGGCGCCGGCACCATCATTGCGCCGTTCTGGCATCCATTGCGGGTCGCGGGAGAATGCGCGCTGCTGGATGTGATCAGCAACGGGCGAATGGAAGTCGGCCTGGCACGCGGCGCCTATCAGGTGGAGTTCGACCGCATGGCCGGTGGCATGCCAGCCTCCGAAGGTGGCAAGGCGTTGCGTGAGATGGTCCCGGTGGTACGTGCGCTGTGGCAGGGTGACTACGCTCACGATGGCGACATCTGGAAATTCCCGACCTCGACTTCCGTGCCCAAGCCGATCAGCACGCCACCGATGTGGATCGCTGCACGCGACCCTGACTCGCACAATTTCGCCGTGCAGAACGGCTGTAACGTGATGGTCACCCCATTGATGAAGGGTGATGAAGAAGTTGTCGACCTGAAGAACAAGTTCGAAGCCGCGCTGGCCAACAATCCCGAAGTGCGCCGCCCGCAATTGATGGTATTGCGCCACACGCATGTGCATGCCGCAGATGATCCTGAAGGCTGGAAAGTGGGCGCCACCGCCATCGCGAAGTTCTACCGTACCTTCGACGCCTGGTTCGGCAACAAACAGACGCCGGTCAACGGTTTTCTGGCCCCCAGCCCGGAAGAGAAATTCAAGGAACGTCCGGAGTTCGAGCTGGAGAATATCCGCAAGAACACTATGATCGGCACCCCGGAGGAGATCATTCCGCGCCTTCGTCACTATCAGGAGTTGGGTGTCGACGAGTTCAGCTTCTGGTGCGACAACAGCCTGCCGCATGCCGAGAAGAAAAAGTCGCTTGAGCTGTTCATCAAGCACGTGGTGCCGGTGTTTCGTTGAGTGTTGAGATTGCCTGAGAAGCCCAGGAAAATGCTGCTCAGACCACAATATTGATCCTCCACACGCTCTGCACTCATCGTTATGCGCAAGTCCTGGAGGCTCCAAATAAAAAGCTTCCAGGCTTCTGCCCGAAGGGCGTAGGAGCGAACTTGTTCGCGAAAGCGCGAGTGTAATCGGCAAAAATACGTCGATTGAGAAGCCTTCTTCGCGAACAAGTTCGCTCCTACGGCCTTCGGCCAGAATCAAAAATCACATTGCGACTCTCGTTCCCACGCGTGGTAATGCCTTTCGTGACGCTCTGCGTCACAGAGCGGTTCTGTGATATCAGGTAGGTTGGGGTCCGGCTCAGATCACCTTTTCGCCCCTCGGCGACCTACTTTGATGGGGCCAAAGTAGGCAAACCCCCTCGCTCCGGTTTCCGGCCCGACTTCGTCGGGTTCCTTCGCCCTGTCACTGATCCGGGGGTCGCTGCAACGGGCCATCCATGGCCCGGTGCAGCTAGCCTGGCGTCCTGCCAGGCTACCCCCGGATCAGCGCCAGGACTCAGCCGTCACTAACGTCGCACTCTGCGTCGTCTGTGCCATCGCGATAGAAAAGCGCTTGTATATGCAGCGACCTCGCGCAAGGCATGACATTGGCCGGCAGCCCTCTCAATGGTTGTAGGCCCGTTCGTTGTGCTCGGCCAGGTCCAGGCCCATTTCTTCGACTGACTCGTGAGCGCGCAGGCCGATCAGTGCCTGCACGGCTTTGAGGATGATCCAGCTGACCGCGAAGCAGTAGGCGGTGGTGAACAGCACGCCTTTGATCTGGGCAATCACTTGGGCGCCCATGCTGACATCGGGCACCAGACCGCCCAGTGAGGGCACGCAGAACACGCCGGTCAGTATTGCACCGATCATGCCGCCGATGCCGTGCAGGCCGAAGACGTCGAGGCTGTCGTCATAGCCCAGGCGTTTTTTCAGCACGGTCACGCTCAGGTAGCAGGACACTCCGCACAGCACGCCGATGGCCAGTGCCCCGCCGACTCCGACGTAGGCACACGCCGGGGTGATGCCGACCAGACCCGCCAATGCACCGCTGGCCAGACCCAGCGCGCTGGGTTTGCCGACCTTGAACCACTCGGTGAACATCCAGCCGAGTATCCCGGCGCACGCCCCCACTTGCGTGTTGAGCATGACGATGCCGGACGTGCCGTTCAGGCCACCACCGGAACCGATATTGAAACCGAACCAGCCGACCCAGAGCATCGCTGCGCCGGCCATGGTCAGGCTCAGGTTGTGCGCCGGCATCGGGGTGTTCTGATAACCCTTGCGCTTGCCCAGTACCAGACATGCCGCCAGTGCCGCGACACCGGCATTGATGTGCACCGCGGTGCCGCCAGCGAAGTCCAGCACGCCCCAGTTGTGCATCAAGGCGCCGGCGCCCCCCCAGACCATGTGCGCGACCGGCGCATACACCAGGGTGAACCACAGCGCCATGAACAGCAGCGCCGCAGAGAACTTCATGCGTTCGGCGAAGGCCCCGGCAATCAGCGCCGGGGTGATGATGGCGAAGGTCATCTGGAAGGTTACGAATACCCCTTCAGGGATATCGCCGACCAGGCTGTCGGGGGTCATGCCGGCCAGAAACGCACGACTCAGACCGCCCACGAAACTATTGAAACTCACTTGTCCTTCGACCATGTTGCTGGTGTCCACCACCATGCTGTAGCCATAGATGACCCACAGCACGCCCACGACTCCGGCAATGCCAAAACACTGGGTGAACAGCGAGAGCATGTTCTTGGCCCGTACCAGACCGCCGTAAAACAGTGCCAGCCCCGGAAGGCACATGAACAGCACCAGCACGGCTGCGGTGACCATCCAGGCCGTGCTGCCGGTGTTCAGAACGGGGGCGTCAGCTGCCTGCGCAATCGGGGCAAAGGCGCCGAGCGCGAGTAAGGCTGTAAGGGATTTGCCGTGTAGACGATTGACCATGTTCAAAGCTCCCGCAAATGAATGGAAAGTGTCTGGCAGCAAAGAGGGTTATTCAGAAAGGCGAGGCTCTTTGGCCTCTTGAGGGTTCATCGTCCTGGAGGCTACAAATAAAAGGCTTCCAGGCTTCTGCCCTTCGGCCAGAATCAAAAATCACATTGCGACGCTCGTTCCCACGCTCCGCGTGGTAATGCCTTTCGTGACGCTCTGCGTCACACAGCGGTTCTGTGATGTCAGGTGGATTGGTGTCTGGCTCAGGTCACCTTTTCGCCCCTCGGCGACTCACGTTTAGGGACCAAAGTGAGCAAAATCCCCGCTCCGGTTTCCGGCCCGACTTCATCGGGTTCCTTCGCCCCGTCACTGACGTCGCACTCCGCGTCGTCAGTGCCATCGTGATCGAAAAGCCCGGTATGGCGTCAGTAACCAGAACCAGACCCCGGAATCCACGATGTCCCGGCCAGGGGCACGCGGGCCATGGCTGCTGACTCGACGGTCAGTGCCACCAGATCTTCCGGGTCGAGGTTGTGCAGGTGTGATTTACCGCATGCGCGGGCCATGGTCTGGGCTTCGAGGACGAGTACGCGCAGGTAGTTGGCCAGCCGTCGTCCGCCTTCGACCGGGTCAAGACGTTTGGACAGTTCCGGGTCCTGGGTGGTGATGCCCGCCGGGTCGCGGCCGTTTTGCCAGTCGTCGTAGTAACCCGCTGCCGAGCCGATCTTTCTCAGTTCTTCGTCGAGCCGCGGATGGTTATCGCCGAGTGCTATCAGGGCCGCTGTGCCGATCGCCACTGCGTCGGCACCCAGCGCCATGGCCTTGGCCACGTCGGCGCCGTTGCGGATGCCACCGGAGACGATCAACTGCACCTTGCGATGCATGCCCATTTCCTGCAGCGCCTGCACGGCTTGCGGGATGGCAGGCAGAATCGGGATGCCGACGTGTTCGATGAACACTTCCTGAGTCGCCGCCGTACCGCCCTGCATGCCGTCGAGCACGATCACGTCGGCGCCGGCTTTCACGGCCAGTTTCACGTCGTAGTAGGGACGGCTGGCACCGATCTTCACGTAGATCGGTTTTTCCCAGTCGGTGATCTCGCGAATCTCGGCAATCTTGATCGCCAGATCGTCAGGGCCGGTCCAGTCCGGGTGACGGCAGGCCGAACGCTGATCGACACCGACTGGCAAGGTACGCATGCCAGCCACCCGTTCGGTGACTTTCATGCCCAGCAACATGCCACCGCCGCCCGGCTTGGCGCCCTGCCCCAGCACGATCTCGATCGCGTCAGCCTTGCGCAGGTCGTCCGGGTTCATGCCATAACGCGATGGCAGGTACTGATAGACCAGATGCTGCGACTGGCCACGCTCTTCCGGGGTCATGCCGCCGTCGCCGGTGGTGGTGCTGGTGCCCGCGATGGTTGCGCCACGGCCCAGTGCTTCCTTGGCGTTGGCCGACAACGCGCCGAAGCTCATGCCGGCAATGGTTATCGGGATTTTCAGGTACAACGGCTTCTTGGCAAAACGATTGCCGAGCACCACGTCGGTGCCGCATTTCTCGCGATAGCCTTCCAGCGGGTAGCGCGACACGCTGGCACCGAGCAGCAACAGGTCGTCGAAATGCGGCAGCTTGCGCTTGGTGCCGCCACCGCGAATGTCGTAGATGCCGGTTTCCGCAGCACGCTGGATTTCCTGAATGGTCAGGCGATCGAAGGTGGCCGACTCGCGCAGGACTGGAGCAGGTTTGTGGCTGATAGGGTCGCTCATGGTAATGCTCCTGGATCAGTACGCGGAGGCGTTATCGACTTTGAAGTTGTACAGCTGACGGGCCGAGCCGTAGCGTTTGAAATCCGCTGCCTTCTCGTTGAAGCCCGCGCGATTGAGCAATTCCTGCAGCTCCTGCAGATGCTCTTCACGCATCTCCTTGGCGATGCAGTCGGAGCCCAGTGACTCGACCTTGCCTTTGACGTAGATCCGCGTTTCATACAGCGAGTCGCCCAGCGCATCGCCGGCGTCGCCGCAGACCACCAGCCGACCGGCCTGGCCCATGAAGCAGCTCATGTGGCCGATGCTGCCGCCGACCACGATGTCGATGCCTTTCATGGAAATCCCGCAGCGCGCCCCGGCATCGCCTTCAATCACCAGCAAGCCACCGTGTGCCGTTGCGCCGGCTGCCTGCGAGGCGCTGCCCTTGACCCGCACAGCGCCGGACATCATGTTTTCCGCGCAGCCGACACCGACGTTGCCGTGCACGGTGATCGACGCTTTCTGGTTCATCCCCGCGCAGTAGTAACCCGCGTGGCCCTGGATATCGATGGAGATGGCTTCGTTGACGCCGACCGCCAGGTTGTGCGCGCCATCGGGATGCGTGACCAGCCATTCGCGGTCCTGCAGTTCCTTGACCTGATCGTGCAGGGCCTGATTGAGATCACGCACGGTGGCGCTGGAAAGATCGACGGTTTTCATGGGCGTGCTCCCTCGGCTGGCTCGCGTTCCCAGATGTACATGGTGGCCGGGACCGGTTCCCAGACCCTGGCGTTTTCGATCCCCGGCAGGCTGGACAGCGCCTGATATTCCGAGGCCATGGCGACGTAGTCATCGGTTTCGGCAAGGATCGCCGGTTTGCAGGCGATCGGGTCGCGAATCACCGCAAAGCCATTGCGTGTGCCGATGGCGAAGGTAAAGAAGCCATCGAGGTCTTCAAGCGACTTGTCGAGCGCCTGTTGCAGGCTGTCGCCCTGTTGCAGACGCCAGGCCAGATAACCGGCGGCCACTTCAGTGTCGTTGTCGGTCTCGAAGTGAATGCCTTCGCGGCGCAGGTTCTGGCGCAGACGAAAGTGATTGGACAGCGAGCCGTTGTGCACCAGGCACAGGTCGGAGCCCGTGGAGAACGGGTGACTGCCTTCCATGGTCACGGCGCTTTCGGTGGCCATGCGCGTGTGGCCGATGATGTGACTGCCTTTCATGGACGCCAGACCGAAGCGTTCGGAAATCTCCCGCGGCAGGCCCATGCCCTTGAGGATCTCGATGCTCTGCCCGGCACTCATGATGCGCACGCTCGGTGCCAGTTCCGCCAGCGCAGCGCGCACCGGGGCTTCTTCTGCCTGAATCTTCAAGACCACGGCGCTGGCGTTCTGAAACCAGTCCAGCTGCGCGCTCAACCTGTCTTGCAGCGCCGCAATCAGCGCCGTGAAATCATACTGTTCGCTGGTGGCCTGCAAGGTCAGCTTGACCCAGCCCTGCGCCACTTCATCGCCATAGATGGCGAACCCGGCACTGTCCGGTCCGCGGTCGGTCATGGCTTCGAGCATCGGCTCGAACAACTTGCCGAGTTGCGACTCCAGCGCCGGGTTTTTCAGATACAAACCAACGATTCCGCACATACGCCTCACCTTGTTCGGGAGCGGCAAGCTTTTAGCTGCAAGCTGCAAGCTAAAACCAACCGCATAGACAGAGAAATCAAATACGCCGCAATCCAGCTTCCTCTTGCAGCTTGCCGCTTGAAACTTGCAGCTGCTCTCTGAAGCTTGCCGCTAGAAAAATTCGATATAGCGCTTCACTTCCCAATCGCTCACGTGGCGGCTGTACTCCACCCACTCCATGCGCTTGAGGCGGATGAATTCATCGACAATCTCGCTGCCCAGCACTTCGGCAAACAACGGGTCGGCCTGCAGCGCGTCGCAGGCTTCGTTGAGCGACTGCGGCAGGGTCTTGATGCCCCGTGCGGCAATCTCTTCGAGGCTCAATTTGTAAAGGTTCTCGTTGCAGACGTGATCGATTTCCAGTTGCCGGTCGATACCGTCCAGCCCTGCGGCAATGATTGCGGCGCTGACCAGATACGGATTGCAACCGGCGTCGGGCAGACGAAACTCCAGGCGGCCATAGGGCACGCGCACCATCGCCGAGCGGTTGTTGGCGCCGAAGGCAATAAACGCCGGGGCCCAAGTGGCGCCCGACAGTGAATTGCCGACCACCAGGCGTTTGTAGGAGTTGACCGTGGGTGCCGCAAAGGCGCACAGCGCAGGCCCGTGAGCCAGCAGGCCCGCAGCGAAGTGATAGGCCAGCGTCGACAACCCCATGCCGCTCGGATCGCTGGCATCGTGGAACAGGTTCTTGTTACTGACACTGGCGATCGACAAGTGAAAGTGCATGCCATTGCCGGCCCGTTTGGGATCGGGCTTGGGCATGAACGAGCAGATCATGCCCATGTCATTGGCGATCTCTCCGGCGGCCATGCGGAAGAAGGTGAAACGGTCAGCCGATTCCATGGCGTCACTGTAGGTGTAATTGATCTCGAACTGGCCGTTGGCGTCTTCATGATCGATCTGATAGATGTCGAAACCCACCGGCTGCAATGCTTCGGTCAGGCGCTCGAGAAACTCGCGAGAGCGCGACAGCCCCTTGTAGTCGTAGCAAGGCTTGTCGAGGTTATCGCTGGCATCGACCATCTGCAGGCTGCCGGTGACGTCGCGCTTGAACAGGCTGAACTCGGGCTCCAGGCCGGTATTGAGGGTCCAGCCACGCTGGCTGAGGCGTTCGACCTGCTGCTGCAGCACATAGCGGCTGTCATAGGGCCAGGGTTTGCCATCCACATGGCCGATGCACACCACCCGTCCATAGCCCGGCTGCCATGGCACCGGTGTCAGCGACGACAGGTCGCCCCTGGCCATGAAGTCCGGCCCATGAGGCTCCATGCCCATGCCGCAAATCGCGAAACCGGCAAAGCCGGCACCGTCCTCTGCAACCATTTCCAGACCTGTCACAGGAACCGATTTGGTCTTGGCCGAACCATGAATGTCGACGAACTGAGCCAGTACGTACTTGATGCCGTGCTGTTCGATCAGACGCTGTGTTTCGGGTGGCAACATGGGACGTGTCTCCTGGCAAAAGCAAAACGTTTCAGGGAAGGACCGCTGTTCACTGCCTTTCTGGATATATTCCGAGTAGGAAAGTTACTTTCTCTTTAGGAATGCAAGGCGCTTGCCAGTTTGGTATGCCAATCGAACGAAGCCACTCAGGAGGGGTAATTCGGCTGTTTATATGGGAAACTCGTTTTCCCTCTGGGAATAATCTGCAACCCGGCCACACCACGGCCGCATCGAAATGCACATTCCCAGTGCGAAATAAAATTTATTGAACGGAAACCGTGCAAAGCCGATGAATATGCCGACCGAACCGCATCCGAAGTTGAAGCTCGAGCAGTACCTGGGCATTCAGATCAAGCGTCAGCGCCAGGCTCAGGAACTGAAGCTCGCCGACGTGGCGCGCATCGCCGGTATCAGCCAGGGCATGCTGAGCAAGATCGAGAACGCGCAGGTCTCGACCAGCCTCGACAACCTCAGCCGCCTGTGCGACGTGCTGGGCATGCCCATGTCCAAACTGTTCAGCCAGTACGACCAGCAAGGCAGCAGCGCCCTGCTGGTCAAGGCCGATGAAGGACTCGAAGTGGTGAGGCGCGGCACCGAGAAAGGCCACACCTATCACCTGCTCAACCATACCCGTGGGCCGAAGAAGAGTTTCGAGGCGTACATGGTGACGATGGACGATGCCAGCGAAGAGTTTCCGACCTTTTCACACCCCGGCACGGAGTTTCTGCACCTGCTGGAAGGCGAACTGATCTACCGCCACGGCAACCAGCTGTATCCGATGCAGGCCGGTGACAGCCTGACCTTCGACGGCGACATCCCCCATGGCCCCGAGCAACTGGTGCAGGTGCCGATCAAACTGCTGTCGATCATGAATTACGGGGCGCACGGAGACTGACGCCAGGCGAGAAGCGGTACGCCAGCAGGCGCACCGCTGTTGCGGGGACTAGAAGTACTTCAGCCAGCTGATATCCCGACGCCGGGCCTTGAGCGCGGCGAACCAGCGCACCGCCGGGAACAGCAGAACAGCCAGTACCACCGAGGTCAGCCAGACGCCCCACATGTGGTCAAAGCCGAAGTATTTGCCCTGATTCGCGCCCCAGATGGCCAGAGCGATCAGGTACAGAATCTTCAGCACGTACAGGTGCAGCAGGTAGAAAAACATCGGTGCTGAACCGAGTACTACCAACGGCCGCAACCAGCTTTTCTCCTGACTGCGCTCGAACCCGATCAGGATCAGCATGCCGATCCCCAGCGTCAGGCTGATGAACAGCAACGATGGCGGGTATTTGGTGATGTTGAAAAAGCTCATGACGGTTTGCAGGCCGGTCTCGCCAACACTCCACGGCTTTTCGCCGTAGCCGTTGATCATGCGCAGAATCACGAAACCCGCCAGCGCACCCAGGCCCCAGGTCCAGAGTTTCGCCTGACGCGTTGCGGCATCGAAACCGGAGACAAACCATGGCCCGGCAGCGTAGCCCAGCGCAATGATTCCGATCCACGGCAAAAGCGGGTATGAGGTACGGAAACGCAGGTTGTCCGACACCTCGATCCAGCCGCGATCATGCAGAATCGCCCATGGGATGTGCATGGCCGACTCGACGCCGAAATGCAGCGTGTCCAGCAGGTTGTGTCCGGCAATGATCACCACACCGATGACCACCAGCGCCCAGCGCGGCAGGAACACCATTAGCGACAGCGCCACCATGCTCAGGCCGATGGCCCAGATCACTTGCAGGTAGATGACGGTTGGCGGGAACTCGAAGGTCCAGGCGAAGCTCACCAGGGTGAATTCCAGCGCGATCAGAAACAGCCCGCGCTTGAGCAGGAACGCCGACACGTCGCTTCTGCCCTGGTATTTCTCGCCGTAGAGGTACGCGGAAAGCCCGGTAAGCAGCACGAACAATGGCGCACACAAATGCGCCAGCGTGCGGCTGAAGAACAGCTCAGGCTCGGTGGCCGTGATGTCCATAGGGTCCAGCACCTGACGGTGCAGAAAGAAGGTTTCCCGCACATGGTCCAGCAACATGAAAAGAATAATCAGCCCGCGCAGAGCATCGATTGAGCGAAGCCGGGATGCCGGCGCTCGAGGGGGGTGAACAGCTGTTGTCATGAAAAGTCCAAGGTCCGTGATGGGGGGCTAATGGCTTGTAGCTGCAAGCTGCAAGTGGAAAGCTTCAAGCTTCAAGCTTCAAGCTTTTAGCCTCTAGCTTGCAGCTTATAACTTGCCGCTTGCAGCTGGCGCGCAGCGCTTCAAAACTCGTTCTGAAGCGCCTTGTAGCCGCGTACCAGATCAATGTTGGTGCGCGCCACATCTTCGGAAAATTCCGAAGCCGAAATGCTCACCGGCGGAAATTGCGAAAGGTCAGTGCCCGACCCGATCCGGGTGGTGGACGGCACATAGAAGTGCTCCGGCAAATCGCGACCGTCGACCACCGAATTGTGCCTGACCACGCTGCCCTTGCCGACCTGGCAATTGAACAGCACGCTATTGAAACCGATGAACACGCGATCTCCGACTATGCAAGGTCCGTGCACGATAGAGCGGTGGGCAATCGAGGTGAACTCGCCGATGGTGACTGCAGCACCTGATTTCGAATGGATCACCACGCCATCCTGGATGTTGGAATTGGCACCGATGACGATCGGTTCCATGTCCCCGGTGGCATCGACTTCGTCGGCGCGGATCACGGCGTAGGGGCCGACAAACACGTTGTCCTTGATGATCACCTTGCCGCAGATGATCGCGGTTTTATCGATGTAGGCGGACTCGGCAATGACCGGCAGATGGCCGGAAGGATTTTTACGGATCACGGAATGAAACCTCAGGACAGGTAGTTGGAAGTCTGGGCGGCTGCATCGTGCGGATGCAGGCTTTCAAAGTGACGGACACTGACGCTAGAAGCTGCATAGCGGCCTTCGAGTGCTTGCTGGACCTTGCGTGCGGCGTCTTCGACGTACATCAGGTTCTGGCCGTTGAGCCGCGCAAAGGCCTGTTCGTCGGCACGCTTGACGGCGGTTTGCACCGGGGTGCCCAGCGCCTGCTCTACCAGGTCGATCAGCGTCATCAAGCCCAGTTCGGCCGCCTGCTCTGCCACCCGTACCTGCACCGTCGCAACGCTGCGCTGGCTGTGCGGCGTGGCGAACGATGCGTTCTCGCGCAGCCAGGTCGCGACCTGCATCGGATCGACAAACGACTGCCTGCCGAAGCGCGCCGCAAATGCCTCTTCCAGCAATTGGCGAGACAGTGCGGCCGAGCACGGGCAGGTGGACGAGTAGGTGATATCCACCGAACTGTCGAGGCACAGCCGACCGGCATGCCAGGTGGCATCGAGCTTCACGGGGTAGGATTTCCAGCCGCTGAGCCCTTCGGTAATCAACGCCGGTCGACGGCACAGCAGATTGAAGCTCAGCGTCAGTCGGGCGTGACTGGAATGGCAGTCGAGGTGACTCTCGACCATGGCTTCCAGCAAGGCAGCCAGCGTATCGGGGCTGACGATCTGGCGCTCGGCATAGCCGTCGAGCAGCCGATAGAGTCGCGACATATGGATACCCTTGACGCTCGGGTCGGCCAGATCGACCTGCAGATCGACGTGCGCGTGTACAGGATGACGAATGCTCGCTTCGGCCAGTCTGATCGGCACTTCCACACCTTGCATGCCGACCCAGTCGAGTGACACCAGCGCCGGGGAAATTTCCGTCAGGGCAACATCCGGGAGAGGTTTGTTCATGTGCGTCGTTCGTCTCGTTGGCGAACTTCACCACGCGGGCGAAGCCTGAAGTTGGCGGTTCACAGCAGTACAGTGCAAAACCATAAATTCGTTACACTATAACATTAAGCTCGCCAACTTCATCAACCAAAGGTTACTCACTCCACACAGCGCTCCCGCACTACCGCCTGCGGTTCAAGTCTTTGCCAGCTCCTCGATCAGAAAATCGCGAAAGGCCGCGACTGCCGCCGGCAGGTTGCGCCCGGCCATGCTTTGCAACTCGATACGCCGTGCCTTCATGCCATCGTCACTGATCGGCAGCGATTTGAGCTGTTTTTCATGGGCGCGTTTGTCCAGCGTCATCTCGCTGGACAGGCTGATCCCGCCCTCCTCCCGAACAAACCGCAACAAGGCGCCGATGTAATTGCTGGTCAGCACCGGATCGAACAGCAGACCTTGCACACCGCAACAGATATCAAACAACTGGCGCAAGGTCGTGTCGGTATTGGTCAGGGCGATGGCATAAGGTTGCAATTCGGCCAGCGTGACCTCCTTGCGTGCGGCCAGCGGATGGTTATGACTGACCACTGCGCAGATCGCGCCGCTGTGGATGTGCTCGACCTTGATTTCGTTCTGCGGCGTCAGGCTGAAGGTCAGGCACAGGTCTGCATCACCCGAGCGCACCCGTTCGGTGGCCTGCGCCGGGGCACAGACCTCCATCGAGAAATGGATGCCCTGATACTGTCGCCGAAAGCGCGCAATGCACTGCGGCAGAAAGTCCAGGGCAAAGCCCTCCGAGCAGGCGATGCGCACATGCCCACGCTGCAAGCCCTGCAACTCGGTGATCTCCAGCACCACCTGCTCGGCCTCAAGCTGTGATTTGCGCGCATAGGCCGCCAGGCGGACGCCCGCCTCGCTGAGCATCATGCCGCGCGCCTGACGCTCGAAAAGCACCGCATCCAGTTCCCGCTCCAGTTTGCTGATCTGTCGACTGACCGCCGAAGACGCGACATTGAGGCGGATCGAGGCTTCGCTGATCGATCCGCACCGCGCCACTTCGAGGAAGTAGCGCAAGGCCGTGGACTGTACGCCGTAGAGTTGCATCGATGCTCCTGCGTTGCCTTTTCAGCAATGAAAGGTTCGAAATATTGTGCTTGTGGCATTGATACGCTTTGCCTAGAGTCGTGTCGAGGCGCAATTCATCAAAACAACCCAATCAAAAGAACACTGCGGCCTTGTTGCTTCTTCCTTCTCGCATTTGCGACCCACTGCCCTTTGATACATCCACTTTGCCTTTTGGAGACGACGGCATGGGAATCAAGGGTTTCGCTCGCAGCATCGCGCTATTGAGCCTGTTCAGCAGTTTCTCCGTCCTGGCCGGCAAGGCTGACGACACACTGGTCTACGCCTCCGACAGCGAACCGGAAAACATCAGCCCCTATCACAACGACTTGCGCGAAGGCGTGATCCTCGGTCGCCTGATCTGGGACAACCTGGTCTATCGCAACCCGGACAATGGCGAGTACCAACCGATGCTCGCCACCAGCTGGAAACAGGTCGACGATACGACCATCGACTTCCAGCTGCGCCAGGGCGTGAAGTTTCACAACGGCGACCCGTTCACTGCAGATGACGTGGTGTTCACCCTCAATTATGTGGTGTCTCCCGAGTCCAAGGTGGTCACCGTCCAAAACGTCGACTGGATCAAGAGCGCCGAAAAACTGGGCGATTACAGTGTTCGTCTGCACCTGAAAAAGCCCTTCCCGCCTGCGCTGGAATACCTCTCCAACGCCGTACCGATGTTTCCGAAAAAATATTTCGAAGAAGTCGGGCTGGCAGGCTTCAGCCGTAAACCGATCGGCACCGGGCCTTACAAGGTGACGGCCATCGCCACCGGCGAAGGCGTGAAAATGGACAAGAACCCGGACTACTTCAAGGACAGCCCGCAAGGTCAGCCAAAGATCGGGCACATCAACTTTCGGGTGATCGCCGATGCCGAAACGCGTCTGGCCGAGCTGATGACCGGTGGCGTCGACTGGACCTGGCGGGTGGCGCCGGATCAGGCGGAAAACCTCAAGGCCATGCCCAATCTGGTGGTCACCAGCGGTGCGACCATGCGCATCGGCTTTCTGATTCTCGACGCGCGCGGCACCTCCAGCGCCGATTCGCCGATGAAGCACCTGAAAGTACGTCAGGCGATCAACTACGCGATCAATCGGGACGGGCTGGCTTCGCAACTGGTCGGCGGCGAAAGCAAGCCGTTGCAAGTCGCCTGCTACCCTGGCCAGTTCGGTTGTGACACCACCGCCGCCACGGTCTACAACTACGACCCGGCAAAGGCCAAGGCGCTGCTCGCCGAAGCCGGCTACCCGAACGGCTTTGAAACCGAAATCTTCGCTTACCGCGACCGCGACTACGTTGAAGCCATCATCGGCAACCTGCGCGCCGTGGGCATCAACGCCAAGCTGCGCTACCTGAAATACGCCGCCCTGCGTGATCAGCAGCGCGGCGGCAAGGTACCGATGTCGTTCCAGGCCTGGGGATCGTTCTCGATCCTCGACACCTCGGCGTCGGCCGGCACCTGGTTCAAGGGCAACCCCGACGACAACATCAAGGACCCGCAAGTCCAGGGCTGGCTGCAGACCGCCGATAACGCGCTGGACCCGCAGGTGCGCAAGGATAACTACCGCAAGGCGTTGCAGCGCATCAGCGAGCAGGCCTACTGGGCGCCGCTGTTCAACTACTCGATGAACTACGCCTACGTCTCGGACCTGAACTTCAAGCCTTACCCGGACGAGCTGCCGCGCTTCGTACTGTCGAGCTGGAAATAAGCACTTGCCCAAGCCAGTCGGCCAGCCTGGCTGTAAGGCGCATGCCGCGCCTTGCAGAAGGGTCCGCCACCCCGTCATTCCCTGAACACAAGGTCACTTGCCATGTTCGGATTTCTCTTGCGCCGCCTGGGTATTGCCCTGTGCGTAGCGATTACCGTGTCGGTGATCAGCTTTTCCCTGCTGCACCTGTCCGGCGATCTGGCCACTGCCATAGGCGGGCCGGAAGCCAGCAGCGAGCAGATCGAACAGATCCGCGTGCAGTACGGCCTCAACAAGCCGTTGGTTACGCAGTATTTCGAATGGCTGGCCGACGTGGTGCGTTTTGATCTGGGCGACTCGTTCTTCTTTCAGGAGTCGGTCTACAACCTGATCGCCTCACGGCTGTCGATCACCCTCGGGCTGGGTGCGATGGCCCTGAGTATTGCGCTGCTGATCGCCATTCCGCTGGGCGTGCTGGCCGCGGTGAAACGTGACACGTGGATTGATCGCCTGGCACTGAGCATCGCAGTACTGGGTCAGGCCATGCCGAGTTTCTGGTTCGCACTGATGCTGATCGTGGTGTTTTCGGTCACCCTGAAATGGCTGCCGGTATCCGGCAATTCGACCTGGGCGCACTTCGTGATGCCGGCCATCGCCCTCGGTTATTACGCCACGCCGGCGATCATGCGCCTGACCCGTGCGGGCATGCTCGACGTGCTCAACTCCGATTACATCCGCACCGCACGAGCCAAGGGCCTGCGCCCTGCCACCGTGCTGTTCAAGCATGCGCTGCGCAACGCGCTGATTCCGGTGGTGGCCCTCGCCGCCGTGGAATTCGGTTTCATGCTCGGCGGTTCGGTGGTCATCGAGACGGTTTTCTCGCTGCAGGGCATTGGCCAGCTGGCCTGGGACGCGATTGCCCGTGACGACTTCCCGGTGGTGCAGGCGGTCGTGCTGTTGATCGCGGTGATCTACATCGTCCTCACCCTGCTGGCCGACGTGCTCAACGCACTGCTCGACCCGCGCATCCGCGTGAAATAGGAGGCCCCATGAGCACAACCACCTCATCGCCGCTGCTGATCAACGATTACCAGCCTCCGGCGCGCAGCGTCTGGCGCACGTTACGCAGCAGCTTTGCGCATCGCGGCTTCGCCATCGGCGCGGTACTGCTGCTGATCATCCTGCTTGGCGCGCTGTTCGCGCCCTGGCTGGCCCCCTACGACCCTTATGCGCAGGACGTGATGCTGCGCATGAAACCGCCGGTGTGGATGGCCAACGGCACCTGGGACTACGTGCTGGGCACCGACAAACTGGGCCGCGATTACCTGTCGCGCCTGCTCTACGGCGCACGCATCTCGTTGTTCATCGGCTTCTCGGCCGCGCTGATCTCCGGGATCATCGGCACCATCATGGGCCTGTTGGCCGGCTACTTTGGCGGCAAGACCGATGCGCTGATCAGCTACCTGATCACCACCCGCCTGGCGATGCCGGTGGTGATGATCGCGCTGGCCTCGGCATCCTTGATCGGTGGCTCGCTGAAAGTGGTGATCGTGTTGCTTGGCTGCCTGCTCTGGGACCGCTTTGCCGTGGTGGTCCGCGCTGCCGTGCAGCAGATTCGCGACGCTGAATACGTCGCCTCGGCCCAGGCATTGGGCTGTTCGACGCTGCGCATTCTGGCCAGTGAAATCCTGCCCAATCTGGTCGGTGCACTGATCGTCGTCGCTACGCTGGAAATGGCTCACGCGATCCTCCTCGAATCTGCCCTGTCGTTTCTCGGGGTCGGCGTGCAGCCGCCCATTCCTTCATGGGGGCTGATGATCGCCGAGGGCAAACCGTACATGTTCTTTTCCCCTTGGGTCATCGCCATCCCCGGCGTCGCCCTGATGGTGCTGGTGCTGGGCATCAACCTGGTCGGTGACGGCCTGCGCGACCTGATCCTGCCCGACGGGCGCAACTGACAGAGGAGATACGCACATGGCGCTGTTACATGTTGAAAACCTGCGTGTCGAGATTCCTCTCGGGCAAGACACGCTTCACGCAGTGCGCGGCCTGGACTTTCAGGTCGAGCGCGGCGAAATGCTGTGCATCGTCGGCGAGTCCGGCTGCGGCAAATCCCTGACTTCGCTGGCGCTCATGGACCTGCTGCCGCGCAAGGCCCGGCGTACCGCAACGACACTGAGCCTGGACGGCATCGACATGCTGAGCCAGAGCGAGCGGCAGATGTGCGACCTGCGCGGCAACCGTCTGGCGATGATCTTTCAGGAGCCCATGACCTCGCTGAACCCGGCCTACAGCATTGGCGATCAGCTCAGCGAAGTGCTCACCCGACATCGCAAGGTGTCGCGCAAGGAGGCCCTGCAGCGCGCCGCGCAAATGCTCGAGAAAGTCGGGATCAGCAACGCCGGCGAGCGCTTGCGCCAGTATCCGCACCAATTGTCCGGCGGCCTGCGCCAGCGGGTGATCATCGCCATGGCCCTGATGTGCGAACCGGACGTGATCATCGCCGACGAACCGACCACTGCGCTGGACGTGACCATTCAGGCGCAGATCCTGCGCCTGATCCGCGACATTCAGAAGGAGCTGGGTCTGGCCGTGATCTTCATCACCCACGACCTGGGGCTGGTGGCACGTATCGCCGACCGGGTCGCGGTGATGTACGCCGGACAGATCGTCGAGACCGCCCCGGCCATCGAGTTGTTCGAGAACCCGCAACACCCCTATACCCGCGGCTTGCTGGCGAGCATTCCGATCCCCGGACGCACTCAGCCGGGCCAGCCGCTGGGGTCGATTCCAGGGCTGGTGCCCAGTCTGGTGGGCGAGCAACACGGCTGCGCATTTCGCAATCGCTGCCCGCAGGCGATCCCGGCCTGCGCCGACGACGTCCCGCCGATCAATAGCCACAACCACATGACTCGCTGCCTGTTTGCCGCAGCGGGCGCCGAAACTGTGTTTCACCGTGAGGGCGTACCGTCATGAATACCGCCGTGAAACAGATTCCGACTGCCAGCGTCAAGAAAGACATCGCGCTGGAACTGTGCGATATACGCCGCGAATTCAGCATCAGTCGTGGTTTTTTCAAACCCGATGCCACGCTCAAAGCCGTCGATGGTGTGTCGTTGCGCCTGATGCGCGGCGAAACACTCGGGCTGGTCGGCGAATCGGGTTGCGGTAAAAGTACCCTGGCGAAGATGCTGCTGGGGCTGCTTGCGCCCAGCAGCGGCGACGTACTGGTCAACGGCAAGCACCTCGCCGGCACCGACCGCAAGGAGATGGCGCGGCGCATTCAGCCGATCTTTCAGGACCCCTACTCGTCACTCAACCCGCGCAAGACCCTGCGCGAGATCGTCACGCTGCCGCTGATCGTGCATGGCATCGGCACCCCGGCAGAACGTCGCCAGCGCGCCGAAGCGATGATGGACGTGGTCGGCTTGCCCAAGCGTGTGATCGACAGTTACCCGAGCCAGCTTTCCGGTGGTCAGCGTCAGCGTGTGGCGATTGCCCGGGCGCTGGTGATGCGTCCGGATGTGTTGATCTGCGACGAGCCGACTTCGGCGCTGGACGTTTCGGTGCAGGCGCAGATCCTCAATCTGTTGCAGGACCTCAAGCAGGAGTTCGGCCTGACTTACCTGCTGATCAGCCACAACCTGGCCGTTATCGAACATCTGGCCGACCGCGTGGCGGTCATGTACCTGGGGCGGATCGTTGAAGAGCGCAGCCGCGAATCCTTGTTCGCCCGGCCCGGCCATCCCTACACCCAGGCGTTACTGGACTCGGTGCTGACCCCGGACCCGCACCTGGGCATTCCCGATCTGGGTTTGCACGGGACCTTTCCCAATCCCATGTCGCCGCCGTCCGGCTGCGCCTTTCATCCGCGCTGTCCGGCATGCATGCCGGTGTGCAAGGAAAAAGCCCCGGCCATTGGCCGCATGGAAGGCGGAACCGTTCGCTGCCACCTGCACGACACCTCGAAACCTCTGGAGCAGATGCCCTCATGAGTAGCCGTTCGCACGCCATCGAAAACGTCACTGAACAGTTCGACAACGGCGCGTTTTTCGCCCTGCTCGGCAAAAGCGTTGCCTACCCGACCCAGAGCCAGGAGGCCGAGAGCCTGCCCGAGCTGTATCGTTATCTTCATGAGTTCATCACCCCGCATGTCGAGCGTCTGGGTTTCAGCGTTACCGTGCATGACAACCCGGTCGCCGGGCGTGGCCCGCTGATGATCGCCACGCGCATCGAAGCCGCTGAACTGCCGACGCTGCTCAGTTACGGCCACGGCGACGTGGTTCGCGGCTATGACGCACAGTGGCAGACCGGCCTGTCGCCATGGCAGGTGATTGAACGTGGCGAGCGCTGGTACGGGCGCGGCACCGCCGACAACAAGGGCCAGCATCTGATCAACCTGACGGCACTGGAGCAGACCCTCAAGGCTCGCGATGGCAAGCTGGGCTTCAACGTCAAACTGCTTCTGGAAATGGGCGAAGAAGATGGCTCTCCCGGCCTGAGCGCGTTCTGCCAGGCCCATTCTGAAGAACTCGCCGCCGACATCTTTATCGCCTCCGATGGCCCGCGCCTGGCGGCGGCACGCCCTACCCTGTTTCTCGGCTCGCGCGGGGTGTTCAACTTCGAGCTGACGGTGAACCTGCGCGAAGGCGCGCACCATTCCGGAAACTGGGGCGGCCTGCTGGCTAACCCGGGCATCATTCTGGCCAATGCCATCGCCAGCATGGTCGATGAGCATGGTCGGGTGAAAGTTGCAGGGCTGATGCCCAAAGCCATCCCTGACGCAGTGAAGGCCGCGTTGGCGGATATCGAGGTCGGCGGCGGCCCCGGCGACCCGGACATCGACGCCGACTGGGGCAACCCGGCGCTGTCGCTCAGCGAAAAAGTCTTCGGCTGGAACACCCTCGACGTGCTCGCTTTCAAGACCGGCAACCCGGACGCCCCGGTACACGCCATTCCCGGCAAGGCTCACGCGTTGTGTCACATTCGCTTTGTGGTCGACAGCGATTACAACGCCTTCATCCCCGCGGTGCGCGCGCACCTGGATGCCCATGGCTTCGATCGTGTCGAGGTCAGGCAGACGCGTATGGACGTGATGCACGCCACGCGCCTGTCGCCGGACAGCCCGTGGGTCGGCTGGGCGCTGGATTCGCTGGCCGCCACCACTGGCAAGAAACCCGCACTGCTGCCGAATCTGGGCGGTTCGCTGCCCAATGACGTGTTCGCTGAAGTGCTGGGCCTGCCGACGGTCTGGGTGCCACACTCATACCCGGCGTGCTCGCAGCATGCACCTGACGAGCACTTGCTGGCTACGGTGGTCAAGGAGAGCCTGCAAATCATGGCCGGACTGTTCTGGGACCTGGGCACGGACGGCGCACGACTGACCCGGGAACAACGGGCACAGGAGCTGAGTGAATGAATGAAGCACAACTGCACGCCACTGCGTGGCTGGCTGAGCAATATGAGGCGATGGAAGCGCTGCTGCAGCGCCTGGTCGATACCGATTCCAACAGTTATGACAAGGTCGGCGTCGACGCAGTCGGTGGCCTGCTCTGCGCGCAATTGCAGGCTGACGGAATCAGCGTCCAGCGTATCCCGGTCGAGGGTTTCGGCGATGTGCTGCTAGCTGAACTGCCCGGTGGACCCGGCAAGCCGGTGCTGTTGCTTGGGCACCGCGACACGGTGTTTCCGAAAGGCACCACGTCCACCCGCGGCTATACCAGGGACGCCGAGCTGGCCTACGGCCCTGGCGTGGCCGACATGAAAGGCGGACTGGTGCTCAACTGCTTTGCGCTGAAGGCGTTGAAGCGCGCAGGCCCGCTGCCGTTCCCGGTGCAGATTCTGTATACCGGCGACGAGGAAATCGGCTCCGCCAGCGCTCGCAATCACATCGAACACTACGCCCGCCAGGCGCGCGCGGTGCTCAACCCCGAGCCGGGACGCGCCAGTGGCAATGTGGTCAGCGCGCGCAAAGGCGGTGCCACGCTGATCATCGAAGTCAGCGGCCGCGCGGCGCATTCAGGGGTCAATCATGCCGACGGCGCCAGCGCCATTCAGGCGCTGGCGCACAAGATAATCAAGTTGCATGCGTTGACTGATTACGCGGCGGGCATCACCACCAATGTCGGGCTGATCTCCGGCGGTACCTCCAGCAATACGGTAGCGCCCAGCGCCACGGCGAAGCTCGACGTGCGTTTTGTCGAGCTTCGCCAATGGGCGGAAATACTTGCAGCCGTGCAGGCTATCGTCGCCGAAGAGGAACTGTCCGGCACGTCGGCCAGACTGCTGGAAGCCACCACCTTCCTGCCGATGGAAGCCCGGCACAGTACCGAGTTGCTGAGTATTTATCAGGGCCTCGCGCAGGAGCTGGGTTTTAGCGTTGAGGGCGAATTCACCGGAGGCTGCGCCGACTCGGGCTTCACCGCCAGCCTGGGGATCCCGACCCTGTGCGGCCTTGGCCCGGTGGGCGGCAAGGTCCACACCGACCGCGAGTACCTGGAACTGAACACCTTGGTGCCCAGAGGCCAGGCACTGGTCGCGACGATTCTGGCGCTGGGGGACGTGTGACGCAGAGCGTCACGAACTGCATTCCCACGCGGAGCGTGCGGAACGATGAACATTCAGGCCAGTATCGTACCCATACTCCGCACACAGCGTTATACCTAAGTCCAGCGAGGAACACTCCATGCAAAACTCGTCCGAGCTGCTCGGTAAATCCGCCACCGAACTGCGTGCGCTGATCGGCAACAAACAGCTCTCTCCGGTGGAGTTGCTGGACGCCTGTATCGAGCGGATTGAAAGCCTGAACCCGAAGATCAATGCCTTCGCCGCAACCTGTTTCGAGCGCGCCCGCGACGAGGCACTGCTGGCCGAACAGGACGTTATGCAAGGCAAGCCGCTGGGGCTGCTGCATGGCCTGCCAATCGGCATCAAGGACCTGGAAGAAACCGCCGGGGTCCTCACCACCTACGGCTCGCAACTGTTTCGCGACAACATTCCCGCGCAGGACAACCTGTTCGTCGCGCGCCTGCGTGCGGCCGGGGCAATAATGGTCGGCAAGACCAATGTTCCGGAGCTGGGCGCAGGCGCCAATACCCGCAATGTGGTGTGGGGCGCGACCGGTAACCCGTTCAATCCCGAGCTGAATGCCGGCGGTTCCTCGGGCGGATCAGCCGCCGCACTGGCCGTGGACATGGTGCCGTTGTGCAGCGGCTCGGACACCGGCGGTTCGCTGCGCATTCCCGCGGCGCTGTGCGGTATCGTCGGCCTGCGTCCTTCGCCCGGGCTGGTGCCGAGTGAGCGCAAAAAGCTCGGCTGGACACCGATTTCAGTCGTAGGCCCCATGGGCCGCAATGTTGCCGATACCCTGCTGCAATTGCGCGCCAGCGCCGGGCTGGGGCAGTCCGACCCGTTGAGTTATGCCATCGCCGCTGACGAGTTCGCACCGCGCCCGATCGACCTCAGCCAGCTGCGCGTCGGCTACAGCGAAGACTTCGGCGCCTGTGCTGTGGATGACAGGGTCCGTGCCGTCTTTCGGGAAAAGATCAGCGCCCTGAAATCGCTGTTCAAGTCCTGCGAAGCCATCGACCTTAACCTGACCAGCGCCCATCGCACATTCGACGTCCTGCGTGCCGAAGCCTTCGTCGCCGGGCTGCAGGACGCTCACGACCGCGATCCTGACGCACTGGGACCTAACACCCGCGCCAATTTCGACATGGGTGCCGCGATGTCGCTGCAGGACTGCGTCAAGGCGCATGGCGAGCAAAGCCGGATTTTTCGCGGCTTCCAGAAACAATTCGAGCACTACGACCTGATCCTCGCGCCCACCACGCCAGTCTCGCCCTTCCCCTGGAGCGAGCTGTACCTGCGCGAAGTCAATGGCGTGCCGCTGGACAATTACTATCGCTGGCTGGCGCTGTGCTACACCATCACCCTGACCACCAACCCGGCGCTGTCCCTGCCCTGCGGCACCGACCACAACGGCATGCCGTTCGGGCTGCAGGTGATCGGCGGATTTCGTGGCGATGCGAAACTGCTGGCCTGCGCTGCAGCGATCGAGCAGGCAACACTGAATGATCCACGCCTGTCACGTCCGCGTCCCGACCTGCAGAAACTGCTGGCCTCGGCGGTCGACCTGACCCACATCGTCACGCATCCGCCGATTTATGGCGGGTCGAGAACGGGCAAGCCGGAGATCGGGGCGATGTGAAGACGTCGCTCAGACCACCGTCATACCATCCCGCCCCACCACTACATTGCCCGGCAACTGTTTGGAGTGCCTCATCAACCACGCATCCAGCGTATGGCCGACGTGCGTCAGCACCGCCCTGCCCGGTCGCAGCCACTCGATGGTTTGCAGCGCCAGGGTCAGGTCGTTGTGATTACGCGGCGGCTGAGGCTGTGGAGGCATCGAGCAGTCGAGCACCAGCAGATCCAGCGGTGCACGTTGTAGATACTCGCGGGTGTCGTCGGGCAGGCCGACGGTGTCGGTCAGGTAGGCAAAACGTTGCCCGTCACCTTCGAACAGGTAGCCGAACGTAGGCTTTGAGTGCGTCAGTGGCAGCGCTGTGACCTGCAACGCGCCCAGTGCACGGCGTTCGAAGGCCGCGAATGGCTGGCTGAAATCCAGAATGCCAGGGTGCTTGTAGAGGTCGGCCAGGCCTTCCGGATCCGCCGGGCCGTGCACCGGAATCACCAGCCCCTGGCCCCAGCGCAGGTGCAACAGCCCCTGCGCATGGTCGGCGTGGTAATGCGTCTGCAGAATCCCGCTCAGGCTGCGCGGCGGGAAACGCTCGGTGAGGTCGGTCAGGCCACTGTCGATCAACCAGCGCTGGTCGGCGCACTCGATCAGCGCGCTGCACGGCAAGCGGCGCAGATCATGATTGGTCCGCGCGGCAGCACACGCCACACACTGACAACCGTAGACCGGCACCTGCCGGGCGTCACCGGTGCCCAACAGGGTCAGGCGCATGCGTGACGCTTGTCGAGCAGGCCGAGCAGCGTGGCAACGGTGTGTTGCAGGTCAGCGGAATTATCCAGCGGGAAGACCTGCGGGTTGCTCGCCAGCAAATCTCCGGCAAAGCGCGAGTTGCGCGCAAGGCGCTCCTCGATTTCCGCGAGGCTTTCCCGGTTGCGTGCCAGCAGGCGCTTGCGCAACACCTCCTGATTGACCGTCAGCAACACCGCCAGCAGCGTGGGATAGCGCGCCTGCGCCTTTTGCAGATGCGCCCGGGAGCCGTTGATCAGGACGTCATGGCCTTCCAGCAGCCACTGATCGATCTCGACGGGAATGCCGTAGTGCAGACCATTGGCCTGCCAGCTCAGGGCGAACGCGCCTCGCTCGCGCATCTGCTCGAACTGCTCGACAGTCACCGCCTGCGCCGCCTCGCCCACCGCTTCGGCGGAACGGGTGATGACCCGCCGAACGATCCGGCAATCACGTTGCGCCAGGGTATCCCGGGCCGCGTCCAGCAGGCTGTCCTTGCCTGATCCGGACGGCCCGATGAGATAGATCAACCTGCCAACCATCAAAACACCCTCTTGCCTTGTCGCCAGACCTTGTCGATAACCGGCAGGCCGGCATGATCACGTGCCTGGATCAGATCTGCGCGCAGCCCGACACGTATTTCACCACGATCCGCCAACCCGGCAGCCACGGCCGGCGTGTGGCTGACCATGTTGATCGCCTGCGGCAGGTCACATGCGTTGTCCTGAGCGGCGAGCATGAATGCAGCCTGCAACAGGCTGGCCGGGTAGTAATCGCTGGACAGAATATCCAGCAGCCCGTCCGTGGCCAGCGATGCTGCCGCCACGTTACCGGAGTGCGAGCCGCCGCGCACGATGTTCGGTGCGCCCATCAACACGCTCATGCCCAGTTGCCGACAGCTACGGGCCGCTTCGAGCGTGGTCGGGAACTCGGCGATGTTCATGCCGAAACCCGCCGACTCCTCGACATGCGCCATGGTTGCATCGTCGTGACTGGCAATCGACAGGCCGCGCGCCAGGCACAGTTCGACGATCGCACGCCGGTAACGGTCGGCGTACTCGTTGGAGTTGGCCACCTGTTCAACGATGAAACGGTCCATTTCCTCGTTGTTCATGTGGTACTTGCCCATGTAGTACTCGCGGTACTTGGACTCCAGGGCAAACTGACGCTGGCCGGGCGCGTGGTCCATCACCGAGACCAGTTGCACCAGTGGCTGGTCCACCAGATCGCGAAACACGCTCAAGGTATCCGGGTGGCTGACCTCGCAGCGCAGGTGCAGCAGGTGCTCGGCACGAGTCAGGCCTGCCGCGTTGGCGTCGGCAATCGCCTGCAGCATGGCGGGCAATTGTTGCATGCGCTTGCCTTTGGGGTTGATGTCGCCGATCGACAGCGCGTCGAACACCGTGGTGATGCCCGCTGCGACGATTTGCGCATCGTGGCTGATCACCGCGGACATCGACGGCCAATCAACGCCCGGACGCGGCGACAGGTGCTTTTCGAGGTTGTCGGTGTGCAATTCCACCAACCCCGGCAGCAGGTAATCGCCCTGCATGTCCTGAGCCTGACTCAACTGGCTGCATCCACTCTCGACCTCGGCAATCAGGCCGTCACGGACCACCACAGTGCCGGTGAATACCTGCTCGGCCGTCACCACGCGGGCGTTACTGAAAACCTGTTCGTTCAGCATTGCAGCAACTCCTTGGCGGTGAGGTCCACCGGGGTCATGTCGAGTTGACGATTGGCGACTGCCTCGCGGGCATCGCGGTCATGGAAAATACCGATCAGGGCGGCACCGGCCCGTTTGGCCTCGTCGACCAGCTCCAGCACCACCCGGCGGTTGGCGTCGTCCAGCGACGCAGTCGGTTCGTCGAGCAACAGCACCGGCCATGGCACCATGAATGCGCGCGCGATGTTGATGCGCTGCTGTTCGCCACCGGAAAACGTACTGGGCGCCAGCGGCCACAAACGCTGCGGAATGTTCAGCCGCCCCAGCAGCAGTTGCGCGCGCTCCTGCGCCTGCTCACGGGACCAGCCGCGCGCCAGGGCCGGTTCCATGACCACGTCCAGGCTGGACACACGCGGGATCACGCGCAGGAACTGGCTGACGTAGCCGAGCGTCTTGCGTCGCACCTCAAGCACCTGGCGCGGGGTTGCGCCCACAAGCTCGGTCCACTCGCTTTCATGCTGCACGCGAATGCTGCCGGCGGCAGGCAGGTAATTGCCGTACAGGGTGCGCAGCAGCGTGCTTTTGCCCGCGCCGGACTGCCCGCTGAGCACCAGGCACTCGCCAGCGCGCACCGAGAAATTCAGACCGCGCAGCACATTGAGGACTACACCGTTGTGCTGATGCAGGGTGAAGGTTTTCGACAGGTCACGGACCTCGATCAAGGTTGTCATCGGGCTCACCTCTTCTGTACAGGCTGTTCGGACAGTGCGGCTCATGGCTGCAATACCGAGGACACCAGCAGTTGCGAATACGGGTGTTGCGGGTCATCGAGAATCTGGTCGGTCAGGCCGCTTTCGACCACCTCCGAGCGACGCATGACCATCAGCCGGTCAGCCAGCAGCCGCGCGACTGCCAGATCGTGAGTAACGATGACCACGGCCAGATCCAGTTCGCGCACCAGCCCGCGCAACAGATCGAGCAAGCGGGCCTGCACCGATACGTCGAGCCCGCCGGTGGGTTCGTCCATGAACACCAGTCTGGGGCTGGAGACCAGATTGCGGGCGATTTGCAGGCGCTGCTGCATGCCGCCGGAAAAGGTCCGCGGCAGGTCGTCGATGCGCTGCGGATCGATCTCCACCTGGGTCAGCCAGTCCAGCGCGGCACCCCGCAATTGCTGATAATTGCGTACCCCCTGCGCCATCAGACGCTCGCCGATATTGGCGCCGGCCGACACGCCCATACGCAGGCCATCGCGCGGATTCTGTTCGACAAAGCCCCATTCGGTGCGCAGCAAGGTGCGCCGCTGCGCCTCACTGGCGCTGTACAGGTCGAACCAGTCGCCCTCCTTGCTGCGATAGTCGATGCTGCCGCGGTCCGGCGGGCAACGTCCGCTCAACAGCGAGAGCAGCGTGGATTTCCCCGAGCCGGACTCGCCAACGATGCCCAGCACTTCGCCGGGGTACAGATCGAAACTGACGTCCTGACAGCCCTTCTGCACACCGTACAGACGGGTCAGGCCGCGTACCTTGAGCA
The DNA here is from genome assembly GCF_020312125.1 of Pseudomonas sp. P135. NCBI lineage: Bacteria > Pseudomonadati > Pseudomonadota > Gammaproteobacteria > Pseudomonadales > Pseudomonadaceae > Pseudomonas > Pseudomonas sp. P135. The sequence goes on from NZ_JAGPYR010000018.1 coordinate 37,110, forward strand.
GCGGCTGCACAGCCTCGGGAAGGCGCTCGCCCGCCGGGTCCAGTGAACGTGCACTGATCATCGGTCGTTCTCCTGCTGTTTGACGCGCTGGGCGCAGTAATCGGTGTCGGAACAGACAAAGCTCTGCGTCCCGGCATCGTCGAGAATCAGCTCGTCGAGAAAGGAATCATGGCTGCCGCAGATCGCACAGCACTGCTCCCAGCGCTGCACCTCGAACGGGTGATCTTCAAAGTCCAGGCTCACCACCTGCGTATACGGCGGCACGGCGTACAGACGCTTTTCGCGCCCCGCGCCGAACAGCATCAGTGCCGGGCTCATGTGCAGCTTGGGGTTATCGAATTTGGGAATCGGCGACGGGTCCATCACATAGCGTTCATCGACCATCACTGGATAAGCGTAACTGGTGGCGATATGGCCGAAAGTGGCGATGTCCTCGTAGAGTTTGACGTGCATGACGCCGTAATCATCCAGCGCGTGCATGGTCCGGGTCTCGGTTTCCGAGGGCTCGATGAAACGCAGCGGTTCGGGAATCGGCACCTGATAGACCATGATCTGATCGGCGTGCAGCGGTGTTTCCGGGATCCGGTGACGGGTCTGGATGACCGTCGCCTCAGGCGTGCGCTCGGTGGTGGCGATGCCGGCCGTGCGGGCAAAGAAACGCCTGATCGAGACCGCGTTGGTGGTGTCGTCAGCGCCCTGGTCGATGACCTTGAGCACATCATCGGCGCCCAGAATCGCGGCGGTCAGTTGCATCCCGCCGGTGCCCCAGCCATACGGCAGCGGCATTTCGCGGCCGCCGAACGGCACCTGATAACCGGGGATCGCCACCGCCTTGAGCAAGGCGCGGCGAATCATGCGTTTGGTCTGCTCGTCCAGATAAGCGAAGTTGTAGGCCTCGTCCCGTGCAGGCCTTTGCTGTGCGGTGTTCATCGGTGCATGAGTCATTGGTCGCTCCCCGGTTTCGGTGCAGACGTGCGCAGCTTGCGAATCAGCTCCAGTTCGGACTGAAAGTCCACGTAATGCGGCAGCTTGAGGTGCGAGACGAAACCCGCCGCTTCAACGTTGTCGCAGTGCGCCAGGACGAACTCTTCCTGCTGGGCTGGTGAGACGATCTCTTCATTGAATTCCTCGGCGCGCAGCGAACGGTCCACCAGTGCCATGCCCATCGCCTTGCGCTCCGCGTTGCCGAACGCCAGACCGTAACCGCGGGTAAACTGCGCGGGTTCGCTGGCCGAGCCGACGAACTGATTGACCATCTCGCATTCGGTGACTTCGATGTCGCCAATCACGATCGGGAAGCCCAGTTCTTCAGGTTCTATCCAGACTTCCACCTCACCGATACGGATTTCCCCGGCGAACGGGTGATTGCGGCCATAACCGCGCTGGGTCGAATAACCCAGCGCCAGCAGAAACCCCTCATCGCCACGCGCCAGTGCCTGCAGGCGCTGGGCACGAGTGGCGGGATACTCCAGGGGCTCGCGGGTGATGTCCGCTACGCGCTCGCCATCGTCGACTTCGGGCTTCATCAGCCCTTCTTTGGCCAGCAACCCGAGCACTCGCGGACAGGGCTCCAGCGTGGCGTGCGGGGTGACTTCCGGGCCCGGGTGCTCACCTTCGGCCAGCAAGGTGAAATCCAGCAAACGGTGGGTGTAGTCGAAGGTCGGCCCCAGCAATTGACCGCCGGGGAGGTCCTTGAACGTGGCCGACAGGCGGCGGTTGAGCTGCATGTCCGAGGTGTCGATGGGCAGGCTGGCGCAGAAGCGCGTCAGCGTGGTGCGGTAGGCGCGCAGCAGGAAGATCGCTTCAATCAGATCGCCCGCCGACTGCTTGATCGCCAGTGCAGCCAGTTGCGGGTCGTACAGCGACCCTTCGCTCATGACCCGTGCTACCGCCAGCGGCAGTTGCTGACGGATCTGCTCGACGTCGAGTTCAGCGATGCCGGTGTCGCCACGACGCCTGCTGGCCAGCAGGCGGTGAGCGTTATCGATGGCCTGTTCGCCACCCTTGACCGCGACGTACATCAGGCACACTCCTGCACGCGAGTGCTGCGTGGCAAGCCGAGCAGTCGATTGCCCGAGACAAAGAACACATCCAGCCCGCAAGGGAAGACATTGCGGGCTTCACGTGCGGCCCAGAAACCTTGATCCAGCGGCAGGGCCACCGAATGGTGTCGCTCGATGCCCGGACCGCTCCAGGCAAGCATCCGCCCGCCTTCCAGGTCAGGCAGCTGGATCAGCAAGGTGCAGGACTGATCCGGGTAGCGGTCATTGCCGGTATCGAAATCGTGCAGTTGCAGGGCCGTCGCCGCACCGAGCAACGCGAAGCGCGCTGCGTGCCGCTCAGTGACAATCGGGCTGCCGCAATGAAAGGCAATGTTCGCGCGAATCGCCGGGGTATCGAATGCCGGTGCCAGCCACACTGGCGTGTCCAGGTCCAGCAACGCCAGGCACAAGGCGTGGGTTGCACTGTCCAGGCCCTGCAAGGCCGGCGGCTGATGCGCGGTAGGCAAGGTCTGGATCACGCCCGGCCCGGACAACGCCTTTAGGGCGACACGAAAACTGCGCTGGGCATCCAGTACCGGATCGGTGAAGGCAGGTTGCAAAAGGACGGCATTCATCAGTCTTCTCCTCGGACCAGGGTAAAGAATTCGACTTTGGTGGCAGCAGCCTCGGCGTCCTTGCGCGCCCGACGCTCGGCTTGCGCACGCGCCAGGGGCTCGATCAGCTCGGACAGCCACCAGGCCTGCTGCGCGCCTTGCAAATGTGCGTCGGCCAGCGCCGCCAGTTCGGCGTGGCGCTTGTCGCGTCCAGCCAGATAGCTGTAGCCGGTGCGCCCATCGGCCAGACGCACCACACAGCGCGTCACGCTCATTTCGCCGAGGTTGAAAGCTGAACCGGTGCCGCCCATACGGCCGCGCACTAGGGTCATGCCGATTTCCGGGGCGCGGATCATCTGGTAATCGGTGTCGCGTAGCGCCGCTTCGTGGCGGTTCAACTGCTCGCGGCTCGGCTGATCGGCATGAGCGCGGGCCAGTACGCCCATCCAGTGCTGACGCGCCGTTGTTTCGGGAGTTGCTTGCATGGAACACCTCGGTGTCAGGTCGTCTTGAAAGGAGTCGCCACTTGATACTGGAAGCGATCGGCGCGGCTGACCGAGCGGGAAAGCTCCACCGGCTGCCCCGCCGGGTCACAGGAAACCGTCAGTACGGTCAGCGCCGGCATGTGTCGGGGCATCAGCAACCACGCGGCCTCTTCGCGGGACGGCAGGCGTGCGCCGATCAGGCTCTGCGCACGGCTCAACGGCAACTCGCGCTCAGCCAGGTACTGGCGCACCGAGCCGCCGCGGTAATCGGCCAGCAAATCGCTGTAACGGGCGCTGTAGCGGTGGAAGATCAGGCTGACCGCCTGGCCGTCCAGTTTGCGCAGTGTCTGCAGTTCGATCAGCGGCGCGTGCTCGTCCACTCCCAGATGCTGGGCATCTTCACGGCTGGCCTGACATTCCTGACGACGCAGCAGGATCGCTTCCACGCCCAGGCCCTGCGCCGACCAGGATTTGCTATAGGCGCTATCAGCCTGCATCGGATAAATCAGCGGACGCTCCAGCACTTGAGTGCCTTTGCCCTGACGTCGCAACACGCTGCCCTCACGCACCAGTTCATCGACCGCGCGGCGAATGGTGTGGCGGTTGACGCTGAAGCGCTCGGCCAGCTGAAATTCGGCGGGCAGGAAATCGCCGGGCTGATAGGTGGTCAGCTCTTCACGCAAAATGTTGGCGAGCTCGCGGTACATCGGACTATCTTGTCTAGACAACTGCATGATTAAAAAAAGTGTTCATTGAACACCCCTCTTCTGTCAGATGAATTGCTTGCGCAGGCGCTGCGACATGATGTCGATGACGCTTACCACAACGATGATCACCAGCAGCACGGCGCTGGTCTGGACGAACGCAAAAGCGCGAATGTTTTCCCAGAGAATAACCCCGATGCCGCCTGCGCCGACCATTCCTACCACGGTTGCCGAGCGCACATTGGATTCGAACCGGTATAGAGCATAGGAGATCCACAGCGGCATGACCTGCGGAATGACCCCGTAGATGACTTCCTGCAAGGCGCTGGCACCGGTGGCCCGCACGCCTTCGACCGGTCCGGGCTCGATGGCTTCGACAGCTTCGGCGAACAGTTTGGCGAGGACCCCGGTGGTGCTGATCCACAGCGCCAGCACCCCGGCGAACGGCCCCAGACCGACGGCGACCACGAACAGCATCGCAAAGACCATCTCGTTGATCGAACGAAAAGCGTCCATGCAGCGCCGCAGCGGCAGATGAATCCACCACGGCGTGATGTTCTCGGCGCACAGAATGCCCAGCGGTATGGAGCAGACAATCGCCAGCGCCGTGCCCCACAGAGCGATCTGGATAGTCACCAGCATTTCCTTGAGGTAACTGCGCCACTCACGGAAGTCTGGGGGAAAGAAATCGGCGGCGAATGTGGCCATGTTCGACGAGTCGCGAACCAGTGCCATCGGGTTCATTTCTGCGCCGTGCCAGGCCCAGGCCAGTGCAGCGAGCAACAGGCCCCAGCCCAGATAACGGGACCAGTTGGGTTTGCCCGCAACCTGGGTATAGGCAACGTGAGTGGTCATGACGAACTCCTGATCGTGAACGGCGGGCTCAACCTGCGGAGCTGCCTGCGGTTTTCTGGTTCAGCTCGGTGATGCGCTCCTGCAACTTGCTCAGGCTGGCATCGATATCCTTGAGACGGGCGGCTTTCTCCTGCTCATCCAGCGTGGTGCTGGCCACCACTTCGGTGCGCTGCTTGAACAGTTCGAGCTGGCGAATGGGCAACAACTGGTCATCGCTGGACTTGAGAAACTTGCCCATCTGCATGTTCTTCAGGACGGTTTTCTCTTCATCGGTATCGCCGTAACTGGTGAAGAACTCACGAATCCTGGCCTTGTCCTGGTCCGACAGGGCCTTGCTCCAGACAATCGGGTCGGCCGGGATCAGCGGCGATTTCCAGATCACCTTGAGTTGCTCGACCTTGTCGGGCTGGGTCACGGCCAGGCGATCCCAGCTTTCGGTGTTGAAGGTCGCAACGTCCAGCTGCCCCTTGGCAACACTGAGGGCGTTGACTTCATGACTGGAGTTCAAGGTGCGCTTGAAGGCGGTGGACGCATCGACGTGGTTTTTCGCAAACACGTAATAACCTGGCACCAGATAGCCCGAAGTGGAGTTCGGGTCACCGTTGCCGAAGGTCAGGCTCCTGGCGTTCTTGAGCATGTCTTCGACGCTATTGATCGGGCTGTCCTTGCGCACGATCAGCAGGCTCCAGTAGCCCGCGTCACCGTTGGCGGCAGAGGTCTGGGCAAAGATCTCGCCGTTGGAGCGGTCCACCGCTTCCATCGCCGCCTTGTTGCCCAGCCAGGCCACGTCCACCTTGTTGAAGCGCATGCCCTGAATCAGGCCGGCGTAGTCCGAGGCGAAGGTGGCATTGACCTTCAGACCGGTCTTGCGGCTCATGTCATCGAGAAACGGCTGCCAGATACTTTTCAGGTTTTGCGAAGACTCGGTGGACATGACGCCGAAATTGATGGTTTTTTCTTCTGCGGCCTGGACCGTGCCCAACGCGCAGGCAGTCAGCAAGGCGGCAGAGGCGAGAAGACGACCGATACGCTTGAACATGCAGGCTCTCCGGAAAATGTCAGGTGGTGGATGTCGAAAGGACGTCAGACTTTGGCCAGCGTCAGGCGGGCTTTTTGCCGCACGCGCCAGCTTCGTTCGGTGATCATCAGACTCGCGTCCGCGTCTGCACCGTAGAGGTCGTTGAGGAACTGTTTGCTGAGGTCATGCGCCTGTCCATCAAAATGGATGCGCCCTGACTTGAGGGCCACCGCACGCGGGCAATAGCGCACGGCATAATCGACCTGATGCAGGGTCACCACGACCGTCTTGCCGTCGCGGCGGTTGATGTCGGCGAGGATTTCCATGACACGGCGGGCCGATTCCGGGTCCAGCGAGGCAATCGGTTCGTCGGCGAGGATCACTTCGGCGCGCTGGGTCAAGGCACGGGCTATCGCCACCCGCTGCTGCTGGCCGCCGGACAGGGTCGAAGCCCGTTGCGCGGCAAGATCTGCCAGCCCTACCCGCTCCAGCGCGGCCATTGCGCGCTGCTTTTCTTCGTTATTGAACAGCGCCAGACTGCCGCGCCAGCGCGGCATGCGCCCCAGGCAACCGAGCAGGACGTTGTCCAGCACGCTTAGGCGATTGACCAGATTGAATTGCTGGAAGATATAGCCGATATCGGCGCGCAAACGTCGCACCTGGCTGTTCAGGCGACCGGAGGACTGAACCTCGCGCCCCAGCACCTGAACCTGACCGCCATTGCTGCGATCGCAGCACGCCAGGCCGGCGAGATGCCGGAGCAGCGTTGACTTGCCCGAACCGGAAGCGCCAATCAGCGCGACCATCTCACCGGGTTGTATAGACAACGCAAGGTCAATGAGCGCGCTTTTGTGGGAAAAGGTCTTGTTCAGGCCCTGTACATGAATGGCTTCGTTCATGAGGCTTCTCGGTCTGTGCACGACCCGGGACAGGTCGCATTCGGTTGTCAACCAAACTGAACCTGTGTTGTTGCAGCCTCATGAAGCTCGAATGACGGGGTCATAACAGTTTGTCGCAGATGTTGTTGCGATGCGCACATGGTTAGCGATGCAGGGCGTCGGGATGCGATTCCAGACGCTCTGTCTGCGCCGCCCGGGTATGAGCAGCGGCGCAGAAAGTGGCCGGATCAGATCCGGAAGCTGCCTACCAGTTGCTGCAGGCGGGCAGCCTGCTCTTCCAGCGAGTTGCAGGCTTCCAGGGTCTGGCGCAGGTTGTCGACACCCAGCTGGTTGAGGGTGTTGATGTGAGTGATGTCGACATTGATCGACTCGACCACCGAGGTCTGTTCCTCGGTTGCCGCCGCGACCGACTGGTTCATGCCGTTGATCTCTTCGATGCGGCGGGTCACGCTGCCCAGACGCTCGCCGGCCAGGTTGGCGATGCCGACGCTGTCCTCGCTCTGACGCTGGCTCTCGGTCATGTTGGTCACTGCGTCGCGAGCGCCGACCTGCAGCTCTTCGATCATGGTCTGCACTTGCTGGGCAGAATCCTGAGTGCGATGCGCCAGGTTGCGTACTTCGTCGGCCACTACCGCGAACCCGCGCCCTGCTTCACCGGCACGCGCTGCCTCGATGGCTGCGTTGAGCGCCAGCAGGTTGGTCTGCTGGGAAATGCTGGTGATCACCTCGAGAATCTGCCCGATGTTGGCAGTCTTGCCATTCAGGCTTTCGATGTTCACGCACGACTCGCTGATCTTCCCGGACAGCTCGTTCATCGCCTTGATGGTCTGCTGCACGACGTTCTGGCCGTCGCTGGCCAGGCCGCTCGCATCACTCGACTGCTGCGAGGTGCGTGCCGCATTCTGGGCGATTTCCTGGGCTGCTGCGCCCAGTTCGTTGATCGCCGCCGCCACGCTTTCGGTACGGTTGGCCTGCTGGTCGGAGTTACCCATCGAGGCGTTGGAGACCTTGACCACCCGGGTGGCAACCTCGCCCAATTGCGCGGCAGTCGAGGCCACTTCACGGATCGAGGTGTGAATACGCTCGACGAAACGGTTGAACGACTCGGCCAGTTCGCCGAACTCATCCTGCGAGGTGATTGCCAGACGCTTGGTCAGATCGCCCTCGCCGTCAGCGATGTCACGCATCGCCCGACCCATCTGATGCAGGGGTTGCATCAACACGCGAATCAACAGGCCCAGCAGCAGGATGATCACCACCACCACAACCACCATCGCCGTGATTGCCGAGGAACGGAACTCGGTCAACATGGCATAGGCGGAATCCTGCTCGAGCACCAGTGCCACGTACCAGTTGGCCGTCGAAACACCTTGAACGGGCGTGAAGGAAATGATCTCCGGCTTTTTACCGGAGTCGATTTCAGTCACGCCGGTGGTAATTTTCGGAGTATTGGTCGGGTAGGCTTCACTGATGTTCTTGAGCACCAGTTTGCTGTCCGGATGCACCAGAATCTTGCCGTCGGCACTGACCAGGAATGCATAGCCATGGCCATCGAAGTTCAGCGAGTTGATGATCTTGGTGACGTTGTCCAGAGCGATATCAGCACCGGCCACGCCCACGAACTGATTCTGAAACTTGACCGGTGTGGCCATGGTCATGACCAGCTTGCCAGAGGATGCCGCGATGTAGGGTTCGGTCACAATGGTGCCCGGCGCATTCTGTGCCGCCTTGTACCAGCCACGCGCACGCGGATCGTAGTCAGCCGGGCGATTGGCCGACGGCACCGAGAACATCACGCCTTCGGTGCTGCCAAAGTAGCTCAGTTGAAAGCTTTCGCTGTAGGCAGGCAGACCGATGGCGCGCTGCAGCTGGGGCAGTTCCTTGCCATCCACGGCGATTTGCTGCGACATCGATTGCAGCAATTGCATGCGGCTTTCCAGCCAGGTCTGAATGTTTTGTGTGGTGAGCGTACCCAGTTGTTGCAACTCGGACTTGACGCTGGATTTGAGCGACTGACGTTGTCGATAGTCATTGACGACAATGAACACACTGAACGCCACGACCACAATCAATGCGGCGGCGAGAAGGATCTTTTTGCTGAAACCCAGACTTTTCATAGCGGTTACTTCCACGGCAAAAAACCAATAAGGACGATCTCTGGATCGCCAATCAAACTTCACAACAGTGCCGTCTATTTCACGTTACAACCCACAGGCCGTTCAGCAACCGGAGCCGATACACCTGCCGCGGCGTCAATCACCAGGCAGGTCCGAGTATCGAAACCTTACAGAGACGCTTGTATCGCCATATCGGCGCGATCCACGAGTCCTTGATTATTTTTTTCATCGTGTGTCGAGACATCCCTCCCACAATTGACACTCAAGCGTGCAGAACAGGAAAAACTGGCTATGGTTGAAATCATCCCCCGCCCTGCACAGGATGGCCTCGCCATGCCAAGTATCGAGCAACTTTTTGACGGTTTGCACAGCCTCCCGAGTATTCCCAAAGTGGCTCAGGACTTGATGCTGCAATTTGACAATCCCTCTTCGAACCTGGAAAGCATCGCCCGCAACATCGAGAAGGACCCGGTGATTGCCGCCAAGGTACTGCGCCTGGCCAACTCGGCACGCTTTCGCGGCTCGAGGGAATCCTCAAGTATCGAAGACGCGGCCATGCGCCTGGGTTTCAATACGCTGCGTACGCTGGTCATGGCCTCGGCAGTGACCGGTGCATTCAAGGCCGGGCCGAGTTTTGATCTCAAGGGGTTCTGGCTCAAAAGCTTTCAGGTGGCAGGAATCTGCCGGATGCTGGCGAAACAGACCGGCGTCGACCCTGAAATCGCCTTTACCTGCGGGGTCATGCATAACATCGGTGAGTTACTGATCCAGACTGGCGCACCCGATGTTGCCGAGCGTCTGAACAACGCCGCCAAAGCCGGAACGCCAGGGCGTGCGGCCAGCGAAACCCTGCAACTGGGTTTCAGCTACCCGGAGGTCGGTGCAGAACTGGCCAGTCGCTGGCATCTGCCCAAGGTCATTCAACAGGCTATCGCCTATCAGGCAACGCCGATGAAAGCACCGGCTGACGCATCGCTGCCGAGGATCGTCGCCCAGGCCATCACCATTTCGGATGCCCTGGAAGCTCACGGCGGCGCGACACCTCAGGCGCAGCAGGCGTCAGGCGGGCCGCTGATGGAAGGCATCGATCTGGACGCGCTGTTTGCCGGGCTGCCGGCGGTGCTGGAAGCCGACAAGGCATTTTCCGAATTGTTGAGCTGAGCCACCGGCAACTCTAGAGGCTGAACCGCGCAAGCGGGCATGGCGTCAGGCGGTCGATTGCAGCGGCCGCACAGCGCGTTTATCTGTATATCCATACAGATAAAACTTGCCCGCCGCGCATTCAACGTTCATCCTTGCAGCCCTTGCACCGGTAATCGACGACGGTAGTCATGCGGCTGTTTCTCTGCGAAAAACCCTCCCAGGCCAAAGATATTGCGGCTGCGCTCGGCGCAACCCGGCGTGGCGACGGCTGCTGGGTGGGTGCCAATGCGACGATAACCTGGTGCATCGGCCACCTGCTGGAAACCGCCCCGCCCGATGCCTACGATGCACGTTACAAACGCTGGGTGCTGGAAGACCTGCCCATCGTGCCGGAAAAATGGAAGATGCTGGTCAAGCCCAGAACCGCCAGCCAGTTCAAGGCAGTCAAGCGGCTGCTGGGTGAAGCGACGGAGCTGGTGATTGCCACCGACGCCGACCGTGAGGGCGAAATGATCGCCCGCGAACTGATCGAGCACTGTCGCTATCGCGGGCCGATTCAGCGTTTGTGGCTGTCGGCACTGGATGACGCCTCGATCCGCAAGGCACTGGCGGCGCTCAAGCCCGGTGCCGATACGTTCAGCCTGTATCACTCGGCACTGGGCCGATCACGCGCCGACTGGCTGATCGGCATGAACATGAGCCGCCTGTTCACCCTGCTGGGTCGGCAATCCGGTTATCAGGGCGTCCTTCCGGTCGGCCGGGTACAAACCCCGACCCTGCGACTGGTGGTGGACCGTGATCGCAGTATCGCCAACTTTGTCCCGGCGCCCTATTGGGCTATCGACGTCAGGCTGCTGCATGACAATCAGGCGTTCATTGCCCAGTGGCGCGCACCCTCGGATGCCTGCGACGATCAGGACCGCTGCCTGAATCAGGCGCTGGCGCAACAGGCTGCGCAAGCGATGCGCGGCGCTGCCAGCGCACGGCTGGTCAAGCTGCGCACCGAGCGCATTCGCGAAGCGGCGCCCTTGCCGTTCGACCTGGGCACCCTGCAGGAAATCTGCTCGAAAAAGCTCGGCCTCGGCGCGCAGGAAACCCTGGACATCGCCCAGTCCCTGTATGAAACCCACAAGGTCATCACCTACCCGCGCAGCGATTGCGGATACCTGCCGAACAGTCAGCACGCTGAAGCCGCAGGCATCATCGCGGCGCTGTGCAAGGCCGACCCTGCGCTGGCAAACCTGTCGCCGCACCTCGACCCACAACGTCGGTCACGGGCCTGGAATGACAGCAAAGTGACGGCCCACCACGGCATCATTCCCACCGCAGCTGTACGCGGCGTAGAACGTCTGAGCGGCAAACCGCGAGCGGTGTACACCCTGATCAGGGCGCGTTATCTGGCCCAGTTTCTGCCCAACCATGAATACGACCGCACCCAGGCCGACTTCGACTGTGCAGGCCACGCGCTGCGTGCGGTGGGCAAGCAGATTGTCGAGCCGGGCTGGAAGCGTGCGATGCCCGAAGCGCTGGCCCCGGCCAAGGGGCGCGAAGCGCCTGCCCCGCAGCCGTTGCCGGCATTGTTTCAGGGCTGCGAGTGTGCAATCGCCGAGGTCATCCTCAAGGACCTCTGGACCCAGCCGCCCAAGCCGTTCACCGAGGGAGACCTGATCAAGGCGATGAAGAACGTCGCCAAACTGGTGGAAGACCCGCTGCTCAAACAGAAGCTCAAGGACACCACCGGCATCGGCACCGAAGCCACCCGCGCCGGGATCATTCAAGGCCTGCTGGACCGTGGCTACCTGACCAAGCAGGGCAAGTCGCTGTGCGCAGCTCCGGCAGCCTTCAGCCTGATCGACGCCGTGCCCCGTGCCATCGCCGATCCGGGCACCACCGCCATCTGGGAACAGGCGCTGGACATGGTCCAGAGCGGCGAAATGAGCCTTGAAGAGTTCGTCGCCAAACAGGCGGCGTGGATGAGCAAACAGATCAGCCGTTGCGTCGGCATGCGTATGAGCATCAGCGGACCGGCCAGCCCGGCAGGCGTTAAACCGCCCTGGAAGAAAAAACGCAAGACCACAACGCGCGTCGCCAAGACCGCCACAACGGACACTGCGGCGAAAAAGCCGCGGCGTGCTGTCAGACCGGCCGCCAAGGCGTAGGCCGCAACAGCGATAGCCAGACCAGCCATTGCACATTCAAGCGTTACGAACAGGTGTTACAACATGTCAGACCGAGAGCTCATCATCCCGCCCACCATGCAGTCGATCATGGACCGTGCAGGCTATGCGCCTGCGGTCAGGGTTGGCGATACCCTGTACTGCGCGGGCCAGGTGGGACGTACACGGGATATGGAGGTCATTCTCAACCCCGAGGCGCAATTCATCGCCTGCTGGGAGAATCTGCGCACGGTACTCGCCGAGGGCGGCTGCACCTTTGAGGATATCGTCGACATGACCACTTATCACGTCGCCATGAGCGAACACATGGCGGTGTTTCGCGAGGTGAAAAACCGCATCTTCCCGCGTGGCCAGTGCGCCTGGACCTGCATCGGCGTGGCTGAGCTGGCACATCCAGGGCTGCTTCTGGAGATCAAGTGCATTGCGGTCAGGCGCAACAACGCCTGATCGGCAGTTACAGGCTGGAGCGCAAGGGTATCTCGTGCCGCGAAGCCTGTGCCCGAACGTCATCCAGACCGACCATCTCGTCATGCGCCACGGCCTGGGTCATGAACAGCTTCACGTCAGACACCGAAGACAGCACCTTGCGCGCTTCTTCCACCGAGGCAACGTGCAGGGTTTTTCCACTCGAATCCTCCACCGGCACGGACTTGCCGTCGATCTTCGCGTGGAGCACGTAGGAACCGCCTTCCATGGAGATCAGATCGAGTTCACGAACCGTTTGATCCTTTACATGCTTGGTCAGGTCTTGAATGTTCAAAGTCACACCTCCGGTGGCGTTCTGGAAATCAGCGCCGCTTGAAAATGGAGCTTTTATTGGCACAAACGTTCAGTCGTTTCGGATCAGGCCAGCCTGCATGCGTTCTGCCATGGGTACATGAAACGGGTTAGGCGATGTTACTGTGGGTCGGCATCGAGCGTCGGGCGCGCACGTCGCGCCCCGCTTATTTCCCCAGCAGCAGCGCGGCATCGAAGCCCATCCGCAAGTTGCCCCAGTGGCGCCCTTCAAAGAAGAACGGCACATCGATTTCGGTCATGATCTCGCCGGTATCGCGCAAGTAAGTCTGCAACAGAAAACGCTGCTTGTTGCCTGCAGCACGCAGGCCGATCGGGTCGGAGAACATGCGTTTGTTGCGGCACACCGGCAGGTCGACTTCGCGATTGCCGGTAGGTTTTTGCGATACCCAGCTGTTATTGACCGGGCAATAGCCTTTGCTGTCGACGATGAAGGTAACCTTGCCGCCGCGTGTGCCCTTGGTCAGCTTGTCGCATTCTTCCTGGCAGATTTGCGCAAAACGCTCGGTGTAACCGGTCGTGTATTGTTTGGGGTCTGTGCCCGGAATCAGCTTGTAACTCTGATCGAACAGATTGACACCCTGCTTGTGCAGCTCGGCCAGACGGACTTGCAGAATGTCACGGCACTGACTGGCGCGAGTAATCGCCGCATCCAGTTCGCCATGCCCAAGCACAAATCGCCCCAGCAACGCCTGCACCTGCTCGGCCACACTGGACAGATCCCGGGTGGCCGTCGCGGAGTGCTGCATGCGCTGGTCGATGGCCTGGCTATCGGAATAAATCCGCGTTACCCGTTCATTGATCCCCGTGTTTGTAGAGGCAAACTGCTGAATGTGCGCCGCGATGTCGGCGAGCTTGTCGTTGGTCGACTCGAAATCGCCGATCATGCTTTCGAAATGGCCGGACGCACGCTCCACCACCAGCTGGGTTTCGCGGGCGCTTTGGCTGATCTGAATGGTCTGTTCGTGTGTGGAACTGACTTCCTGAAGCATGGCGTCGATGTTGCGCGAGATGTCGTCAGTGGCTTTACTGACATTTTGCGCCAGCGTGCGCACTTCGTCGGCCACCACCGCAAAACCTCGACCACTCTCCCCCGCCCGCGCCGCTTCGATGGCCGCATTGAGCGCCAACAGGTTGGTTTGCGAAGAAATCTGCTGAATAAGCCCGACAATCGACTTGATGCTTGATGAACGCTCATTCAAGCCGGAGACCAGCCCACCGAACTCATTCAGGCTGCTGGATATCTGGCTGATGTTTCCGGTCACTTCCAGCAATTCGGCGTAAGAGTCGCGCGCCATGCTCAGGTTCTGCGCGGTGGTGCTGGAAATGCCCTGAGTCTGCTGCGAGACATCCTCGATGCTGCCCACTGCCATGTTGCTCTGGTCCATCACTTCTCTGGCGAAGCGGGCCTGATCGGTCGCGCTGTCGCTGGAATCACTGATGTTCTTCAGCGAACGCGCCGACTCGACGGCAATCTGTACCGTCAGCCCCTGAATGCTGCTGATGATCTCGCGCTGTTTGGCCAAAAAGAGATTGCAGGTACTGGCCAGCCCGCGAATTTCATCGTGAGTGAGCAACGGCAGATCCCTCGACAGATCACCTTCACCGCTGGCGACCTCTTCGAGCGCACGGGTCATGGACATCACCGGGCGCACGATCAGGTGGCGGAAATACCAGACCATGAAGCTGACCATGACCAGCGTGAACAGCGTGCTCAGCAAAATCGCATTGCTCAGCAGATCGAGCTGACTCTGGATCACGCCCAGCGCGGCCGGGTCCGTTTGTGTGCCGCGCAATTGCAGCATGATGTCGGAACGAATATTCAGCGCCACCCAATACAGCAAGGCGCTGACCAGGACCAGCAGGAAAAGGCTTGATAGCTTCTTGGTCAGCGTGTTGAAAAACTGCTTTTCAACTGACTCGTACAAAGCCTTTAACGTCTGCATTTTGCTGCTCCTGGGTACAAGGGTGATTCCGGTGCGATGGTTAACGTCTGTCGCTACCAAAGCTTTAATGCGTTCGCCTTCAGCGCAGGCGGAAAAACTTCAGCCACGCAGTTCACGGCGCTTTTCGCGGCGCAGAGTACTGCAGACCTGGGCAATTTGATATCACAGCTGAAAGCGATCGACCGATTGTGAAAGCTGCCCGGCCATTACCGACAGTTCGTCGGTGGTACTGGCGGTCTGGCCGATGACCCGGCTATTGCCCTCGGACATGCTGGCAATCATTTCCACCTGATGGGCGATTTCATTACTGGCCAGACTTTGCTCGCCAATGGTACGGGTGATGTCGTTGACCAACTGCGTAGTGCTCAACGTAGCATCCAGGATGTCGCTGATCGCACGCTCCACTTCGGCGGTGACCGCCATGCCCTTGTCGACCTGAGCGACACCGGCTTCCATGCTGGTAACCGCTTCGCGGGTGCTCTGCTGGATGCGCGCAACCATGGCGGTGATTTCCTGGGTAGACGCACTGGTGCGTCCGGCCAGGCTGCGCACCTCATCGGCCACCACGGCAAAACCACGGCCCTGCTCGCCGGCACGGGCAGCCTCGATGGCCGCGTTGAGCGCCAGCAGGTTGGTCTGGTCGGCAATCCCCTTGATGACCTGAATAATATTGAAGATGCCTTCCGAGTCCTTGTCCAGCGTGCGGATCACCTGAGCCGACTGCTGTGCCGAACGGGCAATGCTGTCCATGTCACTGACCACCTGATGAATCACCCGACCGCCGTTCTTGGCCAGGGATTCGGCCTGACTGGCCATTTCCAGTGCCTGCCCGGCATGCCGGGTGATTTCTTCGATACTTGCGGTCATCTCGCTGGTCGCCGCCGACATGGTGCCGGCTGCCGAACTCTGTTGCCGGCTGCTGTCGGCCACCTCATGGCAACCACTGCTGAGCTGACGGCTCATGCCGCTGACGTCATTGGCATTGCTGCGCACCACTTCGATCATGCTGCGCAGGTCACGCTGCATGATCGCCAGGCTGCGAATCAGCATGCTGGCTTCGTCACGGCCACGGGACTCGGTAATGGGTTCGCTGAGGTTGCCATGAGCAATGCTGTCGGCAATACGACTGGCGGACGCAAGCGGGATCATGATGCTGCGCGTCACCCAATGCCCTTGGACCAGCAGCAGCAAAATACTGATCGAAAGCACGACCGCCAAGGTGAGATTGGCACTGCGGGTGGTCTGACGGGTGCGTTCGCCGCTGGCTTTGGAGTTGTCCTCGATCAGGTCACTCAAGGTCGACATCTGCCCCTCCAGTTGCGTGAAGGCGCTGGAGAACGTACCCAGATCTTGCTGCGCACGGTCCGGGCTGTCGATGGCCAGCCCGACAATCCGCTCGCCTGCGCTGATATAAGCGTCGAGGCTTGGCTTTATCCTGCTCAGCTCCGCCTTGATGGCATCGGTGAGCGGCAGTTGCAGGTTATCGCTCACGACCTTGCGAAACAGTGCGGCATGCTCTTTCAGGGATGTCTGCACTTCGTCACGCGTGCTGTTGCTCCTGCCCAGACCAAACAGCATCGCCGACAGCACATCGGCACGCAGCGCGTCATGCATCATGTCGGCTTCCAGGTGATTGCCCAGCGCAGCCATGCTGACTTCACTGTCGAGCATCGCCGCCTCCATGCGCGTGTTACCCAGGTAGTTGACCAGGCTGATGATCATGACGGTCAGTACACTGGTGCCTATCAGCAAGAACAGACGTAGCTTTATCGACATCCTGTAGCCCTCCGGTCAATGAAATAACGCGAGCTGCGGATTGCTCTTATCAACAGCTTATCGACGCACGTTGCCAGATACTTAAGCCTATTTAACGGAATTTGCCGAATCGGCAGTCAATCATGTCGAACGTCCGGCCTGACGCCACTCTGTAACGCGTCTATGGTGAACTAAACACATTCAATCCCCCACAGGAGCAAGCACTGTGCCTGACAAGAAGTTCGCCATCGATCTCGCCTACCGTCCCCGCCTTGCCGACCTCAAACCGCTGACGTCGACGACCCCATTGCTCGAACCACAGGCGCTTGCCGCAGGACGCACCACACCAGCAAGCGACTTGAAAAAACGCACCGGCTATGCAGAGAACTTCCTCGGCGATTTCATCGTGCCCTGGCCGACTGCCGACGAGGAGCTTGCGCCTGACGTCTATCCTTTGAAGAACGCCGGCGATCGCCTCGATTACACGCACTTTTCCATCACCATGTCGCGCAGTCGGCGTCTGGCGCTGTATGTCGGCGTCAACATTGACGGTGCCAACAGCGTAGAGGTCAAGCGCAGCAAGGATTCCTGGGCATTTGACGGCCGTCTGCCCGCCGAGGCGCAGATTGGCGAGAGCGTGTATGCCGACAACCTGCTGGATCGCGGCCATCTGGTTCGGCGTCAGGACCCTAACTGGGGCAAGGAAGCCGAAGTTGCCAACAGCGACACCTTCCACTTCACCAACTGCTCGCCGCAGATGGGCGCGTTCAACCAGAAGACCTGGCTGGAACTCGAAGACTACATTCTCGACAACACACGACGCTGGAAATCACGGGTAACGGTGTTCACCGGCCCGGTGCTGCGCGACGACGACCGCAGCTACCGCAACGTCAAAATCCCTTCTGCATTCTGGAAGGTCGTGGCGTTTCTCGGTGATGACGGCAAGCCTTCGGCCAGCGCCTACATGATCGACCAGACCCGCGAGCTGGGTAAGCTGGACATCATGTTCGGCCCACTCAAAACCTGGCAACGCAGCGTCGCGCAGATCGAACAACTCACCGGCATTCGCTTTGGCGACCTGTCCAGCTACGACGGCTTCTCCAACGAAGAACGCCTGACCGGCACACGCATCGAAGCCCAGATCCGCGGACCGCAGGATATTCGAGTCTGACTTGCCGGTAAGCGCGCCCTGCTCCATGTTCGACCCCGAGTGTGCAGCAAGGACACAAACGTGTGACGCCCAGCGCCACACGTTTGTAACCTGAGCACTACTCGAACTGCTGACGATTTTCCGGAGTAATGAGCTTGAACGGCACCCAGATGACCGGGGACGCCAGGGTTTCGCCGCGCGCCATGCGCATCGCGGCATCCACTGCGCCGTTAGCCTGCCCGAGCGCATCCTGGAACACGCTCACCGCCATCTTGCCTTCGGCCATCAGCTTCAAACCGTCCGGGGTGCCATCGATCCCGCCCACCAGGTAATCACCCGCCTTTTTACCGGTTTTTTCCAGCCCCATGATTGCCCCAATGGCCATTTCGTCGTTGTTGGCGGCGATGATGGAGAAGTCAACGCCCTGCTTGACCCATTCAATCACGATGGTCGCAGCCTGACTGCGCTCCCAGTTGCCGATTTTCTCCTGCACAACCTTCATGTCCGGGTACTTGGCGACCACCTTTTCCACGTCCTCGGTGCGCATGACCGATGATTTGTTGCTCGGGTCGCCGACCAGAATCACCACATTGCCCTTGTAATTGGCACGGCGAGCCAGCTCTTCCATCTGCAATGTGCCGGATTCCAGTTCGTCGGAGCCGACGAACGCCGTCAGCGCAGGCCACGTGGCAGGCTCCGGATTGCGGTTGACGAATACCAGCGGAACCTTGGCCTCGTTGGCCAGACGCATCATCTCCGGTGCACTTTTGCCACTCACCATCGCGACAACGATGGCATCGACTTTCGAGTTCACCAGATTGCGAAACTGCCGCATCTGCAGCTCCACGTCGTCCTGGCCGTTTTCCATGAAAATGTCGGCGTCCAGCAGGGCTACCTGTTTTTCCACGCCGTGGCGCAGGATGGTCTGGAAGTTGTCGTTATATTTGGCCATGCCCACACCGATCAGCGGCGTGGCCGCCTGCGCCAGGCCAGCGAACAGCAGGCTCGCACTCAGGGAAATCGATAACCACTGTTTCATGTTCTGACTCCCGGGGCGTTAAACGCTGAAATGATGGAGCAGCTCGCGCTGATCCCTGGCCATTTTCGACAGGTCCTGACTGCTGATTGCCGATTGCTCGGCACCGTCGGCGGCCTGCTGGGCGGAATCGTTGATGTGCGTGACCATGCGACTGGTCTCCTGCACGGTCGCGCTTTGCTGTTCGGTGGCCGCAGCGATCTGAATGTTCATGTCGCGAATCACATCCACCGCCTCGCCCATTTCCACCAGCAATTGATCAGCGCCGGAGGCGAGTGTCACGCAATGGTCGGACTGGATCTGGCTTTCGTTCATCACCTCTACCGCCGAATGGATCTTGCTCTGCATCTGCCCGATCATTTCCTGGATCTCGCTGGTGGAGGTCTGGGTGCGACTGGCCAGCGAGCGCACCTCATCGGCCACCACCGCAAAGCCCCTGCCCTGCTCGCCAGCCCGCGCCGCTTCGATGGCTGCGTTGAGCGCCAGCAGGTTGGTCTGTTCGGCAATGGTGCGAATGGCGTCGACGATGCCGTCGATGTTCTGCCCGTATTTCTGCAACTCGTCGGTCACCGCAGACGCCTTGTTGACCTGCTCAGCCTGCTGGCGAATGTTGACGATGGTCTCAGCCACGCGCTTTTGCACTTTCCCGGTCAACTCACTGGTGCTGTCCACCGCGCCACGGGTGTCCTGAGCCCGACGGGCGACTTCCTCGACCGTGCTTTCCATTTCATTCATGGCTGACGCGGCAGAGTTGAGCCGATCCTTCTGCTCGTCGACCACGCGGGTAGTCTGCTCACTGATCTGCGCGTTCTGGCTGGCGGTCAGCGCCAGGGTGTCGGCCGAGCCGATCAACTGACGAAACGTCTGTTGCAACGACTGGGTGAATTCATTGAGATAACCACCCAACTCACCAAACTCATCGCGGCGGCTGACGTCGAAACGTACCCGCATGTCGCCACTGGTGAGCGTCTTCAAAACCTCGCGGAACGCCGCCAGAGGGCGACGCAGGCTGAAGGCGACCCATGTGCCGATGATCGCTGCCGCCATGACGGCCAGCAGACAGGCGATCAGCAACAGGCTGAGGCTGGTGGCGATGGTCGAATCCGCCCCGGCCTTGGCCTCGTTGGCCACCGCCACTGACTGATTGCCGAACTCGCCGATCTTGCCCAGCGTTGCTTGAAGACGGGTTTCCGCTGCCTGGCGCTGCTTGTCGACCTGCTCGGCGAGTGCCGCTTCCTGCCTGTAGGCCTGATAAACGCCGTCGCTGCCAGTCAGATCGTTAAGCAGGCGGTTGACCATCACTGCGGCAATCCGGCCGGCGCGCGGGTCGACTGCGATGAGCTCCCGTGTGCGGGTGCTGATCACCTCATCCTGCAGGTTGAGCACGCGCTGCAAGGTCTGAATATTCGGTGTGGCGGCATGGGCAGCCAGACCTTCGTAGGATTTGCCGACGTCCAGTAACAGCTTTTCCCCCGCCGCCACCGTCTCGGCGGAGCCGGCGTTGCGCTCGCGGGCAATATAGTCACGAAGATAACCGGTCAGTTGCGCGCCCTGAGTGCTGCTGTAGCCCTGCAACACTCGGCTCTGAAGTGCCTGCAGAACGTGCTGTCGATGGCTGGCAATCAGCGTCTGCGCCTGCTCGGCATAAGCCGCACTCAGTTGGCGTTGCTGGTTCAGGTTGTCGCGCAGTTCGGCACGATCGCCAATGTAGGCAGGCGTGCTGTCCAGCAACTGATTGAACCGGGTCATGCTGTCGTTGAAGGGCTGCTTGCCATCGTCGATCTGTTTGGGATCAGTGCTGACCAGAATCCCGAGCAGTGCCTGGTTGGCGCGCAGCACATGCACGTAAAGCTCGCTCGCCGCCCTGCTCAAGGGTGCGGACTGCCCTGTGATGACGCTGATCCGATCGCTTATGGAATGGGTGCTTTGATAGCTGATACCTGCCATGGCGAGCAGCAGTAACACCAGCACAGCAAACCCACCGATCACTCGCTGAAGAATGGTCATGGCTATCCTCTTTTATTTTTATTGCGCTGAATCTGATCCGGGCCCGCGTGGAGAACGTCAGTCCGGAAAATGATCGCAGCGCTAAAGAGAATGTCGGCCACACCAAGGACGACTTGAGACGTAGATCACATTATTTTTACTGGCAGGCGCCACTAAGGGACTGCCTGACCTGAGACGTCACGCAGTCCTTTGCCAGAATACGGTTGATCAGCGGAAATGGCGCGCTACAGCCTCCGGCGCATCAGGCACGTCCATATTGATCCGGCGCCAGGCCGCCTGGGCGAAGCTGTACACCGAAAACGCGATCAGCCCAAGTGCCACGATCAGCAATACCAGGCCGCCTGCGGGCAGATCCTGCAAACCGTTGAGCGCATCTTTCATGCCCGGCGGGTGCATGGCCTGATAACTGGAACCGCTCACTGCCAGTAGCACGGCAATTTCGATGAACGCCACGCCGCGGGCGATCAAGCCGAAGCGCGATACCGGACGCACGTACTTCATGACGTCTTCATCGGCCTCGAAATACTTCTCGAAGGACGCCTTGTAGCCCTTGATGATGTGCACAATGCCCAACCCCAGGGGCACCAGGGCGACCACGTAGACCAGCAGATTGGAGTGATCCCAGGACAGAATGGCTGCCAGCAGGTCCTTGGCCTGACCACCACCCGATGAGCCTCCGGAGCTCTTCAGCCCACTGACCAGCAGGCCCAAGGCAAAGAACGCCAGTGCGCCGTAAGTAAAGCCGCCCACCAACAGACCGCCGCGAATCACCAGCCCTTTGAATTCGCGGCCATGATGGTCAACGTCCCGGGTAGCCTGCAAGACACGCCATGCCGCAAACGCCAGCAGACCGACGATCACCACCCCGACCAGAACGCCGCCGAAGGGCTGGCTCAATAGCGCTTCAAGACTGCTGTGGCTGTCGGCCGGCTGCGAGGAGCCCTGCGCCGCCAGTACCGCGAACAGACCAATAATCAGATAAACAACCCCACGGGCGGCATAACCGCCTCGTGCAAGTAGAACAAGGCCGCGTTGCGCCGACATAAATAACTATCCCTGAAAGTAATTACAGGAACAGACCGGGCATAGTCCGAGGGGTTCGACCCGATTGACGACGCGTCGTGTCATACGCCGTCATCGGGTCACGCGCTGTCAGGCAAACGTGGCACCGCGCGCGTTCACGAACACCGAATAAAGCGAATGGCTGCTGGCCATGAACAGCCGATTGCCCTCTCTCCCGCCGAAGCAGACGTTGGCGCAGCGCTCGGGCAGGCTGATATGGCCGATGGCCTTGCCTTGAGGGTTGAACACTCGTACACCGTCGAGTTTCTCCATATCCGCCTTGGGATCACCGTTACCGCCCCAGCCGCACCACAGATTGCCGCTCTCGTCGCACTTGATGCCGTCGATCGCTGCGTAGTCCAGGCCTTCGATGAGCTTGCCCCGCTCGCCCAGCGTGCCGTCTTCGTTGACCGCTATCGCCCAGATGAGGCCGTGGGGTTTGGCGCGCCCCTCGACCACATACAAGGTTTTTTCATCCGGCGAAAAGCACAAGCCATTCGGACCGGCCAGATCATCGATCACCCTGGAGACTTTGCCGTTCGCGGGGTCTATGCGATAGACGCCGAAGGGTTGCTCCTGCTTGACCTTTTGACCTTCGTAGTTGCTTTCGGCCTGGAAGGTGGGATCGGTGAACCAGATAGACCCATCACGTTTGCAGGCGATGTCATTGGGCGAATTGAAAGGTTTGCCCTCGAATCTGTCGGCCAGCACAGTGATGCGCCCGTTGTACTCGGTACGCGTCACGCGCCGCCCCTCGGTGGTCGTGCTGGAGCCCTCACAAACCAGCAGCCGGCCCTGACGGTCGCGACACATGCCATTGGAAAAGTTCGAGTGCTCGCGGTACACCGACAGCTCACCCGTCACCTCGTCCCAGCGCATGATGCGATTGTTGGCAATATCGCTGACCAGCAGGTAGCGACCGTCACCGATCCACACCGGCCCTTCGGCCCAGCGCATGCCGCTGGCCAGTTTCTCGACGCTGGCATTGAATATTCGTATGTGGGTAAAGCTGTCGTCCAGCACACTGACCAAAGGGTCGGGATAACGCTGGGTCAGCGGCTGAGCGCTGGAAAGACGCGGCAATGCGCCAATGGCGGCAACGGTTGCCGAAACGGCCAGCGACTGCTTGAGAAAGCCCCTGCGGCTTTGATCGGGTGTGCTGCCTGATGATGAGAGTTCCATGATGAGCATCCATTATCTTTATTGTCGGAAAGGCGCGCGTCTTGCGGCCGCACGTCATCCTACAAGATACCGCTGGGCGGCTTGAATAATGGCCGTTTGCGATCAGACTTCGCCTGCAGATATACCGCCTCCCATGCTTCGACACACACTCGCGATAAGGTATCTTGCGCCACTCCTTTTCAACGCCCCAAGGTCCACCATGCCCTCCAGCAAACGCGAACAGGCCCAGACAGATCGGCGTCTGGTGAGCGCATTGACGCACGCCTGCGAGACCGCCAAGGCCGAGATGCCCGGTTTCTGCTGGCTGACTCATGAAGTCGATTACGCGGCGTTCCCGGCCAGCCTGCAGGTGGTGTGGGTGTTTGATACGCTGGCCGACAAGAACGCTGCGCTGCAGCGCGGGTTGGACGAGCGCATGATCGGTCTCACGGTAGAGGCACTTGACGATGCCCAGGTCAGCCTGTCGAATGCAGCGGCGCATGTGCATGTCGACTGCGAAGAGCAGTGCCTGCGCGAGAACGCGGGCAACTGGCAGCAGCGCATCAAACGCAAATACGCCAGACGAGGTTGAGCATGGCCAAGGACATCGAAAACCCGTGTATTTCCGTGTGCCAGCTCAGCGGCGATCTGTGCGTGAGCTGCGGGCGTACCAAAGACGATATTCGCAAGTGGAAGCGCATGAAACGGCCCGAAAAAATGGCTGCCGTGCAACGCGCGACCCAGCGACTGAAAAGCCTGCAGAAAAAGAGCATTTGAAGCCTAAATTTCATCTTGGGTGCGGAAACTTCTTTAAAACGGCCCGGGTCAGTATTACCCGTGACTCGGTTGCCTGGGGTCGGACGAATTACAGGAACTTCACTCTTGGTCAGTCATGCAGATCGCCGCAACACCCTTTCACTGGATAGCCTGAATTTCTTCCTTGCCGATGTCCGCGATGGCCTGGGCCCGTATCTGGCGATCTATCTGCTGGCGGTGCACAAATGGGACCCGGCCAGCATCGGCGTGGTGATGACCATTGCCGGCGTTGCCGGGCTGCTGACCCAGACACCTGCAGGGGCGCTGATCGACCGCACGCCCTACAAGCGCGCCATGATCGGTGTGGCGGCCTTGTTGGTGACGCTGAGTTGCCTGATTCTGCCCTTCACCTCGTCTTTTTCCGTTGTCGCCCTGACCCAGGCGTTGAGCAGCATTGCGGCCTCGGTATTTGCACCGGCCATCGCGGCCATTTCCCTGGGCATCACCGGGCCCAAAGCGTTTACCCGCCGTACCGGGCGCAACGAAACGTTCAACCACGCCGGTAATGCCTGCGCAGCCCTGCTGGCTGGCGGCTTCGCCTACCTCTTCGGACCTATTGCGGTGTTCTACCTGATGGCCGCCATGGCGCTGGCGAGTATTGTCGCGGTCAGCTTCGTTTCCGCAGACGCCATCGATCACGACGTGGCGCGGGGTTTCGATGCCAGCCACGACGTAAGTGGTCATCAACCGTCAGGCCTTTCTGCGCTGTTGAGCAATAAACCGCTGCTGATGTTCGGTATCTGCTGCGCGCTGTTCCATCTGGCCAATGCGGCGATGCTGCCGCTGGTGAGTCAGAAGCTGTCGCAAATCAATATGCAGATGGCCACACCGCTGACCTCGGCGTGCATCGTTGCGGCCCAACTGGTGATGGTGCCGGCCGCGCTGCTGGTCGGCATGAAAGCGGATGTCTGGGGGCGCAAGCCACTGTTGCTGGCCGGCTTTCTGTTCTTGCCGATTCGCGGTGTGCTCTACACCCTCTCCGATGATCCCTATTGGCTGGTGGCGGTGCAGATGCTTGACGGCATCGGCGCGGGCCTGTTCGGTGCCTTGTTCCCCTTGATGGTCAAGGACCTCACTCAAGGCAGCGGGCGTTTCAACGTGAGTCTGGGTGCGCTGTCCACGCTATTCGGGCTGGGTGCAGCGCTGAGCAACAGCCTGGCGGGCTTTGTTGTGCATGCAGCAGGTTACAGCGCGGCATTTCTGACCCTCGCCGGCGTGGCAGCGGTCGCGTTCTGCCTGTTGTGGCTGGCCGTGCCGGAGACCCTTTCGCGCTCGCATAATGAGCCCGAGCTCAAAGCGGACAATGCCGTGGGCGCGTGACCACCCTTAGTCCACCGTAACCGCCCTCACCCGCCAGCCCTCGCGCTGGCGGGTTGCGATTACCAGACCACCTCCTTCACCTTGCATCCCGCCAACCCAGCGCCCTGCCTCGTCCCACAGACCACTGCGCCCCGCCGACTGCCAGCCGCCGGTCGGCCCGCCATGATTGGCTATCAACACCGGCAGCGAGTGACGGCGGGCATGCCCCGAAAGCAGTCCGGCATCGTATTCATAGCCTCCCGGCGAGATCAGCACACTGGCTGCGTACACCCAGGCTGCGCCTTGCGCCATGCGCTGCGCGTGTTCGGCGTGGGCGAAGTCGGCACACACGTACAGACCGATTCGCTGCTGATCAACTGGCAGATAGCAGTCCTCGTTGCCGGCGCTGAACACGACGTCTTCGCCGGGATGCAGATATTGCTTGGCGTAGGCGATGACATCGCCCCGAGCGGTGAAGGTCAGTGCGCCAATCAGCACGCTGTCGTCCGGCCCCCTGAGCGGCACGCCAAGGGTGGTCGTCAGTCGCAATTTTTTAGCCAGTGCCACGAGCGGCGCCAGACACGCATCGTCTGGAAGCAAAGCCAACTCGCGAGCCAGATCCGGCTCGTAGCCTGTGAGTGACAACTCGGGAAACAGCAGATAACGGGCGCCCAGTTCAGCTGCCCGCTGCATGAACGCCAGATGCCCGGAGAGATTGCTTTCGATATCTCCCCGTGCAGAACAGAATTGAGCAGCGGCGAGCATTGGAAACGTCATGGGCTCTCCAGATAAACGGGGTTGGCAGACGCGAGCTTAGCCTGCATCACAGCCGGTTCACACATAGTTACATTTTTACCAACGACCCATGTTGTACGACGTCTTATCTTGTCTGGCAGTGACTGACATCTCATTACAATAAAAAACGGAGATTCACCGCATGCCGCTTACCCCGTCTCTCAAAGAAACGGCCACGCCAGTAGCCGAACCTCGTTTCAAGAAACTTGCCAGGTTATTGGGGCCAGGCATCATCGCCGTGCTGTCTTGGCTGGGCGCGGGCGATCTGATCACCTCATCGGTGGCAGGCGCCAGCTATGGTTACGCCATGATGTGGGTACTGGCGATTTCGCTGTTGCTCAGGTTTCTGATCGTCAACATCATCGCCCGCTTCCAGCTCTGCAATAACCAGGGCATGACCATCCTTCAGGGTTACGCGCAGCTGCATCCGCTGTTTGCCTGGTTCATGCTTGGCTACGCATTGCTCATGGGGCATTTGATAAACGCCTACATGATCAAGGGCGCTGGCGAGGCGCTTGCCATGCTGCTGCACATCGACCAGCCACTGCTCTGCTCCGTCGCAGTGGTGATTGCCGTGTGGCTGTTGGTGGGGCGCAATATCTACGCAATGATCGAAGGCGTGATGAAGGTGCTGCTGGCGATCATGACCCTGGCGTTTCTGACCCTGGCGATCATGTCCGGGCCCGACGTCACCGGCATCATCAAGGGTACCATCGGCTTCAGCATTCCGCCTGATGAGGGCGTGCACGGCGCACTGCTGGTGGCGGTTTCGGTGATCGGTGCCGTAGCCGGGTCGATCGCCAACTTCGTCCACCCTTACGTGATGCGTGAAAAAGGCTGGACCGGCCCGGAGCACAAGCGCATCCAGCGCAACGATCTGCTGTTCGCGGTGATCGTCGGCATCGTCATCAACCTGGCCATCTGGGTGGTGGGCGTCGAAATCCTGCGGCCCAACGGTATTCAGGTCAACACCCTGGCGGACCTGGGCAAGGCCCTGGAAATCTTTTTCGGCCCATTGGGTTGGTACATCTTCTTCATCGGCGTGTTCGCCACCCTGTTCGCCAGTATTTCCGGCAAGACCACAGCCTTTCCGATGCTGATCACCGATGCTTTCCAGCACATCCAGCCCAAGCGCCGCGAACGCTACGGCAAAGTGTTCCACAACGACCCGATGCACCGGTGGTTCATGCTGTTCATTCTGGTCACCCCGCTGATCTGGTCGCTGCCCGGCATGCCGGACTTCGTGACCCTGACCCTGGGCGTCAACGCGCTGAATATCATCGGGTTGCCCGTCATCTCGCTGGGGCTGCTGATCATGTCCAATCAGAAGTCACTGCTGAGCAAGGAATACCGCAACAACTGGTTCGAAAACATCGCGCTGACCTTCGCCACCGGACTGGCGTTGTGGGTGGCGTTTCAACTCGGGACAGAGTTGCTGGCGTGAGTGAGCAAGGTCCATTTCCTCAACAGAGATGGACCTCACGCGTTATCCCTATTCCCACTACCTGAATCCTGGTCCTCAAGCCCGGGACGCCTCCTGATAGATGCGACGGTTACATCTCCCCTTCAACAAACAGCAATAATTCTCAACGGAGATGTTATATTGTATCTATTACTATCAGGAAGTCTCACATGTCGTCTCGTAGAATCGTGTCTCTGGCAGGCTTGGCAATCGGGGTTTTTGGCAACACGGGTTACGCGGAGGAAAGCCCGCAGACCATTGAACTGGAAAGCGTCAACGTCACTTCCGACTATCAGTACGAGACGGCGACCAGCCCGGTCCAGGGCTATCGCGCCACCCGCTCGGCCACGGCCACCAAGACCGACACCGCCATCGCGGATATCCCGCAGTCGATCAGCGTGGTACCTGCCTCAGTGCTCAAGGACCTTGGCAGCAACAATGTCGAGCGCGCGCTGGATTTTGCCGGCGGCGTATCCAAGCAGAATAACTTCGGCGGTCTGACGCTTTACGAGTACAGCATCCGCGGCTTCACCACGTCCGAGTTCTACAAGGACGGCTTCAGCGCCAACCGCGGTTACCCAGCCACGCCGGATGCCGCAAATATCGAACGCATCGAAGTGCTCAAAGGCCCCGCCGCCAGCCTGTACGGGCGTGGCGATCCGGGCGGCACGGTCAACATCGTCAGCAAAAAACCCCAGCCCGAAGCCTTTACCACCTTGCAGACCAGCGCAGGCAGCTGGGATCGTTATCGCACCGCGCTGGACGTCAACACGCCGCTGGATGAAGAAGGCAATCTGCTTTCGCGGGTCAATCTGGCCGTCGAAGACAACAACAGCTTTCGTGACCATGTAGAGAGCAAACGGGTGTTTGTCGCCCCATCCTTCAGCTGGCAATTGAACCCTGACACCCGTCTGCTGGTGGAAACCGAGTTCGTGCGCCACACATCGACGTTCGACCGAGGCGTGGTCGCCCCCAACAACAAGTGGAGTGGCGTGTCGCGCTCGACCTTCCTCGGTGAGCCGGACGATGACATCGATAATGACAACAACATGATGCAGTTCGCCCTGGACCACCAGCTCAACGATGTGTGGTCGCTGCGTCTGGCCAGCCATTACAAACAGGGCGATATGTCGGGTTTTGCCAGCGAGGCGCGCCCGCTGAATGCCGACGGGCACACGGTCAATCGCCGTTACCGTGAGCGCGACAACAACTGGCATGACAGCATCACCCAGTTGGAGTTACGCGGCCGTTTCGATGGCCTGGGCGTCGAGCACGAAGTGCTGATCGGCACCGAGTACGAGAACTATCGCAAGAACGAACGTGTCACGACCATCGCCGGCAGCCCCTACGCCATCGACATCTACAACCCGGTCTACGGCCAGCCGAAACCCGCTGGCGCACGCTCCGGTACTGATTTTTACGAGCATGTCGAAAGCCGCGCGCTGAACCTGCAGGACCAGATTGTCTTTACCGACAAGCTGCGCGGCATGATCGGGGCACGCTACGAACACTTCGATCAGCAGGTCGATGACTTCACCACCAACGCCACCTCCGGGCAGCGCCAGGACGCTTTCACTCAGCGCGCCGGGTTGCTTTATCAACTCACACCGCAGGTCGGCCTGTTCGCCAACGCCTCCACCTCGTTCAAGCCCAACAATGGCCTGGATGCCGCAGGCAAAACCTTCGACCCGGAAGAAGGCGTCGGCTACGAAGTCGGAATCAAGAGCGAACTGTTCGACGATCGCCTGAGCACGACCCTCGCCGCCTTTCATATCGAAAAGGAAAACGTTCTGGCCCTGGACCCCGGCACCGACACCAATCGCGCGGTGGGCAAGGCTCGCAGCCAAGGCTTCGATGTGCAATTTACCGGGCAGGTCAGCGAAGCCGTTCGGCTCATCGGTGCCTTCGCCTACATTGACGCCGAAGTGACCAAGGGCGACCAGAGCATCCCCACGGGCAGTCGCATCCTTGGCGTCGCCAAACACAGCGGCAGCCTGCTGGGCGTCTATGAGTTCCAGGAAGGCGCGTTGCGCGGCTCGGACGTGGGCGCGGCGTACACCTACGTCGGCGACCGCTCGGGGCAGTCGGGCGCTGACTTCGAGTTGCCGGCCTACCAGACCGTAGACCTGCTGGCGCATTACAAAGCCAGCGACAACGTCACGGTGGGTTTGAACCTGAACAACATTTTCGATGAAAAATACTACGAGCGCTCCTACAGCAACTACTGGGTCGCGCCTGGCGAACCGCGCAACGTTACGGTCAGCCTGACCCTCAGCCTCTGACGCCCATGACACCCGATTCAATAGACCCTCGCTCACAACAACAAGGACGCATCATGCTTTCAAGCAAACCTTTCCTGGCCCTGAGCCTGCTCGGCGCTTTATTCGCCAGTCACGTCAATGCGCACGGCCTATGGACCGAACAGCGTCGCGGCAATATCGAAGTGGTCTACGGCCATGGCGCCGAAGACAACGCCTTCAAGGCGCAGAAAGTCAGCGGCGCGTGGGCCTACGACCTGCAAGGCAAAATGATCCCGGTGACGGTACAACGTCTTGAAGACCACGCGCGTCTGGTGCCGCTCAAGCCGCCTGCGGTCATGAGCATTGCGCTGGATAACGGCATGTGGACGCGCAACGCCGAGAAGCAATGGATCAATGAGGGCCGCAGCAAAGTGCCCAACGGCACCGACTCCATCCATACCTTCAAATACAGCGTGGCGATATACGCAGAAGGCGCGCACCTGCCAGCGTTCAACAAGCTGAATTTCGTGATCGTGCCGCAGACCGATCCCTTGAAAGTCGGCGCAGGCAAACCACTGCCGGTGCGCGTACTGATCGACGGCAAACCCGCCGCCGGCATCAAACTGATCGGCGATTACCGCAGCGCACCGGACGCCGTCAGCGCTGAAACCGATGCACAGGGTCTGGCCAGCGTCATCGTGCGTAACGAGGGGCTGAACATCATCGCCGCCGAAATCACGCTGCCAGTCAAGGACAACGCCGACATCGCCGAACGCGGCTTGTTTACCTCGCTGACGTTTGTCGGTGAGGCGCATCATGACTGATGACGCGCAGTAGCAAATTGCTTCTATTCAGGTACGCAAAGTATCTTCGGCCGACGTTGCCGGAGAACTTTGCTGATCGAACCTTGCGCGTGCCTGCTCGATTGCCTGTCTGTTATTGCTTGCCCATGCGGACAGCATTTCCAGCTGCGGTTTCAATGAGTGGCCGAGTTCGGTCAAGTCATAGCAAACAAGGTCGACGCCTTGGTCAGGCAGTCGGGATCAATCAAAGAACCCGTCCAGTAGAGGTGTACAGACCATTCCCCAAGAGCCTGACCATCGGATGCGTGCGCGAATATACAATTTTGTACAAAATAGATACATCAGGCTAAAGGCCCTGCTGTTGCGGGCCGATAGGCGTATTAGACAAGACTCCACAAATGCTTCGGGACCGGAACCTCAATGAAAATCACACCTTTCGACACCACTCCGATCATGAATATTCAGGTCGTGACCTCAACGCCAGCTTCGGTGACAGAAAGCTCCGCAGTATCCAGTGTCACACCTGCCGCTGCGAAGGTTCAGATCTCGAAAGAAGGTCAGGAAAAACTCGAAAGTGAAAAGAACGCAGACATCGATCAGTCCGGCCTGCCTGAGGACGTCAAGGAAGTCTTGAAAAACATCCGCAAGCTTCAGGATCAGATCGCTGAAAAGAACCAGGAATTGATGGAACTGCTGAACGACAAGACCCTGTCGGAAGATGAGAGGAAACGGCAGAGAGAGCTTTTGACGTCCACCATCAGAAGCATGCAATCAGCGTTGTCCCAAGCCACGAGCGCGCTGAATAACGCGATGTCGTCCAATAATATGGACTCCGACAGCCGTAGCCAGGCCAAGGGCCTGATCGGGATGAAATAGGCGTCACGCATCGACCGGGCCCTGAATATTTCCAGCGGGCGCAATGCTCCGCCGGAATAGCAGCTTGCCAGCACAGTAAAATCTGGCAACGCCGCGCGCCCCCCCAGAAACCCGCAATATTCCCTTTAGTAAACAAAGTTTCCAGAAACCTCTGGACGCTGGATTTCCTTTCGCCTATAAAACAGCCTTCAAGAATATTAAATTCCTGTAGAGAATTTTATTCGTCGACGAAAAACCTCTGCATCTGACCTTTTTCGCCCTGCGCCGAACTGCCGCCACCCTTCAGAGGACACGCCATGCAACACGAGAAGAACCATTTCATCCTGAAGATCAGCTGCCCGGCGACCTCCGGCATTGTCGCGGCGGTGACTTCCTACCTGGCTGGCAACAGCTGCTACATCGGTGAAATGGCCCAGTTCGACGATGAGTACAGCGGCACCTTTTTCATGCGCGCCGTGTTTCGTTTCAACGATGGTCATGAGGGTGACATCCAGCAGTTGAAAGCCGGCTTCGATGCCGTGGCCAGCGACTTTGCCATGCAGTGGGAGCTGCATGACACGCGCCGGCCGATGCGTGTGCTGCTGATGGTCAGCAAGTTCGATCACTGCCTGACCGACCTGCTGTACCGCTACCACAAGGGCGAGATGGACATGACCATCACCGCCATCGTCTCCAATCACCTGGATTTGCGACCGATGGCCGAGCGTGAGGGTATTCGCTTCATCTACCTGCCGGTGACCAGGGAAACCAAGGCCGCGCAGGAAGCCGCGCTGATGAAGGTGGTCGATGAAACCGGCACCGAGCTGGTGGTGCTGGCGCGCTACATGCAGATTCTCTCCGACGACCTGTGCCAGCAACTGGCGGGTCGGGCGATCAATATCCATCACTCGTTTCTGCCGGGCTTCAAAGGCGCCAAGCCCTACCATCAGGCTTACGAGCGCGGCGTGAAGCTGATCGGCGCCACCGCGCATTACGTCACCAGCGACCTGGACGAAGGCCCGATCATCGAGCAGGAAGTGCAGCGCGTCGATCACGTCTACCTGCCGGCCGACCTGGTCGCGGCGGGACGCAATAACGAAACCATCGCGCTCTCGCGGGCCGTCAAATATCACCTGGAGCACCGGGTGTTTCTCAACAAGGATCGAACGGTGGTGTTCCGATGAGCGCACACATCATCGACGGCAAGGCCACCGCCGCTCGCGTTCTGCAACAGGTCAGACACGATGTAGAAACCCTGAAGGCCGAAGGCATCGAACCGGCGCTGGCGGTCATTCTGGTCGGTAATGACGCGGCCAGTGAGGTCTACGTACGCAACAAGATCCTGCGCGCCGGGGAAGCCGGCATTCGCTCGCTGGAGCACCGCCTGCCGGCCGACAGCAGCCAGGCACGCTTACTGGCGTTGATTGCCGAATTGAACGCCGACAACACGGTAAACGGCATTCTCCTGCAACTGCCCTTGCCCGCTCACATCGATGAAAACCGCGTCCTGCAGGCTATCGACCCGGAAAAGGACGTTGACGGTTTTCACAGTGAAAACGTCGGTGGCCTGAGCCAGGGGCGCAACGTACTGACGCCCTGCACCCCCAGCGGTTGCCTGCACTTGCTGGAAGAAACCTGCGGCGATCTGAGCGGCAAGCATGCGGTGGTGATCGGTCGCTCCAACATCGTCGGCAAACCCATGGCCGCTCTGCTGCTGCAAGCGCATTGCTCGGTGACGGTGGTGCATTCGCGCAGTACCGACGCCAGGGCCTTGTGCCAGTTGGCCGACATCGTCGTGGCGGCGGTTGGCCGTCCGCGCCTTATCGATGCCAGCTGGCTCAAGCGCGGCGCGGTGGTGATCGACGTCGGCATCAACCGCATCGAGGACCATGGCCGCAGCCGCCTGGTGGGCGATGTGGATTTCGCCAGCGCCACCGAAGTCGCTGCTGCCATCACCCCGGTCCCCGGCGGGGTCGGCCCGATGACTATCGCCTTTCTGATGAAAAACACCGTGACTGCTGCCCTGCAGCAGGCCCACGCGCAACGCAGCCAACCGGAGGCCGTATGCCTTTCAACCTGTTGAAATACGGGCTCAGCTCGCAGTACCCGGTCGAGGTGGATCTGCCTGCGCCCAAGGAACTGAAGTCCTCCTACGACGTGGTGATCATCGGCGGCGGCGGGCATGGCCTGGCCACCGCTTACTACCTGTCGAAATACCACGGCATCACTAATATTGCCGTGCTGGAAAAAGGTTACCTGGGCGGCGGCAACACAGCGCGCAACACGGCGGTGATCCGCTCCAATTACCTGACCAGCGAAGGCGTGAAGTTCTATACCGAGTCGGTGAAGATGTTTCAGGGCCTGTCCAACGAGTTCGACTTCAACATCATGTACTCCGAGCGCGGCCAACTGACCCTGGCGCACACCGACGCCACGGTCAGGTCGTTCCGCCAGCGCGCCGAGGTCAACAAGCATTTCGGCGGCCGCACCGAGATGATCGATCGCCAGCAGATCCGCGAGCTGGTGCCGAGCCTCAATCTGGACCCCGGCCATCTGCCGGTGCTCGCCGGCCTGTGGCACATCGACGGTGGCACCGCCCGGCATGACGCGGTCGCCTGGGGTTACGCCAAGCAGGCGGCCAAGCGTGGAGTGGAGATTCATCAACTGACCGAAGTGCAGGAACTAGTGATCGAGAACGGCACCCTCACTGCGGTGAAGACCAATCGCGGCACCATCCAATGCGGCTGCGCCGTGCAGGCGGTGGCGGGCATGAGTTCGCAGATGATGAAGAAGGCCGGGATTCGTTCGCCGATCCAGACTTTCCCGCTGCAAGCGATGGTCACGCAACCCTTCAAACCCTTTCTCGACCCGCTGGTGAGCTCGTCCGCCCTGCACTGCTATGTGCAGCAGACCAGCCGTGGCGAAGTGGTGTTTGGCGGTGGCTCTGATCCCTACCCGTTGTTCAACAGCCGCTCGACGCTGGAGCTCAAGGAAAGCCTGCTGGCCCACGCCATCGAGATGTTTCCGTTTCTGGCCAACGCCAAACTGATGCGCCAATGGGCCGGGATCACCGACATGACCCCGGATTACAGCCCGATCATGGGCCTTTCGCCGGTCCGGAATTACTACCTGGACGCGGGCTGGGGCACCTGGGGCTTCAAGGCCACACCGATCTGCGGCAAGACCATGGCCGAACTGGTGGCCAGCGGCGGCAAAGTGCCCGAGTTGATCAGGCCGTTCGCGCTCGAGCGCTTCTCGACCTTTCAGCAAGTCAACGAAATGGGCGCAACAGCGGCCAGCCACTGACGGAGAGCGACACATGAAAATCATGACCTGCCCGCTCAACGGGCCGCGCAACATCAGCGAGTTCACCTACGGCGGAGAATTCAAACACATGCCCGACCCGCAAACCTGCAGCGACAGCGAGTGGGCCGATTACGTGTTCAACAGTGAGGACACGCTGGGCGTGGTGCGCGAGTGGTGGATGCACACCCCCTCCAGCTACTGGTTCCTGGCCGAGCGCCACACTGGCAGCGACGAGATCATCCGCACCTTCGACCCACGCGAACTATTTACCGTACGTATCGACTTCGCCCCTCTCGCCTCCAAGGAGATCGCAGGATGACCACCCCCGCCCGCCTGCCCGCGCCCATGGGCCTGCTGATCGATCGCACCCGGCCGCTCACGTTCAGCTTCGATGGCAAAACCTATCAGGGCCTGCAGGGCGACAGTATTGCCAGTGCCCTGCTGGCCAACGGTCGCTTCCTGCTTTCGCGGTCGTTCAAGTACCACCGCCCGCGCGGCCCGCTGACCATGGCCGGGCAGGATGCCAACAGCCTGATCCAGTTGCCTCACGAGCCCAACGTAATGGCCGACACCGTTGCCCTGCAGGAAGGCTTGCAGGCCTCAGGCCAGAACTTCACCGGCTCGCTGGACAACGATCGGGACGCGTACCTGGGCAAGTTCTCGAAGTTCATGCCGGTGGGCTTCTACTATCGCTCGTTCTACAAGCCCAAGGGCATGTGGAAGGTCTGGGAGCCGATCATTCGCAAGAAGGCCGGCCTTGGCGTGCTGGACCTGACCTTCCAGCCCGAGTACTACGACAAGGCCTACCTGTTCACTGATCTGGCGGTGATTGGCGCAGGACCTGCCGGCTTGCAGGCGGCACTGAGCGCCGCCAATGCCGGCGCCAAGGTGCTGCTGATCGAACAGCAGCCCATCCTCGGCGGTTCACTGGCGTATGCCCGCTTCGATGTCGACGGCCTGCGCGCCGAGCAACTGCGGCGTGAACTGGTCGCTGCGGTAGAAGCACATGACAATATCCAGGTGCTCAAACAGGCGACCTGCAATGCCTGGTTCACCGACAACTACCTGCCGGTGATTCAGGGCAAGCGTTTGTACAAGGTGCGCGCCACGCAGTGCCTGGTGTGCAGTGGCTCGTTCGATCAGCCAGTGATTTTCCGCAACAACGACCTCCCCGGCGTGATGCTGACCAGTGCTGCACAGCGTCTGATCAAGTTGTACGCCGTCAAGCCCGGCAAACGCGCGGTGGTGCTGACCGGCAATGATGACGGTTACCTCGCCGCACTGGATTTGCACGATCAGGGCGTCGACGTGGTTGCAGTGGCCGACATGCGCAGCAGCCCGTCGGACCGGACGCTGCGGCTTGCGCTGGAGAAGCGCGGCATCGTCTGCCACGTGAACACAACGGTCTATGAAGCGCTGCATGAGAAAGGCATGCGCCATGTGAGCGGCGCCGAGCTGCGCAAGATCACCGGCCAGGGGCAGGTGGCGAACAGCGGTTCGCGTGTCGACTGCGACTTGCTGTGCATGTCCGGCGGCTATATGCCGGTCTACCAGTTGTTGTGTCAGGCCGGCGGCAAGCTGGCCTATGACGATGAACAGGCCGAATTCGCCATCAGTAGCCTGCCGCAGAACCTGGGCATCGCGGGCTCGGTCAACGGTTACCACGCGCTGGACAATGTACTGGCCGATGCCGCGCATGCCGCCGCCAGCGTGGTCTCGGCACTGGGCCTGACCTCGGCTGACACCCCAGCCGCGCTGCGCAGTGAAGCGCAGGTCAACTTCGCCTGGCCGATCTTCCCGCACCCTGACGGCAAGGATTTTGTCGACTTCGACGAAGACCTTCAGGTACGCGATATCGTCAATGCCACGCGCATCGGCTATCGCGACATCCAGTTGGTAAAACGCTATTCCACGGTAGGCATGGGCCCGTCACAAGGTCGTCACTCGGCACTGCCGACCGCACGACTGGTGGCCGCTTCGACCCAGCGCAGTATCAGTGAAACCGGCGTGACCACAGCCCGGCCGCCCTTCGAGGCAGAGAAACTGGCACACGTTGCAGGCCGTGCCTTTGATCCGTATCGGCAGACACCCATGCACCAGCGTCATGTGCAGGCAGGCGCGAAAATGATGCCTGCCGGGATCTGGCAGCGTCCGGCGTTCTATGGCAAACCCTCGCAACGCGATGCCTGCATGCAGCAGGAAGCGCTGCACGTGCGCAACAAGGTCGGCATCATCGACGTGTCGACACTCGGCGGCCTGGACGTACGCGGCCCCGACGCCGCCGAGCTGCTCAACCGCCTGTATACCTTCGCCTTTCTCAAACAGCCGGTCGGGCGTTCGCGTTATGCGCTGATGACCAACGAGCAAGGCGTGGTCATCGACGACGGCGTTTGCGCGCGCTTTGCCGACCAGCATTTCTACGTCACCGCCACCACCAGCGGTGTGGATCGCATTTATCAGCAGATGCTCAAGTGGAATGCCCAGTGGCGTCTGAACGTGGACATCACCAACGTCACGGCGGCCATTGCTGCGGTCAACGTGGCGGGCCCGGATTCGCGCAAGGTGCTGGAGCAGGTCTGTACCGACCTTGATCTGTCTGCCGCAGGCTTCCCTTATCTTGGCGTGCGCCTGGGCACGGTCGCCGGCATCAAGGCGCGGCTGTTGCGGGTCGGTTTCGTCGGCGAACTGGGCTACGAGATCCACGTCCCCGCTCGTCACGCGCTGAGGCTCTGGGATGCACTTGTCGAGGCTGGCAAGGCCTTCGACATGCGTCCGTTCGGCGTCGAGACGCAACGGCTGTTACGTCTGGAAAAAGGCCACGTCATCATCAGTCAGGACACCGATGGCATGACCCATCCGGCCGAGATCGACATGGGTTGGGCGGTCAGCCGCAGCAAGCCTTTCTTCGTCGGCCGCCGCTCGGTGGACATCCTCGAAGCCCAGCCGCAGAAGCGCAAGCTGGTTGGCTTCACCTTGCCCAAAGCCAGCCCGCTGCCGCTTGAGGGGCATCTGGTGCTCAAAGGCCCGGACATCAGTGGCAACGTGACGTCCTGCGAGTACTCCTCGACCCTGGGCATGATCATCGGCATGGCCTATGCCGCGTTCGACCAGAGCACACCCGGCCAGCAGATTCCGATCCGCGTCGAAGACGGTGTGGTGGTTCAGGCAACCGTCGTCAAACTGCCGTTCTTCGACCCTGAAAACCAGCGCCAGGAGCTCTGACCCATGACCAGCCTTATCCAGAACAGTCCTGTCGGCGCCAACCCGCGGGCCTTGTGCACACTGCAAGACCTGACCGATCGGCCACGCGTGGGATTTCGCGGCACGCAAAGCGCTGACTACCTGACGGCACGCGGTTTCAGCCTGCCCGAGGCACCGAACCGAGCCATCACACAGGCGGACGGCAGCCAGGTCGCACGCCTTTCGCAGACCGAATACCTGCTGCTGGGCAGCCCGCTGGATGACGGGCAGCGCATCGCCGATGAAGAAGCTCGCTGGGAGCTGGACCACAGCGCCAACTACCTGCTGCCGCGCGAAGACAGCCATGCCTGGCTGCAACTGAGTGGCGAGTGTATCGCCGAGGTGATGGCCAAACTGTGTGGCGTGGATCTGCGCCCGGGGGCTTTTGCTCCCGGTTCGGTGGCGCAGACCTCGGCAGCGCGCATCAATGTGATCGTCATCAACCTCGGCGCGCAGGCCGAACCCTGTTTCCAGATCCTCTTTGACCGGGCTTCACTGGCTTACTTTAAGGACGCAATGCTGGATGCCATGACCGAGTTTGGAGGGCGCTACGTATGAACAACAGGTTACTGCATCAGTGAGCAAAGGTCGTTTCGTGCTCATGAACGACAACAAGTGTCTGTTACCGCCACGCCGCCTAAAGAATGCTGGCATAAAGCCGTTGAACTGTTGGTAGACCATAAGAGCGCCCTTCAGGCCAACGCCTCGGGGCGCAGACTGTACCCATGCAGCGCCCAACACTTGCGGCAGTAACGGACATCCCGGAGCTCGAATGAATATCAAACAAAAATTGACGTGGGCGTTCGCAGTCATTGCGTGCTTGCCCATATTAGTCGTCGCCGCCATCGTGGTCGTGAACCTGCGTGACAAGGCGACCAGTGATTTCGTGGACAGCAGCGCGCGTGAAATTCGCCAGGTCGACAACGCCATGCAGCTGTTTTTCGACGGCATTACGCAGAACGTCAATTACATCGCGGCGCACCCGCTGATCGCCGGGGCGAGCGACGATTTCCGCAACTACATGGGCGCAACGCCTCCTCCGCAGTCCGAGAATGACAGGCAGGCGACCGAGCTGTTCGCCAGTATCGCCAAGGCTCACCCGGCCTACTCCTACGTCTCTTATGGTCTGATCAACGGCAGCTACATCATGACGCCGGAAGACCCGAAAATGAGCAACTACGACCCGCGTGTGCGGCCGTGGTACAAGACTGCAATGGCCAATGCCGGCAAGACTGTGCGCAGCGATGCCTATTACTGGGCCAACGACGATGCTGTACTGGTCAGCACCATCCGGGCGATTCCCAACAAACTGGGCAACCCTGGCGGCGTGGTCAATATCGACGTATCGCTCAAGCAGCTGACCAACATCGTCAAGCAGATCAAACTGGGCGAAAGCGGCTATCTGATGCTGATGGAAAAGAACGGCACGGTGCTGGTCGATCCCAAACAGCCCGAGCACAATTTCAAGAAACTGGGTGAACTGGGCGACGGCTTCAGCGAGCTGGCGAAAACCGCCAGTGGTCTGGTCGAGGTGACACTCAACGGCGAACGTTACATGGCCAACGTTTACTCGTCCGAACAACTGGGCTGGAACTTCATCGGCCTGATCAAACAGGACGAAGTGATGGCCTCGGCCACCCGCCTGACCTGGTTGATCGGCATCATCGCGGCGGTGCTGGCGGTGGTCTTTGCGATTGTCGGTGCCAGTTTTGCCCGCGTTATCGTGCGTCCGATCCACAGCGTTTCCAGCGGCCTGGAAGGCATCGCGGGCGGTGAAGGCGATCTGACTCAGAACCTCGCCGTGCGCGGCAAGGATGAAACCGCGCAACTGGCGGGCTGGTTCAACAAGTTCCTGACCGCGATTCGCAGCCTGATCCAGCACATCGGTCAGGCCGCCGGGAAGATTCTCGAAGCCTCACACAGCTCGACACGTGTCTCCAACGACATGGCCGAAGCTGCTGGCCGGCAGCGCGAAGCGGTGGATATGGTCTCCACGGCGTTTCATGAAATGGTCGCCACCTCCAATGAAGTCGCCCGCTCCTGCAGCCAGGCCGCCGACTCGGCAGACAACGGTCAGCAACAGGCGCGTGAAGGTCAGCGGCAGATCGACGATGCGGTGCGCAGCGTCGACCAGCTCAGCGAAGAACTCACCCGCTCGGCCAAGGACATGACGCAACTGGAAAAAGACAGCGCAGGCATTCAGTCGATCCTCAACACCATCCGCTCGATTGCCGAGCAGACCAACCTGCTGGCGCTCAACGCCGCCATCGAGGCAGCACGTGCGGGCGAACAGGGCCGCGGCTTCGCCGTCGTAGCCGACGAAGTCCGCGCACTGGCCAAACGCACCTCGGACTCGACCGCCGAAATCGACAGCCTGCTGGGCAACCTGGCCAAACGTACTGCCTCGGTGGCGCAACAGATGCATGCCAGCCTCGACGTGTCGCAGCAGTCGGTGACCAAGATCGGACAGGCACGCAGCAGCTTCGGGCAAATCCGTGAGTCAGTGGATGTGATTCGCGACATGAACACCCAGATCGCAACTGCCGCCGAAGAACAGCATCAGGTGGCCGAAGACATCAACCGGCACATCAGCCAGATCCATGGTGATGCGCAGTTGATCGCTCAACTCTCGGACTCGGCCCGCGCGGATTCCAGAAGTCTGGAGATGCTGTCCAGCGAACTGGACGGCCTGGTACGCAAGTTCAAGACCTGATACCGCGCACACGGAGCGTGAGGAACGATGGGCATCCCCTATCGTGCCCATGCTCCACGCGGGCATGCCGTTCTGGACGCAGCAGGTGATCTAATCTCCGTCCCTCTCAAACCATTCAGTCAGAAAATCCAGAAAAGTGCGCAGCGTTGCCGACTGGTGGTGCCGCGAAGTGTAGATCGCGTGTATCCCCAGTGCCCGTGGCTGGTACTCCGGCATCAGGGCGATCAGCTTGCCGCTCGCAATCAGCGGCGCTGCCGAATGCACCGGTTGCAGGCTGATACCGGCGCCCGCCACTGCGGCCTCCAGCAGCACCACTGAATCGTTGGCACTGAGGTTGCCACCGACCGGCACACTGAGCGGCATCTGCTGGCGGGTAAATTCCCAGAGGCTTTTGCCGAAGTACGAATAGGTCAGGCAGTTGTGAGCAGACAGTTCCTGCGGCCTGGACGGTGTGCCGTGCACGGCAAGATAGGCTGGAGCAGCGCACACCACCGAAGCGCACTGCCCCAGCGGACGGGCAATTACATTGGGGTCCAATTGATTAGTGATGCGGATCGCCAGATCGATTCGCTCGCTGACCAGATCCACGGCCTCGTTACCGATAAGCAGGTCTGCCGAGGTGCCGGGATAGCGTTGCAGGTAAGCCGTCACCGCGGGTGCCAGAACGGCCAGGGCCAGTGACTGCGAACAGGCGATGCGCAGCATGCCGCGCGGCTCGTCGACTTGCGTATCGGCCGCCAGCGGCACCGCGTCGGCAAGCTCGACCAATTGCTGACAACGCAACAACGTCACCTGCCCGGGGGCGGTCAGGCCGAGCTTGCGCGTGGTCCGGTGCAGCAATCGTGCTCCGGCCCAGCGCTCCATCTGCGCCAGATACCGCGTGACCATTGCCCGAGACATATCCAGCGCCTCGGCGGCGGCAATGAGGCTGCCCCTGTCGTTGATGGCGATGAATACCCGCGCCGCTATGATCCGATCCACGATTCGTCCGATATAAGCAATCAATAGTTGCCAATACTGAGGCTTTTGTTTCAGCTGAGGCAACCTAAGATAACCACCTCAGTCCTGCCCGAACGAAGGTCGTACCCATGTTGCGTAAATCCCTGCTTGCCCTGTCCTTCGCTGCTCTGTTCCCTCTCGCAGCCCAGGCCGCCGCCCCCTTGGCCATCGAGGTGTACAACCCGGCTGAAAAAGCCGTCTTCCCGGTGTCATCCGAACTGATCACCGGCAAGCATGACGCGGTGCTCATCGATGCGCAGTTCCAGCGCAACGACGCCGAGGCCCTGGTGCAGAAGATCAAGGCCAGCGGCAAGCAACTCACCACGGTCTACATCAGCCACAGTGACCCGGACTACTACTTCGGTCTGGACGTCATCAAAGCTGCGTTCCCCAAAGCGAAGATCGTTGCCAGCGCGCCTACCGTGAAGGCGATCAAGGCGTCGATGCAGGGCAAACTTGCCTACTGGAGCCCGATTCTCAAGGACAATGCGCCAGCCAGCCTGGTTGTGCCGGAAGTACTCAAGGGCGACCACCTGACGCTTGAAGGCCAACCGTTGCAGATCAAAGGCCTGAACGGCCCGGCCCCCGAGCGCAGCTACGTATGGATTCCCTCCCTCAAGGCGGTAGTCGGTGGTGTCGTGGTCTCCAGCGGCATCCATGTCTGGATCGCTGACACGCAAAGCACGAAATCGCGTCAGGACTGGCTCGCGACACTCAAGGGCATCGAGGCGCTGAAACCGGCCACCGTAATTCCGGGTCATTACCTGGGCAAGATTCCGTCAGGCACCCAGGCTGTGACATTCACCGCCGACTACCTGAAGTCCTTCGAAGAACAGGCCGCCAAAGCCAAGGATTCCACCACCCTGATCGACGCCATGCAGAAAGCCTGGCCGCAACTGGCCGAGCCGGCTTCGCTGGAGATGAGCGCAAAAGTCATCAAGGGCGAGATGAAGTGGCCGAATTGATCCGGCACCTGTAAGGCCCCGGCGGAGCGCTGCGAATATCGGCAGGGGCCAGGCTTTTTAACTGCGCGGCGCATATGCACTCAGCTATGGTCAGACGCCCATATCAGTCGCTATGCTGCGCCCATGAACGCGCCTTTGAAAATCCGTAACCCTTGCCCGCCCGGCGCTTGCGACTGCAAGCGCGAGCTGCTGGACGCGGAAGGTGCAGACCTGCGGATTCTGCTGCTGTCTCGCGACGCAGAGAAAAGCCTGCTGGATCGCCTGGAGCGTATCGACAGTCTGGAAGACCTTGAGCACATGCAGCGCAAGATTTTCCAGCAACTGGGCGTGCGTGTCGACGTCGCGCCGGGCTTCAATGAAGTGCGCACCATGCGCGGCATCAGCATTGTCGTCGAGGAAAAGGTCGGGCTGTGTCGCAAGACGCGCCAATCGATACCCGCCGCCATCCGCCGCGCCCTGGAAGCACGTCCACAAATCGCCTATCAGTTGCTCAACGCCAACGACCTGCTGCGCGATGCGTGAGTCGAGACAAAGCCCAGTCAGGCTTTCAGAAATGACAACGCCCGGCCTGAACAGACCGGGCGTCACGTGAACACTACCGCAGGCTGATCAGCAAACCCCAGGCGGGATGCCGTCCTTGTTGAAGTCTTTCAGGCGTTCCTTTTCCTCGGGCGTCGAGTGCGCGGGCACATCGCTTTGCGGTTCCGGTTTTTTCTCGTCTTTCTTGTCAGTCATGGTCGTTGACTCCGCTGGTGGACACTCAAATAAGGCCACGCGCGGCGCATTCGGTTCAGACTGATTACACCGCGCGGCGCTGATCGACGTTGCATTCCAGTTGTCTGGCCAGGCCCTGCAGATCGAGCAGGGTCGCGCGCCAGCTGCGCTCCTGACTGCCGACGCTGACCAGCGAACGGACCCGGTCATTGACCGAAATGCCCTTGCCGGTACTGGCTTGCCAGCCTTGTTCCAGCATGGCCGGATCGAACTGATTGAAGGCGTCGATCGCATCGACGCGGTTCACGGCAAAACCGAAGCACAGCCGCTCGCCACGCACGATCAATACACGCGACGCTTCGCCCTGGACCTGTGCCCCTTCGCCCAACAGGCTGCTCAGGCAGATCAGCGGCACCTGTTCGCCGCGCAGATTGAACTGTCCCAGCAAATGCGTTTCCGGCTGCGACAGGCCGATCAGTTGCTGCGGCATGCTCATGATTTCCACGATCTGGCTCAACGGTGCGACGAAGCGGGTCGGCGCATCGAACAGCAGGCAGGCGTGGCGCAGCATGGCCTTGGTCACATCGTGCGAGGCCTGGGCAGGTTTGACGTCGTGTTGGTAAACCTGGGTGTAGCTTTTGACTTCCGGACGCTGCAACAGCATCGGATGATCAAGCAACAAGGCTTGCTGCCCCTCCTCCAGGTTCAT
Source organism: Pseudomonas sp. P135 (assembly GCF_020312125.1). Lineage (NCBI taxonomy): Bacteria > Pseudomonadati > Pseudomonadota > Gammaproteobacteria > Pseudomonadales > Pseudomonadaceae > Pseudomonas > Pseudomonas sp. P135. The sequence goes on from NZ_JAGPYR010000018.1 coordinate 80,932, forward strand.
TACCCCGGCGAGCAGCTCTGGATGCGGCAGGCCATAGCCCGGCGCCGCCAACAGACTGTCCGGATCCTGACGCTGAATGGCGACCATGCGGTCGTAGCCGAACCCGCAGACCCGCCCGTCCGGCGCAGTCAACAGCAGCAACTGCGGCTTGGACGTCTGACGCTGGTGGTCCAGGCCAAGCACTTCGGACAGGTTGAGCGCCGGGACCTTGGTGCCACGCACCGAGGTGACGCCAAAGCAGCAGTCACTGGCAAAATCCGACGCCGTGATCTCGGGTTCGTCCACCAACTCGGTCACAACGCTGGCATCGATACAGAAGTTACGGCCGTCGCACTCGAACACCAGGTAATGCAGCAAACGGTTCTTGGCGGCCAGCGCCTCGTCCTTGAGCACTTGCGCGTTGGGATCGGCAGCGAACAGTACGCCTGGCAAACCACTCATGAAGGCAAGATCAAGCTTGTAGATCATCCGCGACTCTTCAGAGCCGAGCAGCAGAGAGGGCAGCAGCCCGACAGCGCTGCCCTCGGGCCCCAGTGGGCTGAACTGAGAATCACGGGCCTTGAGAATGTCGCACACCGCATCGATCGCCAGCCCGAGGTAACCGCCGCCATACTTGAGAATCGCGACCAGTGGCGTCGGCGAAGACATATCGCCGCCCTCCGCCAGTTGAGCCCGCAGGTCGACCAATGGCACCGGTTTGCCACGCAAGGTAAACACCCCGCGCAGCGCTCCCCGGGTCAACGGATGGGGATTCAGATCAGCGGGCCAGTGCACGGCCTCCATCAACGCATCGGCAACCACCGCCAGATACACGCCATTGATCTGCACGACGCCATAGGCATTCAGGCTGCTCATGCAGGTTGTCCGATGGATACCTTGTTCAGCGTTTCGGTATAGCCAGTCAGGTTGGCTTTATGCAGCTCGACAATCAGGGTCTCGACTTCCTGCGCCGACAGGCGTTGCTTCTCGGTTGCAGTATTGATCCCGTCGATCGCCTGGGTGGTCTGCATCACGCCTTCCACGATGTGTTCGAAGGCTTCGCCGGCACTGCGCGAAATCTCGTTGCCCGACTCGATCCGGCTGACCGTTTCCAGAATCAGCTTGTTGATTTCCTTGGTCGCACGCGAGGACTTCTCGGCCAGCTTGCGCACCTCGTCGGCGACTACCGAAAAGCCCAGGCCATGCTCACCGGCCCTGGCCGCTTCGATGGCCGCGTTGAAGGCCAGCATGTTGGTCTGACTGGCGATCTCGCTGATCACCTGAATGATGTCCTGAATGCCCTCGGCGGACTTGGCAATCATGCCCATCGCGTCGGACGCCTTGACCAGCGTCTGCGAACCGGAACTGGCCTGCTCACGCGTCATTCTGGCCAGATCGGTGGCTGTCTCGGTGCTTTGTGCGACGTAGGAAATGGCGTTCATCAGTGCTTTCACCGACTCGCCCATGGCGCGGGTCTTGGCCTCTATCGCCTGTTCCATCTCGACTTGACGGGTAATATCAGTGGCGAATTTCACCACTTTGAACGGCAAGCCGTCGTGGTCGAAAATCGGGCTGTACGTCGCCTGAATCCAGATTTTCTGCCCGTATTTGCTGACACGCATGAAGCGCCCGGAGTAGAACTCGCCCTGCCCCAGCCCGTGCCAGAACTCACGGTACTCGGTGCCACGCACATACTCTTCCTCACAGAAGATACGGTGATGCTTGCCTTTGATTTCCAGCAGGCCATAACCCAGCGCTTTGAGGAAGTTGGCATTGGCGGTGATGATGTTGCCGGCCATGTCGAATTCGATGACGGCCTGGGCGCGGTCGATGGCATTCACCTTGCCCTGGTCCTCGACGCTGGTTTCCTTGGCCACAGTCACGTCGAGCGCGAACTTGACGATCTTGTAGGGTTTGCCCTGTGCATCGAAAATCGGGTTGTAGGTGGCCTGAATCCAGATCTCCTTACCGTCCTTGCGCTTGCGCTTGTATTCGTTGGCGTCGTACTCGCCGCGCCCCAGCTTCTCCCAGAGCTCACGATACTGCAGGCTGCTGACGAATTCCTCGGAGCAGAACATACGGTGGTGTTCACCGACGATTTCATCGAGTTCGTAGCCGAATACCGCCAGAAAATTGCGATTGGCGTGCAGCACCTTGCCCGTCAGATCGAATTCGATCACCGCCTGAGAACGTTCGATGGCCGTTACCTTGCCTGCGGACTCAGCCTGACGAATGCGGCTCTCGGTCACATCGTTGGCGAACTTCACGACCTTGTAAGGACGACCATCCGGGTCGAAGATCGGGTTGTACGTCGCGCTGATCCACAGCTCGCGACCGTTCTTGCCGATGCGCTTGTATTCGCCTGAGTCATACTCGCCACGTTCCAGCTTGGCCCAGAAGGCACGATATGCAGGGCTGTTCAGGTAGTCGTCTTCGCAGAACATGCGATGGTGCTGACCCTGAATCTCGTCCAGACGATAGCCCAGGACCTGGAGAAAGTTTTCGTTGGCGTTGAGCACGCGACCGTTCAGGTCGAACTCGATGATGCCCTGCGAGCGATCGATGGCCGCAACCTTGCCTTCGTACTCGGCATTGGACTTGCGTTGCGCAGTGACGTCTGTGGCGAACTTCACCACCTTGAACGGGTTGCCCTGCTCGTCGAACACCGGGTTATAAGTCGCCTGCAACCAGATCTCGCGCCCGTTCTTGCCCAGGCGCTTGTACTGCCCTTCGTCGAAAGCGCCCTTGCCGAGTTTTTCCCAAAACGTCACATATTCGACGCTGGATGCATGTTCCGGCGTGCAGAACATGCGGTGATGCCGACCTTGGACCTCATCCAGCCGATAACCGACGCAATCCAGAAAATTGGTATTGGCCCGCAGGATATTGCCATCAAGATCGAACTCGATCATCGCCTGGGAGCGGTCAATGGCCGTCATCAGCGAGTGAAGATCAAGTTCCAGCCCGGCCTTGTCCCTGTGGGTGGTTTCAATTGTGGTCGACATGTGGAAATACTCTGCGAGTAAGCATCTATGGAAGTATTGTTATAAAGCGCCGGTTTCCGCGAGCCCTGTCAGACACACCGATGTGTGGACTATGGAGGCTGCCGATCAAGCCGGTTAATCGTCTTTCTCAATGCCGTCCATAGCGCAAACTGCAGTTCATCAGCGTCGGATGGAATGACCGACTCCACTTGGCAGGTAGCTGTAGCATTAACATCGGCATCAAACGGAACAGCTTTAGGGCAACTGGTTCGCCACCACACACACAGACACCCCTTGGCCTGGCCGGTAGTCGGCTAAGCGCGCCTGGTACACCATTCCTTTACCTGCTTTGAACAACTCGCCGTCATCAGTAATAGAACCAGATGACAAGAATGACTGCGCCAGTCCAGCCCAGGGTCAGCAAGAAGGAAAGTCCAGCAAGACGCGGATCCATGGAACTCCTGTTCTGGAAGGCTTGGATAAGCAGAGCGCAGCATACGTAGGCCTATATCGGCCGGATCACCGACATATCAATTATTTTCGTCACACTGGAGCACTGTAGACGCAGGGGTCTTGCTCTGGATCAACGTCTGATAACCTTGAAGCCGATCACTTCGTGAAAAACGCTCTTCGCAGAGGCAGACATGGCCATGATTTTCCCAGTCGAACCACTACGACCCGAGGATCGTTTCGACGCCTGGCAGGAGGTTGTGAGTTCGACGTATGGCCTGGTCGCCAGCCAGCCCCTGAACGAAGCGCCGTTTGACGGCAGACTGAACGTCAGGGGTCAGGGTAGCGTTACTTTCACCCGGATCCAGTCATCCCCCCTGCATTACCGGCGCTTGCAGCAAGACAGGGAAAGCGATCACTTCCTCCTCACGCTCTCTTTGTGTCCCGACGCGGTTGTCGTGCAGAACGACAGGGAGTCCCGGCAAGGCGCTGGCGATATCGTCCTTTACGATAGCGCACAGCCTTACGCATGCCGTTACCCCGAAGGGGACGATCAGATTGTCCTGACGGTGCCCCGCAAGCTGTTGCTGCAACACATCCCCAGTGCCGAACGACTGGTGTGCCGGACGCTGGATGGCCATTCGGCATTGGGTCGTGTTGCCGCCGTCGTGTTGACCGAAGCCTGGAACGCAGAGGGTTTATCGGACCCGCTGAGCGAACGACTCAATGCATCACTGCTGGACTTACTGTCTACCGCCTTCGACTCGGTGTTTGGCGACACCGATATCCGACGTCAGTCTCATCAAATGCAGCAACTGCAGCGCATCAAGCAGTTCCTGCTGAATAATCTGCCCGACACAGGGCTGACGGCCGAAAACATTGCCTTGGCGACTCATGTCTCCCCACGCACACTCAATCGACTGTTCGCACAGGAAGGCACTACGGCCATTCGCTGGCTCTGGCAGCAAAGGCTTTCGGCGTGCCATGACGCACTGCTCAAACGCCACGTTCGCCGGGTCAGCGACGCTGCGCTGAATTTCGGCTTCACCAACCTCTCGCATTTCAGTCGAGCCTTCAAAAACGCTTATGGCATTCCTCCCCAGCAGTTGCTGGAGCCACGATAAGACGACTGGCGTCTTCGGCACAGCGATTGACCGTTCAGGCAAAGCACGCCGCATCCGGGTCGATCAGTATCACCGCCCTACTGACGGCGCTTTCTGCGCGCCGTGCCAATGAACGGTGATGAAGGAAAACCTCGATGACGACCCACCCCGATAAGACCCTGCGCCTGATCTTTCCCCAGTGGCAGGGCGGCAACAACGCACCTTATCATTTTGGCGCACAACTGCTGGCGTGGCTGGCACCGGACACGTCAGGGCCTGTCGAGCACGTGGCCGTAACCGAACCCGATGATCAACCACTTGAACTGGAAAACGGCATTATCGCCCGCCATGCGTTGCTCGCGCAGCTTGACCTTGCACGGCAACTGATCGACCGGCATCAGCCGGATCGGCTGGTGGTTCTGGGTGGCGACTGTCTGGTCGACCTCGCGCCATTCGCCTACCTGAATGAACGTTACGACGGTGACCTTGCGGTGCTGTGGGTCGACGCTCATCCGGACGTCATGACACCCAGAGACTTCCAGCATGCGCATGCGATGGTCATGGGCAATCTGCTGGGCGAAGGTGACAAGGATTTCGTCAACGCGGTGAAACGCCCTGTCAAGCCGACCAATGTGATGTATGCAGGCCTGCAGGAGACCCTCGAGGTAGAAACCGCGTTCATCAAACGTCTCCGGCTGCGCAGTGCCGGTGCCCAGGCGCTGGCCCACTCCAGCGAGCCGGTGCTGCAGTGGCTTGAGGACATCGGGGCAAGGCACCTGGCGATCCATCTGGACCTGGACGTGCTGGACCCGGCACTGTTTCGTTCTCTGCTGTTTGCCCAACCCGGTGTCCCGGCCAGTGACTTTGAAGGCGTTGCTCAGGGCAAGATGACTATCGAGCAGGTGGTCCGCTTGCTGACAGACGTCGCCAGCGTCGTGGACGTGGTCGGACTTGGCATTGCCGAACACCTGCCATGGGATGCTCTGGCGTTGAAGAACATGCTGATGAAACTGCCGCTGCTCGGCGACCGGGCTGCCAACCCATGAGTCTTACTCCTGAATCAGCGGATAAAATTCAATTTATGCACACTTATTTTATTAGTCATTACCCTATACCAAAGCGGAGGTATGGAAGCCGCAATGCAGATTCGACTGACACGGTCATCCCAAAAGCCGGGAAACAGTGATTGAAAACTATTTTGGGCGGTATTCAGTAGACGAACAACGTGCCATCATTTTGGATCCTAACCCAACGAAAATGGATTTATCGATGGCACAGCAATATTTGGCCCCAGCCCTGATCGGGCTTTTCAGTTTGCTGTTCCTGGCAATAGGCTTCTGGATCAGTAGCCGCATTGCATCCAGCAAGCTGGCGCAACACGTTTCCGAACTGCAAGCGGCTCACCAGGCAGAGCATCAGCAACTGCTTAACGATGCGTCTTTGGCACGGCAGCGAGAGAATCAGATGCTCCGTGAGCAGGATGAGCAACAGCACGAGTTGAAACTGGCCCATGATGACATTGCCCGTCATCGGGACATCGAGAAACAACTGAGTGTTCAGTTGGGTGAGCTCAAGACTTCACTGGAAGCAGAAAAACAGAGGATGTCCGATAAGATTCAACAACTCTCCGAGGCGACTACGCTTGCTGAAAATCGCAGCAGTGAATCGAATAAATTAAGAATGCAGCTTGGCGAACTCAAGATGGAGGTCGGCCAAGGTCAGGAGCAGGCAAATCAGTTACTGGAACTGAAGAGCGCTTATACCCTCTCACAGGCGCGCATCGATAAAGCCGAAGAAGAATTCAGAAAACAGCGAGAACAACTGGGCCACGCTGCTGAGCAGAAAGAGCAACTGGACGGACTACGCGCCACGTTGGCACAGCGTGAAAAGGAACTGAATATCACGCGAGATGAGCTAAGTATTGCCAAACAGAGCCTTGCCGAAGTCAACATGCGCCACCAGCGGGATCAGCACTCCGCTGCCGAGAAACTGCAGTTGCTGGAAGACAACAAGGTTCAATTGAAGCAAGAGTTCCAAAATCTTGCCAATCAGATCTTTGACAGCAAGCAACAAAGCTTTTCCGAGCAGAGCCGTCAAGGGCTTGACACCCTGCTTAAACCGTTCAAGGACCAACTCGACTCATTTCGCCAACGGGTGGATCAGGTTCACTCCGATACCGTTCAAGGACAAAGCTCGATGAAAAACGAGCTGGTCAAACTGATGGAATTGAACGCCCAGATCACCACTGAAGCGTCAAATCTTACCAAGGCACTCAAAGGCGATAAAAAGCTGCAGGGTACTTGGGGCGAGCAAAAAGTAGAGATGCTGCTCGAGCAGGCTGGTTTGCGTAAGGGCTTTGAATATCAGCGCGAAGCCAACTTCAAGGATGACGAGGCAGGAAACAATCGTCCTGACTTCGTCGTCAATCTCCCTGAGGGCAAGCACATCATCATTGACAGTAAAATGTCGTTGGTCGCCTACACGGATTATGTCTCTGCCGAAACTGACGAGGACCGTACCAAGGCGTTATCTGCCCACGTTCTGGCTTTGAAAAATCATATCAACGCGCTGTCTGACAAGAAGTACACCGATCTGAACGGTATCAATTCGCCGGACTTCGTATTTTTGTTCATGCCGGTCGAACCTGCCTACCTGGTCGCCGCCGAGCACAGCCCAGGCGTTTTTCAGGCTGCCTATGAAAAACGTATCGCAATCATCACGGCCACGACTTTGCTGCCGGTGCTCCGCGTTGTTTCAAACCTGTGGAGTATCCAGCGCCAAAACAGCAGCACTCTGCAGCTCGCAAGTATGGCGACCAAGGTCTATGACAAGTTGCGCGTTTTTGTGGAGAAAATGGACAAACTTGGAAACCAGATTGCCACGGTTCAGAAAAGCTATAACGAAAGCATCACGACGCTTAAAGGTGATCACGGCAGTCTGACAAAGACCGTCGACAAGTTCGTAAACCTGGGTGTTACGGTGTCAAAGCGTCTTCCAGCGTCTGCCATCGGGGAAGATGAGGAGCTGGAAAGCGAATTGGCGATACTGCCGGTCGAAGGTGCGGCCAACACTTGAATGTTGGTTTACCCCGAGAGCGGCGTCACTGACTCTTCAGGAGGCACACCCGCTCGCATGGAGCGAGCATGCCCCTCGATCAGTCTCCGGACTCAAACCCCTGATGGCGTGGGAAACGCTCCGCGGGCGGTTTCATAAGCCTGCGCGACACGCAACGCCAGGGCATCCTTGAAGCGCGGCGCGACGATCATCATGGCGACTGGCAGTCCCTCGGCCAGACCAGCCGGTATCGACGTGGCCGGGTGGCCGGTCAGGTCGAACGGTGCGGTGTTGGCCAGCATGTTCAACGCGCTGTGCACGTACTCTTCAATCGGCGCGTCGGCGGCGGTCAGTGTGGTGGCCACGAACGGCATGGTCGGCATTACCAGCACGTCGAATTGCTTGAAGGCTTCATCGTATTGGCGGGTGAGTTCCGGCACCAGCATCCGCGCCTTGGCGTAGTACGCACCGTGCAGGTTTTTCAGGCTGTAATGCCCGGTCAGCGCCACGGCACGCACGCTGCTGGATAACGCATCGGCGTGTTCGCGACGCTTGGCGCCGAAGTAACTCATGATCTCGGGGTCGTAATAGCCGTCGACATTCATGCCATAACCGTTGCCTTGCAACATCTGGTAGGCCGCGCCATCGGTGGCGATGACATTCCACATGTCCAGCGCCACTCCGCGGTGCCACGGCGCACTGGCGTCACCGACCGTCGCACCGAGACTTTCCAGTTGCGCCACGGCAGCACGAACCAGTGCGTCGACCTGCGGCTCGGACATGCCGGGAATCGCGAAGCCTTCACGCAGCAGGCCTATTTTCAGGCCTGCAACGCCTTGATCGAGGGTCGCGACGCAGCTGACGGCTGGCGGGTTTTTCTGTCTTGAATCGAGCCCGTCGGCGCCAGCGATCACATCGAGCATAATCGCGCAGTCACGCACGTTATTGGCCATCGGGCCGACATGGTCGATGGTCCGTTCAATCGGGAAGGCGCCGGTGTAAGGCACCAGGCTGTAGGTGGGTTTGTGTCCGACGATGCCGCTCCAGGCCGACGGCATGCGAATCGACCCACCCTGATCGCCACCGATGGCCATGTCCACTTCCTGCAGGGCGACCAGCACGGCGCTGCCGCTGGATGAGCCGCCTGCGTTGCGGGTCAGGTCCCAAGGGTTTTTCACCGCGCCGGTGGCCGAGGTAAAACTGGCTCCGGAGAAGCACAGGTCTTCGCACACCGACTTGCCAATCACCGTCGCACCGGCGGCCAGCAGGCGCTTGACCACCGTGGCGTCTTCGGACGGCACGTAACCATCAAGGCTCAGCGAGCCATTGGCCATGGGCACACCGGCCACCGATACGTTGTCCTTGATGACCACCGTTCTGCCTGCCAGCGGGCCACTGGCAGCACCGGCAATGTGGGTCTTGACGTACCAGGCCCCGTACAGGTTCTCGGCCGCAGCCGGTTTGCTGTGTTCGCGCAACGGCGCCGGCTGGGCGACATGGGCAGCGTATAAGGCATCGATGGCTTCGTAGGAACCCAGAGTTTCGTCTGCGAGACTCAGGAACGACTCCATCTGACTGTCTGACAGGTCGTAGCCATGGTCCTGGGCGGCAATCAGAAAGTCGGCTTTGCTGGGGCGTTTTACGGACATGGTGTTCTCCAGATAACGGTAAGGACAGCCCGGGTTCAGGCAGTCATTGACTGGAGCCGCCTGCGCAGGGCGCGCACAGGCCTGGGCTCGATCCGGAGGACGTCGTTGTCCACGCCGGTCGCCACGCGGTGTTCCATACCTGCCGGTTCAGGGCGTATGGCAACCGTCCGCGCAGAAGAGGATCAGGCGCGGCGCCCGACACTCGAAGCTTGTCTGCAACCTGTCAGGAACAGGCTTGTTGAAACAATTCATGGGCCTTGACCAGCGCCTCGGCGATTTTTTCCACCGGTTCGCGCTTGGCCATGGCCTGATCACGCAGCGCGTTATAGGCATCCGTTTCAGACAGGCCCTTGGTTTCCATCAGGATGATCTTGGCCTGCTGCACGGTGCGCATCACCGCCATGCGCCCTTCCAGGCGCTTGACGTGCTTTTCCCGCTCCCGCGTCTTGCGGGCCTGACTGAGGGTGATGGCCAGAGCGGTCAGCAGGCCGAACGAGCGGACTGGCGACGGAATCACCGAGCAGGCGTTGAGCTGCACCAGCGCCTCGACAATGATCGGGTTTTCATAGGCGATCACCGGAATGATCGGTGGCGTCGAGTGGTGCAGCAGCCAGGGCGTGTTGGTCGACAGGCTCTCCGGCGATACCGCCAGTACGATCACATCAGCCTCGCTGTGCAGACGCTCGGGGATCGGCCACTGCACCCGTACCTGACAACCGATGCGCTGCAACTGAGCGATCAGGTTGCGACCGTCTTCGTCATCGGGATGCATCACCAGCACGCTGATATCGCGCAGGTCCTTGATGCCGCCTGCGCTGTCGTTGCGCAAACGTTTCTTGGCGGCACGCAGGGTCATGGACGCCTCCCGGTCAGGCTGGACCAGCCATTGAAGTCAGGCGCCACCGCATAAGGGTCGGGCTTCAGCGCTTTCTGACTCTCGTAAAGGATGTCGAACTGCCCGTCGGCATTGGCACGGCCGATCCGCGAGTACAGGTAGGTATGGTGGTTGTGTTCATCGATACGCACCCGCCCCTGCGGTGCGTCGTATTCCAGACCGCGCATGGTCTGCAACACACTCTCCACGTCGGTACTGCCTGCGCGGGCGATCGCCTTGGCCAGCAGATGGACCTGAAAGTAAGCGGCCTCCCAGCAGCGGTCGGTCACCTGATGCTGGCCAAACATTTCCCGGTACTGGGCGATGCACTGGCGATTGAGCGGCGTGTCGATCGACTGGAAATAGGTCGCGGCCGAAATGTGCCCGGTGCCCAGATGGACGCCCATCTGCTGAATGTCGGTTTCGCTGGTGGTGACACTGGCGATCGGCATGACCGCTGGGTCGAAACCGGCATCGGCGTAGGCCTGATACAGGTGCGCCATGGTGTCGCCGACCACTGTCGAAAAGATGAACGAGGGTTTCAGCTCTCTGGCCTTGACCATGAGCCTGGCGAAGTCCTCTGCCCTGGCGTTTTTCAGTGGCAGGTAGTATTCACCCAGCTTGCTGCCACCCCGCTCGTAAAGCAGGTCGCTCATCAACCGGTTGGTTTCGTAGGGATAGACGTACTCCGAGCCGATCATCAGCACGCGACTGCCGAAGTGATCGAACATGTAGCTGCCCAGTGGCACCGCGTTGTGGTTCGGCGTGGCGCCGGTGTAGATGATGTTGCGCGAATACTCGAAGCCCTCGTAGTACACCGGATAGAGCAGCAAAGCGTTGTAACGTTCGACGACAGGCAATACGGCCTTGCGTGCCGCCGAGGTGTAGCAACCGAAGAAAAACCGCAGGTTCTCTTCGCGAATCAGCGATTCGACATGCATGGCAAACAGCGCAGGCGTGGAATCCGGATTGCGGGTGATCAGTTCCAGAGAACGGCCATTCACGCCCCCGGCGGCATTGATCTGATGAATTGCAAACTGTGCGCCGCGCATTGTTGAACACTCACCGGCAGCGGTGACGCCGGTATTGGAAAACAGACCTCCTATGCGGATCGACGGGTCAGTCATGCCTATAAACCTTTCACGTGAGATGAGACGCCCGCAGGTGGCCGGGAGCCTGAAAAGAAGACTGAGCGAATAACCGTGGATTCAACGGTGGCTCTCAGGCGGTTGTGCCTGGGGCTGGCGTGACGGCAGTGTCAGGACCAGTCGTGCGAGGGGCCTTCCACACCTGCCGAGAATGGGCGTGTGGCAAGAGACCCTGCGAGGGTGTCGGGCAGGCTCATGCAGGGAGCGGGCCATGCGTGACGAGGCGCGTCGGGGAGAAGCGAATTCGTTGGCGAAGAAGGCCGTGCACTCGTGAGGTCCAGGTCGCCTCGAACAGTGCCTTCGCGAACAGGTTCGCTCCTGCAAAAGCACAATATCTCAGTCTATGCATGAGTACATATCGCGAGAAAAAAGGGTCTTCTGCATCACGCTTTTGGTGCGTAGGAGCCCTGTTCGCGCCAAAGCGGCGCATGTCGGTTTGTGCGTGCAATTAATGCAGGGGGGCTCTGCCTGAGGGTTTCGAAACGCGCGCCAAGAGCCGTTTCGCCAGTTGGCATTGCCCTTGCTAAGTTCACCCTGAGACATCGCGCCAGCTGTTTGCCCTACGCCCCTCTTGGCAAGTAGGGAGACACCTCGCGTACGACTGGATCGGACGCAGTTGTCCCGCCAGATTCGGCACAAAAGCCTGACCTCCCGCCCATTGATTTGGCCGGGACGTCGGGCTTTTTTCATTCCTGGGAGATAAGTGAATGCACAACGACAAACGCCGTTTGATCAAGCATGCTCTGTTGCTGGGCGCGATCAGCCTGCTGCCGTTTGCCCTGATCGGTCAGGCGCAGGCGGACGAGGCCGTGAAAGTCGGCATCATCCACTCGCTGACCGGCACCATGGCCATCAGTGAAGCCTCGGTGGTCGACGCGGAAAAACTCGCCATCGAAGAGATCAACGCCAGTGGCGGCGTGATGGGCAAGACTATCGAGCCGATCGTCGAAGACGGTGCCAGCGACTGGCCGACCTTCGCCGAGAAGGCGCGCAAGCTGCTGGAAAACGACCACGTCGCGGTCACCTTTGGCGCGTTCACCTCGGCCTCGCGCAAAGCGGTGCTGCCGGTCTTCGAGCGCAACAAGGGCCTGCTCTACTACCCGACCTTCTATGAAGGGCTGGAGAAATCCCCAGCCATTATCTACACCGGCGCCGAGGCCTCGCAGCAGACCCTGGCGGCCGTCACCTGGCTGATGGCCAACAAGGGCAAGAGCGTCTATCTGGTCGGTTCCGACTACATCTGGCCACGCACCACCAATAAGCTGGCGCGGGCATCGGTGACCAAACAGGGCGGCTCCATCGTCGGCGAAGACTATCTGCCGCTGGGCGCCATCGAGTTTTCCTCGGTGATCAACAAGATCAAGGCGGCCAAGCCGGACATCGTGCTGTCGACCATCGTCGGCGGCTCCAACGTAGCGTTCTACAAACAGCTCAAGGCCGCGGGTATCGACAGCAGTAACCAGACGCTGATGGGGCTGGCGATCACCGAAGAGGAAGTTACCGGCATCGGTGCGGAAAACCTCGTCGGCTTCCTGACCTGCATGAGCTATTTCCAGAGCCTGAAAAACCCGGTCAACGAGAAATTCGTCCAGGCCTTCAAAACACGCTATGGGCAGCAGCGCGTGGTCGGTGACCCGATGGCAGCGGCGTATACCGCGGTATACCTGTGGAAAAAGGCCGTCGAGAAAGCAGGCAGTTTCGAGGTGCCGAAGGTGATCGCCGCATCCTCGGAAATGACCCTCGATGCGCCTGAAGGCGAGATCAAGGTGCACAAGGACAACCACCACCTGTGGAAGCGTGCGCGCATCGGCACCCTCAATGCGCAGGGCCAGGTCGACGTGATCTACGAGTCGGCACCGATCGAGCCCAACCCCTTTCCGAAACTCTGATTCCGGCCCGGGCGCGATCCGCTTCGCGCCCGCTTTCGTCAATGTGCAGCAACAGGTAGCGACGGCATGACTCTCGATACGCTGGTAATGCAAGTCTTCAGCGGGTTCTCGCTGTTTTCCGTGCTGGTGCTGATGGCACTCGGGCTGACCATCGTGTTCGGCCTGATGGGCGTGATCAACATGGCGCACGGCGAACTGATGGCGATGGGCTCATACATGACCTACGTCACCTCCGTGGTGTTTCAGCGCTACTTTCCCGAGCTCATGGGCTGGTATTTCATCATCGCCATCGGGATGGCCTTTGTGGTGACCTTTGCCTTCGGTCTACTGCTGGAACGCTGCTGCATCCGCTTCATGTACAACCGGCCGCTCGACACCCTGCTGGCGACCTGGGGGCTGTCTCTGGTCCTGCAGCAGTTGTTCCGCCAGGTCTTCGGCCCCAAGGAAGTCAGCGTGCCCACCGTGCAGTGGTTGCAGGGCGCATGGAAAATCAGCGACGGGCTGGAGCTGCCCCTCAACCGGATTTTCATCATCGGTCTGACCTTCGTGATAGCCGCTGCGGTGTTCCTGTTTCTCTACCGCAGCCGCTGGGGCCTGCGCATTCGCGCCGTGACCCAGAACCGCGCCATGGCCGGTGCAGCCGGGATCAACACTGCGCGGGTCGACTCGGTGACCTTCGCGCTGGGCTGTGGCCTTGCGGGCATTGCCGGCAGTTCGTTCACCATGCTTGCGTCCACCGGCCCGGTCAGCGGTCAGCAGTACCTGGTGGACACTTTTATCGTCGTCGTCTTCGGCGGCGTGGAAAGCCTGCTGGGCACCTTCCTGTCGGCGTTCGCCATCGGTCAGACCCAGGTTTCGCTGGAATACCTGACCACCGGTTCCATGGCCAAGGCGATCACCCTGCTGGTGGTCATCGTGCTGCTGTTCTTCCGCCCCAACGGCCTGTTCGCCACGAAAGTGAGACGTTGAGATGAATGACATGACTGAAAAGCCGACGCTGCGGCCGCAGGCCTCGGTGTCCGGCGCCGGCAAGCCAGCGGGTGGCTGGTTGACGCTGATCGAGCGCTACAGCCTGATCTGGCTGTCGCTGCTGTTGCTGGTGGCATTGCCGCTGATACTGGGGGATTTTCGCCTCGGTCTGGCCGGCAAATACCTGAGCCTGGCGTTCTGCGCAGTGGGCATGGTGATGATCTGGGGCTACGGCGGCATCCTCAGCCTCGGCCAGGGGATCTTCTTCGGCCTGGGCAGTTACATGATGGCGATGTACCTCAAACTCGAAGCCACCGCCACGGACGAAGCGGCCAGCGCCCTCGCCGCTTTCTACGGCTCGGCACTGCCGGACTTCATGATCTGGAACAGCGTCGAAGCCCTGCCCTGGTGGTGGAAGCCGTTCGAGTCGGCAACCTTTACCCTGGCAGCGATCCTGATCCTGCCCGCACTGCTGGCGTTTCTGTTCAGTTATGCCTACTTCAAAAAACGCGTGGGCGGCGTGTACTTCTCGATCATTACCCTGTCACTGGCCTCGATCATGTCGATCATGATCATCGGCCAACAGGGCTACACCGGCGGCGTCAATGGCCTGACCGATTTCAAGACGGCCTTCGGCCTGAGCCTGCAGACGCCCCAGACACCCTGGATTCTCTACCTGATCACCACACTGTTGCTGCTGGCCAGCGTCGCGATGTGCGGCTTCATCCTGCGCAGCCGCCTGGGCAAGGTGATCGTGGCGATCCGTGATCGCGAAGACCGGGTGCGTTTCTCGGGCTACAACACTGCGCTGTTCAAGGCCTTCATTTTTGCCGTGGCCGCGCTGATTTCCGCGCTGGGCGGGGTGATGTTCACCTTGCAGGTCGGTCTGGCGTCGCCCTCGCTGGTGGGCATCATTCCGTCCACCGAGATCGTCATCTACGCCGCACTGGGTGGGCGCCTGTCGCTGGTGGGTGCGGTGTACGGCACGCTGTTGATCGGTACGGCAAAAACCTGGCTGTCGGAAAACTTCGTCAGTTTCTGGCAGTACTTCATCGGTTTCCTGTTCATGGCCGTGGTGCTGTTCCTGCCCACCGGGCTGGCCGGGCTGCTGCAGCGCCTGAGCAACAAGGAGACACAGTCATGAGTGCAATGTTACTGAGTGTCGAAGACCTGACCGTGTCATTCGACGGTTTCAAGGCGGTCGACAACCTCAACTTCTACGTCGAAGAGAACCAGGTGCATGTGGTGATCGGCCCCAACGGTGCGGGCAAGACCACCCTGCTCGACATGATCTGCGGCAAGACCCGCCCGAGTGCCGGCAGCATCCGTTTCAAGGACCTGCAACTGGCCAACATGATCGAGTACCAGATCACCCGCGCTGGCGTGGGCCGCAAGTTTCAGAACCCGTCGGTCTACGAAGACCTCACCGTGCGCGAAAACCTCGACATTTCCTCGCCGGACAAGCGCGGCATCTTCAACTGCCTGTTCGCCGGAAAGAACGCAGCGCTTAACGCCGAAATCGAGCAGACCGCCGAAATGATCTTTCTCAAGGACCAGCTGGGACGCAAGGCAGGGCTGTTGTCCCACGGCCAGAAGCAGTGGCTGGAGATCGGCATGCTGTTGATGCAGCGCCCGGAACTGCTGCTGCTCGACGAGCCCGTCGCCGGCATGAGCGCCGGCGAGCGGGAGAAAACCGCTGGCCTGCTCAAGCTCATCGCCAAGGGTCGCGCGATGGTCATCATCGAGCACGACATGGAGTTCGTGAAATCGGTGGCCGACAAGGTCACCGTCCTGCATCAGGGCAAGACCCTGGCCTACGGCTCGATGGATCAGGTGCAGAACGATCCTCGCGTCATCGACGTCTACCTGGGGCACTGAACATGCTGAATGTCTCTCACCTCAATGTGTATTACGGCGACAGTCACGTGTTGCGTGACCTCAGCCTGGAGCTGGCGGCAGGCGAGTCACTCGCGGTCATGGGCCGCAACGGCATGGGCAAGACCACCCTGCTCAGAAGCCTGGTCGGCATGCTGCCGATGCGCAGCGGCAGCATCACCCTGGCCGGGCAGGAACTGACCGGCAGCAAGAGCTACGAGCGGGTCGCCGCCGGAGTTGGCTTCGTGCCTCAGGGGCGGATGATCTTTCCCTACCTGAGCGTCGAGGAAAACATTCTGACCGGCATGCAGGGCGCGCCCGCTGCACCGATTCCCGACTACATCTTCGAATACTTCCCGGTGCTGTTCGACATGCGCCGACGCAAGGGCGGCAACCTGTCCGGCGGCCAGCAGCAACAGTTGGCCATCGCCCGCGCGCTGGTCTCCAACCCCAAGGTGTTGATCCTCGATGAGCCCACCGAAGGCATCCAGCCTTCGATCATCAAGGACATCGCCAAAGCCCTCAACCTGCTGAAAAAGGAACGCGGGTTTTCGCTGATTGTTTCCGAGCAGGTGCTGTCGTTCGCCATGGCGGTGGCGGACCGCTACCTGATCATCGAAAAAGGCGAATTCGTGCACAGCGAAGTCCGCGAAACCGTCGACCGCGAGCGCATCCTGCGCTACCTGACAATCTGAACAACGCACAGGAGCCATCGCCATGCTGATACTCGACCGCATTCTCGGCCAGGCCAGCGACCCTGCCCTCGCCGACCGTTTGCATGACCTGAGCCACGCCGGTCAGGTGGAAACCCTGAGCCTGTCCGGCAGTGACATCCAGCGTCATCGCCTGCGCCTGGCCAGCGACCGCGGCACCGACTGCGCGATCCGCCTGGAACGTCACCAACACCTGCGCAACGGCTCGGTGCTGATGCTCGACAGTCAACGCGCCATCGTCGTGCAAATGCAGGATCAGCAATACCTCGACCTGCAGCCGCGCGACGCGGCCGCCGCGCTGGAACTGGGTTATTTCGCCGGCAACATGCACTGGGCGGTGCGCTTTGCCGGAGACACCTTGCAGATCCTGCTCAACGGCCCGGAAGCTGACTACCTCGAGCGTCTGGCGCCCATGCTCGCGGACGGCCGGGTGCAGCGCGCATGAATGCCTCGAGCAGCCTGTTGCTGGCGCTGCAACAGGCCGACAGTTTCTTCCCCGGCGGCGCAGTGGCGTGGTCGTGGGGTCTGGAAACGCTGGTCGCTGACGGGCACCTCGGCCACGGCGAAATCGTCCCGCCACGACGCCGGCAACGAACGCTTCGCCATAGCCGCAGTGCCGAAGTGCATGGCTTCGTCGAGGGCCAGTTGCGCCATCGCTGGAACAGTTTTGATCGAGTGTTTCTGCTCGCCGCCTGGCACGCGGCCGATGACCAGCCGGCGTTGATGGCTCTGGACGCCCGGATCGAAGCGCTGACCCTGGCCGAGGAACTGCGTCAGGGCTCACGACGTGTCGGCCAGGCATTGCTGGGCGTGCATGTCGCGCTGGGCACATCGGGCGCGGCGTCTTATCAGCAGCAGATTCTGGCAGGTCACACACCGGGCCATCTGCCCGTGGTGCAGGGCCTGCTCTGGAACCACCTGGGCATGCACCGCGATCACTGCCAACTGGCTGCCGCGCACGCTTTGTGTACCGGACTGGTCAGCGCCGCGGTGCGCCTCGGGGTCATGGGCCACATCGATGCGCAACGGGTGCTGACCGATATTCAACCGCTGATCACCGAGCTGCTGGCGCAGGAGCCGCCTGAGCCGGACGACGCGTGCGGCTTCACACCCATGGGAGAAATCGCCGTGATGCGCCACGAAACCCAGGACCTGCGCCTGTTTGCCAATTGACCGGCCTTCTACTGACAGCTCTGGAGCCCCCTCATGTTGCTGACCCCTACCGAACTTGAACGACTCACGCTGTACACCGCCGCCGAACTGTCACGCAAACGCCGCAGCAAGGGCCTGCGCCTGAACTTCCCGGAGGCCTCAGCACTGATCGCCGACGAAATCCTCGAAGGCGCGCGTGAAGGTCGCAGCGTCGCCGAGCTGATCGGTTTCGGCTCAACGATCCTCAACACCGATGACGTGATGCCAGGGGTCGCCGACCTGCTGCCGGTGCTGCAGGTCGAGGGCACGTTTCCGGACGGCACCAAACTGGTCACTGTGCATCAACCAATCCGCCCGGGCCAACTGCCGCTGGCAGTCATGCCCACACCGGGGGAGATTCTTGCACCTGACGGCGATATCCACCTGAACGGCGACCGACCGACCGCCACCCTGCGCGCGATCAATACCGGCGACCGGCCAGTGCAGATCGGCAGTCACTATCACTTTTTCGAGGTCAACAAGGCGCTGGATTTCCCGCGTGAACGTGCCTTCGGCATGCACCTGGATATTCCCGCAGGCACGGCCGTGCGCTTCGAACCCGGCGAGCTGCGCGAAGTGCAACTGGTGCAGTTTGGCGGAACTGGCGACATCCACGGCTTCAGTGGCCTGACCAATGGCAACCTGCACGATCCGGCCTGCAAGCTCGCAGCGCTGGA
Organism: Pseudomonas sp. P135; assembly: GCF_020312125.1. Classification (NCBI taxonomy): domain Bacteria; kingdom Pseudomonadati; phylum Pseudomonadota; class Gammaproteobacteria; order Pseudomonadales; family Pseudomonadaceae; genus Pseudomonas; species Pseudomonas sp. P135. Next base: position 99,487 of record NZ_JAGPYR010000018.1, read on the forward strand.
GCGTGCCCGCGCCCAATTCTTCAAAGGAGCCTGAGGCATGGCAACGATGACGCGCAAGGAATACGCCGCCATGTACGGCCCCACGACTGGCGATGCCGTGCGCCTGGGCGACACCTCGCTGCTGGCCGAAGTCGAGTTCGACCACTCGGTACCCGGTGATGAGTGCCTGCACGGCGGTGGCAAGACGCTGCGTGACGGCATGGGCCTGATGCCCGGGCATGACAGCGTTGACGGCGCCCTCGATATGCTGATCTGCAACGCGCTGATCATCGACCCGGTGATCGGCATCGTCAAAGGCGACATCGGTATCAAGGACGGCAAGATCGTGGCCATTGGCAAGGCCGGCAACCCGCAGATCATGGACGGCGTACACCCGCAACTGATCTGCGGCGTCGCCACGACCGTACGCGATGCCGAGGGCCTGATCGTCACCCCCGGCGGCATCGACGTGCACGTGCATTTCGACTCTGCGCAACTCTGCGATCACGCGCTGGCGGCAGGCCTGACCACACTGATCGGCGGCTCGCTGGGGCCGATCACGGTCGGCATCGATTGTGGCGGGGAATGGAACGTCGGCAAGATGCTGCAAGCCGCCGAGGCCTGGCCGATCAACTTCGGTTTTCTGGGACGCGGCAATTCCAGCAAGCCCGAATCGCTACTCGGGCAACTGCGTGGCGGTTGTCTGGGGCTGAAGATCCATGAGGACTGGGGCGCCATGCCCGCGGTGATTGATACCTGCCTGAAAGTCGCCGACGAATACGACTTTCAGGTGCAGTTGCACACCGACACGCTCAATGAATCCGGGTTTCTCGAAGACACGCTGGCGGCCATCGGCGACCGCACCATCCACATGTACCACACCGAAGGTGCAGGTGGCGGGCATGCGCCGGACATCATCAGCGTCGCCGGCAAAAGCAACTGCATCCCCTCCTCGACCAACCCGACCAACCCCTACACCGTGAATACATTCGACGAGCACCTGGACATGATCATGGTCTGTCACCACCTCAATCCGGATGTGCCGGAAGACGTGGCGTTCGCCGAATCGCGGGTGCGCCCGCAGACCATTGCCGCCGAGGACATCCTGCACGACACCGGCGCCATTTCGATCCTGGGCTCCGACAGTCAGGGCATGGGCCGTATCAATGAGGTGATCTGCCGGACCTGGCAACTGGCGTCAAAAATGAAAGACCAGCGCGGTCGCCTGCCGGAAGAAACCACGGCACTGGGCGACAACGAACGGATCAAGCGCTACATCGCCAAATACACCATCAATGCCGCGCGGGTATTCGGCATCGACAGCTACATCGGCTCTCTGGAGCCCGGCAAGCTGGCCGATCTGGTGCTCTGGCGGCCGGCCTTCTTCGGCATCAAGCCGGAACTGGTGGTCAAGGGTGGCTTCATCGTGCACGCCGTAATGGGTGATTCCGCCGCCTCGCTGTACACCTGCGAACCCTTGGTGATGCGCCCGCAATGGGGCGCGTTTGGCGAGGCGAAACAGGCCCTGTCGGTCAACTTCGTCAACCGTCTTGCGGTCGAGGCCGACACCGCCACGCGGCTGGGGCTCAAAAAGCAACTGCTGCCCGCGTTCGGCACTCGCACCCTGCGCAAGTCCGACATGCTGCACAACGATGCCTGCCCGGACATCCGCGTCGATCCGCAGACTTTCGATGTGTACGCCGACGGCGAGCGCCTGCACTGCGAGCCGGTCAGCGAAGTGCCACTTGCGCAGCGCTACATGCTGCGTTGAAACCCACCCCGCAGAGGAAACCCGACAATGAGCCTGCCCTTGAACGCATCTGCCCCGCACACCGATGCCCACCCCCATCCCGGCGCTGCTCGCGTGGGCATCGGCGGCCCGGTGGGCTCGGGCAAAACCCGCCTGCTGGAACAATTGATTCCGCGCTTCATCGCGCGTGGTACCGAGCTGGCGATCATCACCAATGACCTTGCGACCCGTGAAGATGCCGAGCGTGTGCAGCGCAGCGGGCTGATCGACCCGCAGCGGGTTCGTGCGGTGGAAACCGGTGCCTGCCCGCACACCGCCATTCGTGAAGACCCGACCCTCAACCTGCAAATGGCCGATGAGCTGGAAGCGCGCTTCGGTAATCTTGATCTGGTGCTGATCGAATCGGGCGGCGACAACCTGGCCTCGACCTTTTCGCTGGATCTGGTGGACTACTGGATTTTCGTCATCGATGTCGCAGGCGGCGACGATATCCCGCGCAAACGCGGCCCCGGCGTTTTGAGCTGCGACCTGCTGGTGGTCAATAAATACGACCTGGCACCCTATGTGGGCGTCGACCTGCCGCGCATGCGGCGCGAGTCAGCGCAAGCGCGCAACGGCCAGCCGGTGCTGTTTACCAACTGCAACACCGGCGAAGGCGTCGACGCGGTGGTGGATGCGATAAGCCGTGCCGTGTTGTTCGACCGCACATGAACGCCCATCAATCGTCACTGCCCGCACAGACGAAACGCACGGCACATATTGCCTTCAGCAAAGCGCCTTCCGGGGCCAGTTATGTGTCTCGTCAGGAAGTCGGCTACCCCTTCCATCTGGGACGTACCCTGACCCTGCCACAAGACCCGCCCGGCATGGCGGCGGTCTACCTGCAATCGTGTTCGGGAGGCCTGTTCGCCGGGGAACAACTGCACCTGCATCTGCACGCAGGACCAGGCACCCAAGTGCACGTCAGCACCGGCGCTGCGACGGTCGCGCACAGCATGCTCGAGCAGTCGGCGCGGCAGACCGTGACACTGGTCGCCGAAGCCGATGCGCTGCTGGAGTACCTGCCGATGGCCACCATTCTGTTTCCACAGACGCGACTGCATAGCCAGGTAAACGTAACGTTGCACCCCGGTGCAAGAGTGCTGCTGTGCGACGCATTCTGCCTGCATACACCTCACGGCAGCGAGGGACTGCCCGACTTTTACCGCGCCGACCTGCAGGTCTACAGCCCGGCCGGAAAACTGTTGGCCGGTGACCGGCTGGCAATTACCGGCGCAGACCTGCAACGCCGACTGCCCGGCGTGAGCGGACAACGGCAAGCCTTGGCAACGTTCATGCTGGTGGGTCAGGGTTTGCCGATAGAGGATTTGAAACGGACGTTGCGCGAAACGTTACGGGACGTTGCCGATAGCTACCAGGGCGTCAGCGCACTGCCGAACGATTGCGGCGTGTCCGTACGCGTGATGAGCGCCGATGCAGTGGCGTTGCGTAATGCGCTGCATCTGGCCTGGGCGTGCGTTCGGCAGCAATTGACAGGACTTGCGCCGCGGGTGCGGCGCAAGTGAGCAGCCAGGCCGTTGCAGAGCACTTTCCAGGCTCAAACGACTTACAACTTGCCTTCCCAGCGCCGAAAGAGAACGCTGGCATTGACCCCGCCAAATCCGAAGCCGTTTGAAAGGGCATGAACGATTGGGGTCTCTCGGGCGACCATGGCCACCAGGTCAAGCCCTTCAGCAGCCTCGTCCGGGTGCGTGAGGTTCAATGTGGGTGGCACGATTTGATCTCTTAGTGCCAGCACTGTGAACACTGCTTCGATTCCGCCGGCAGCGCCCAGCAAATGTCCGGTGGCCGATTTCGTCGAGCTGATGGCAACGCCTGATCGAGTGCCGACCAATGAGCGAATAGCAGCCAGTTCCCCCTTGTCACCGACAGGTGTGGAAGTGGCGTGAGCATTGATATGCTGCACCTCATCGGCCCTAGTGCCACCTTGATGCAGTGCCTGCTCCATGGCCCTGCGCGCACCGCGACCGTCTTCCGGCCCGGCCGTCAGGTGATAGGCATCCGCACTGGTGCCATAGCCAGTCAGCTCCGCAAGCGGCGTCGCGCCCCGCGCCAGGGCATGCTCCAGTGATTCAATGACCAGCAAGCCCGCGCCTTCAGCCATGACGAAACCGTCACGGTCCCGGTCAAACGGGCGTGAAGCCTCTTGCGGTCGACCCGCAAAGCTCGTGGAAAGCGCACGGGCCGCAGCAAAGCATCCCAGGGTGACGCGATCGATGGCGGCCTCGGCACCACCGCAGATTGCAATGTCGGCCTCACCGCTTCTGATCAACCGCGCTGCGTCGCCAATGGCTTGCACGCCGGCTGCACAGGCAGTCACGGGGGCGCCCAGCGGCCCTTTGAAACCATAACGGATGGAAATCTGTCCAGCCGCCATGTTCGCCAGAAAGGAAGGAGCAGTGAATGGCGACAGCCTTCGAGGTCCACGGGTATCCGTGACACGCACAGCGTCGGCAATGGCACCAAAACCGCCAACCCCCGAAGCAATGACGGTCGCCGTGCGCTGTTGTTGCACTTCAGAGTCAGGATGCCAACCCGCCTGCGCGAGCGCTTCATGAGCAGCAACGAGTGCGAACTCGATGAAGCGGTCCATTTTCTTGCGCTCCTTCATCGGGATCACGCTGTCCGGGGCGTACCCGGCAACCGGGTCTTCTCCAAGGGTCGGCACCTGACCTGCGACTGAAACACCGGTGCCATCACTGACGCTGCCCGGCAGCAAGCCAATGCCCGAGCGGCCACCCAACAATCTGTGCCAGACCTTTTCGACTCCGCATCCCAAGGGACTGACTATGCCGCAACCCGTTACGACAATCCGCTTTTGGCCATATTGATTCATGATCAGATTCTCTTCATCTCTGTGCCAGTTGAGGCATGACTGCTGGAATTTCGGGGTAGCGATCCTCTGTCCGGACGGATTTTGAACCAGATCGAATACATCGCTGGCAGGAAGACCAGCGTCATGACAGTCCCGCCGAGAGTGCCTCCGATCAGCGTGTAGGCAAGCGTGCCCCAGAACACCGAATGGGTCAGAGGAATGAACGCCAGGATCGCCGCCAGTGCCGTGAGCAGCACCGGGCGTGCGCGCTGTACGGTCGCTTCAACCACCGCATGAAACGGATCGAGCCCTTGCTTTTCGTTATGGTCGATTTGCCCGATCAGGATCAAGGTATTGCGCATCAGAATGCCGGACAGCGCGATCAGCCCGACCAGGGCGTTGATACCGAACGGCTGATTGAACAGAAGCAGTGTCGGTACAACACCGATCAACCCGAGCGGCGCGGTGAAAAACACCATCATCATCGCCGACATCGAACGCACTTGAAGGATGATGATCAGCAAGGTGACGGCAATCATGATCGGAAACAGCGGCGCCAATGCCACAGTGGCCTTTGCCGACTCCTCTATCGATCCGGCCTGCTCGATCCGATAGCCCTGCGGAAGACTGTCGATGATCGGCTGCAGTGCTTTCATGATCCCGGCGGAGACATCCGGCGGTTGCAGATCTTGCGCAATATCACCGCGCACGGTGATGGTCGGCACACGATCTCTACGGCGCAGAATCGGGTCTTCCATGCGCACTTCGACCACTCCGGCCTGCGACAAAGGAATACGCTGACCGGCAGCCCCCACCAGCGTAAAACCCTCGATCTTCGCAGGGTCCAGGCGGATGTCACCTGCCGCCCTGCCCATCACGTCCACTGAACGGATATCTTCGCGGACAGACGTGACAGGGATACCTGAGAGCAGGAACTGCAATTGCCGGGCAACTGCGCTCGAGGTCAGCCCGACGGCCTGCAAACGGTCCTGATCCAGAGAGAAATGCAGCGTGGGCACCCGTGTTCCCCAATCGCTGTTAACGGTACGCATCATCGGACTCGCCGCCATCACGGTTTCGACCCGCGTGGCGATCTCGCGCAATGTGTCAGGGGCTGGCCCGCTCACGCGATACGCCACGGGAAACGGTGAGTAAGGACCGAACACGAGCTGTGTGACCCGGACCCGGGCTTCAGGTGCAAGCCCGTCAGCAACCGCCTGACGAATCCGCAGCTTGAGCGCCTCACGTGCTTCCTGGCTTTCAGTCAGTACAACGATCTTTGCAAACGACGGGTCGGGCAGCTCCGGCGCCATTGCCAGATAAAAGCGTGGCGAGCCCTGGCCGATGTAGGACGTGACGATCTTCGCGGCATCCTGCTGGTGCAGCCACGCCTCGACCTTGGCGGTAGTGGCGCTGGTCTGCTCGATGGACGTGCCATAGGGCATCTGCACTTCGATCAGTACTTCCGGGCGATCGGAGGTCGGGAAGAATTGTTTCTTGACTGCCCCCATTCCGAGAATCGCCACCACAAATGCAGCGATCACCGCACCCGCCACCCACCACTTCCTGGCAATGACATGGGCCAGAGCCCGTCTGAAACGATTGTAATGCGCCGTGTCGTAGATGGCAGCGTGTCCGCCTTCAACCGGCTTGATTCCCGGCAGCATCTTCACCCCCAGATAAGGTGTGAAGACCACTGCAACTATCCATGAGGCAATCAAGGCGATGCCGACAATCCAGAACATGTTGCTGGTGTACTCGCCGGCAGTCGACTGCGCAAAGCCATTGGGCATGAAGCCGACAGCGGTCACCAGGGTACCGGCAAGCATGGGCGCCGCTGTGTGGCTCCAGGCATAGGCTGACGCCTTGATCCGGTCGTAGCCCTCCTCCATCTTCACCACCATCATTTCGATGGCAATGATTGCGTCGTCCACCAACAGGCCCAGCGCCAGGATCAGTGATCCCAGGGTAATACGATCGAAGTTCTTGCCCGTCGCTTCCATCACGACGAAGACAATGGCCAGCGTCAGCGGTACGGCTGCAGCGACCACCACACCGACTCGCCAGCCCATGCTGAGAAAGCACACCAGCATCACCACAAGCAAGGCGACGAAGAATTTGATCATGAACTCGTCAACGGCCGAACCGATGTTCACCGACTGGTCAGTGACCTTGGAAAGCGTCATTCCCAATGGCATGCCTTGGTTGATTCTGACCGTTTCTGCGTCCAGCGCCTTGCCCAGGTCCAGACCGTTCCAACCGTCGCGCATCACGATGCCCAGCAACAGGGCCGGCTCACCCTGATTGCGGACCAGAAAGGTCGCGGGGTCTTCATAGCCGCGCTCCACTGTCGCCACATCCTGAAGCTTCAGCGTTTTACCCCGCGCCACAATCGGCGTGTTGCGGATGTTCTCAAGCGTGTCGAAGGCGCCGTCAAGACGCAGAAACACCTGCGGTCCGCTGGTTTCAATCGAACCGGCAGGCGTCAGGACGTTCTGGTCGTTGAGCGCCGAAAAAATGTCCTGAGGAGCGATACCCAACGTTGCCAGCCGCTCATGGGAGAACGACACGAAAATTCGTTCGGCTTGCTCGCCGATGATATTGATCTTCTTCACGCCCGGCACATGCAGCAGACGCTGGCGCAGTGACTCGGCATCGCGTACCAGCAGTCGCTGCGGCTCACCTTTGGCTTTCAACGCAAACAGCGCAAAGGTCACATCCGAAAATTCATCATTGACCATCGGACCAATGACCCCTGCGGGCAAGGACTTCGCGGCATCACTGAGTTTCTTGCGCGCCTGATAAAACTCTTCCTGCACTTGAGAAGGTGGGGTCTTGTCCAGGAATGAAACCATAGTGAACGCCAGACCCGGCCGGGTGTAGGTCTCGCTACGGTCGTACCACTTCAATTCCTGCATGCGTTTTTCAAGCGGCTCGGCGACCTGATCCTGCATCTCCTGAGCGGTTGCGCCAGGCCACGCTGAAATAACGGTCATTTGCTTGACGGTGAAAGGCGGGTCTTCCGCACGCCCCAGTTTGAAAAATGAAAGCGTACCGGCCACGCCGATCAACATAATCAGAAACAGCGTGATGGAGCGTTCGCGAACGGCCAGTGCAGATAGGTTGAAGCGTCCCGGATTCATGGTTGCGCCTCAGCGGTGATACCACCCTGCTGCACGCGCACTTGCTCACCGTCGTGAAGTAAATGCGTGCCCAATGCCACGACCTGTTCACCGGCCTCGAGACCACCACTCACGTTTGCCGAATCGTCACTCACACCCAGCAGTTGTACGGCGCGCCAGGTGACTTTTGCAGGCGTACCTGCAATGACCCAGACACCTGGGCCTCGACCGGGGTCATGCAGAGCGGCAATGGGTATCGCCAGCGACTGCCGGGCAGGCTTGCCAACGGCAATATCGAGGGACACCGTTGACCCCAGAGGCGCACTGACGTTTGAGCCCTCAAGCACATACCTGGCTTCAAACGTACGCGTCAGCGGGTCTGCGGCGTCAGAGAGCAGCCGCAACCTTGCCGGTATGACGCGCGCACTGTTTCCATACAGTCTGGCCTCAGCCCGATCACCCATCGCCGGCCGCAAGGTTTCAGGCAGATGGACAATGGCTTCGCGTGGCCCGGCCTTTGCCAGCCTGACCACGGGCTGGCCTGCGCTGACGACCTGCCCAGGCTCGACCAAAGTGTCGACCACCACGCCGTCGGCGTCCGCCAGTAAGACGGCGTACCCGCTTGCGTTACGTGCCACGCTGGCCTGCGCTTGTGCAGCGTTCAGTTCTGCCTTGGCGGTGTCGGCCAGGGATTTGATCCTGTCGTAAGCGGAAGCGGATATCGCACCAGCGACGACCAGGTCACGGTTGCGCGCTTCGTCATCGGCGGTCTGCCTGGCGCGCGCCACAGCAGCGGCAACCGCCTGCTGTTGGGCCTGAGCCTGAAGACCAAGGTCAACGGGATCCAGGCGCATCAGCGGCTCACCGCGCTTGACGGTCTGGCCGGTATCAACCAGGCGCTCGAGCACCTTCCCGGAAACCCGAAACCCCAGTTCGCTCTGAACCCGAGCGACCACAACCCCGGTGAATGAACGGGAGGCTTGATCAGCATTTGCAACGGTGGCCGCCCTTACCAGAGGCGGCTGGGTACGTGGATCGCGCACGCCGGATGACTCGCTGCACGCAGCCAGGAAGAGAGGCAATAACAACAAGACGGTAGTGTTGGGTCTGGACAGGAGCATGGGATCCCTTACTTGAAATCAAGTGAGCAGGGAAACGATTCTCCGTAAAGTGACCAAATTAGTCAATGGTCACAAATTCAGGGTGCCAGACTTCGCAGTATCAACGCCGACAGATGGACCGGGGCCGTCGACACGATGTCGAGGTTGTATTGCAATTGCACCGGGTTGATGTACGGACGCATGACCAGGTGAATGGCCTGAACGGCCTCATCCAGAGGTGTCTTGCGCTCGAACTCTCCGGACTCCCTGCCCTCAAGAAGGATTTGCTGGATGAGCTGGCGAATACGTTCGTCGTGCGCGGCAGCAGAAGGCCACTGATCACGGCCTGCGACAGCGGCTATGTCATACAGCTTCCGGTCGTGAAAAAACAGATCGCTACCGGCCTCCACAAGCGAGCGGAACAGGCGGCGCAGCCTTTCGGAGGCCGTTGGTGCGTCGCTGATGGCCGAGTTCACCAGCGCCATGATCATCGCCAGCCGGTTCGAGCAGATCACTTCGCCGATGGCTTGCTTGGAGTCGAAGAACTTGTAGATGTAGGCCTTGGAAAAACCGATGGCCTTGGCCAGATCGGAGACCGTGGTTTTCTCATAGCCGTAGTGGCCGAAATGCTGTGTTGCCGCTTCGACAACCTGATCGCGAACGCTGTGGTCGGAGGGACCACGTGTTGGCGATGTCTTGATTTGATTAGTCATGTTTCCAGCTTAGCTATGTGAACACTCATTGACAACAAGTGACCGAATCGTAATATAGTCACGACCTGATCATCTCAAGGAATTTCCATGCGCACGCTTTGTACTTATGTACTGGTCATGAGCACCGGCCTGCTGTCGGGCTGCGCCGTGGGTCCGGATTACCAGCGCCCGGATGCGCCCCTGGCTGACCGCTATCTGACTCAGCCACGTGGCGCTGCGAATATTACCGCGCATCCGCCGGTCAGTGCCGCGTGGTGGGACGGTTTTGATGATCCGTTACTGAGCAGCTTCGTGTCACGCGCACTGGCGCAGAATCTCGATCTCGCTCAAGCCAGCGCGCAACTGGCTCAGGCACGCGCCGGAGCAGATGCGGCGACCGCAGCCCTGCTCCCGTCGGGCAACATCGATGCACAGACGGCTCGCGCTCATCAATCGGTAGAGACTCCACTCGGTCAGGTCCTGAACTCGGCACCTGGCTACGATCGTTACGGCAATTCTTATGAAGCCAATCTGACCGCAAGCTGGGAACTGGACGTTTTTGGCGGTTTGAAACGCAGTCGACAGGCTGCGCTGGCTGAATATCAAGCTTCGCAGGCAGGTGTCGTGGCTGCCAGGCTCGCTGTGGCAGCCCGGACCGCCGATACCTACATCAACATCCGTGGTCTGCAAGCCAGGCTGGCGATCACGAACCGACAACTTAAAACCCGGCAAGACCTGCTGGAAAAAGTCCAGCTCCTCCATGAGCGTGGTCTGTCCCCTGACTATGAAGTTCGTCAGATCGAAGCTGAGCTTCTACAGGTGCAGGCAACAGTGCCGGTTCTGCAAACCGGTCTCAACGCTGCAATGAACGCGCTTGACGTGATGCTGGGCGTACCGCCTGGCACTCATCGGGGCTCTCTGGCTGAAACGGGTCGAATCCCACACGCACCCGAGCTGACGTCGACAGGAACGCCAGCCGATCTCCTCCGTCGCAGACCTGATCTGATCGTGGCCGAGCGGCGCCTCGCCGCGTCGAACGCGCGTATCGGCGTGGCGATCAGCGAGTATTATCCCAAACTCTCACTCAGCGCATTGCTGGGCAGCGCCACAGCCGTGTCGAGCGGCAATCTGTTTACCGGTGGTGCCAGTCAGTCAGCAGGTATTTTGGGGCTTCGCTGGAGGCTTTTTGATTTCGGCCGGGTGAACGCCCGGATCAGTCAAGCCAAAGGACAAGAGGCAGAGGCTCTGGCGGCTTATCGACAGTCAGTTTTGCGCGCCACTGAGGACGTTGAAAACGCTTTTTCTTCGTTGGCCAGTCGCGAAACTCAAGCTGCAATGCTGGGTAAAGGCGAAACTGCACTTGCTTCAGCCCGGCAATCGTCATTCGCAAGCTATAGCAAAGGTGCCGCCAGCTTGATCGAGGTGCTGCGCGCCGACGAGAAAATGCTGCAGGTCGCTGACGCCAAGGCGCAGGCCCAGGTCGAATCCGCGCAGGCGGCGGTCGCCGTATTCAAAGCACTGGGTGGTGGTTGGCAAATGCCTCCCACCACTTCATCTGACGAGAAGATGCATACGCTGTAGGCGCCACCAACGAATGCATCCTTTCAGATCAGGCTTACTCAGCGATAACGTTCAAGCCAGTGAGCGTAAGGTGCAGGCAAGGTCCAGGCCGATTTTTCGACGCCCAGCTCCTTCGCCGCGAAGTAGGCCCAGTGGGGATCGGCCAGATGTGCACGGCCAATCGAGACCAGATCGAGCTGGCCTGACTTGACCGCCTCTTCAGCCAGCTTCGGCTCGCCAAAACCCCAGGCGCTGGTTACTGCAATATCCGCTTCGCGACGCACACGCTCGGCGATCGGCCCCATGAACGCAGGACCCCATGGAATGTTGGCATCCGGGGTGCTGAAACCGACGCTGACGCTCAACAGATCCAGCCCGCCAGCCTTGAAGCGGCGCGCCAGTTCGATCGACTCTGCCAGAGTCTGCTCGTCGCGACCGTCGTACTCGATCACGCCAAAACGCGCGGTGAGCGGCAGGTTCTCAGGCCAGACTTCACGCACTGCAGCCAGGGTTTCCAGCAGGAAACGGCTACGGTTATCGAAGCTGCCGCCGTACTCATCGGTGCGCTGGTTGGAGTGCTCGGAGAAGAAGCTCTGCCCCAGATAACCGTGGGCAAAATGCAGCTCGATCCATTCAAAGCCGGCATCGCGTGCGCGACGCGCAGCATCGACGAAGTTCTGGCGAACACGCGCGATATCGTCCAGGGTCATGGCGCGCGGGACTTTCGGCAGGTTGGCACCGAACGCGATGGCGGACGGCGCGATGGTGTCCCAGCCGCGCGAATCGGACGCCGCGATATGGTCATCGCCTTCCCATGGACGATTGGCGCTGGCCTTGCGACCGGCGTGAGCAATCTGAATACCCGGTACGCACCCTGCGGCCTTGATGGCTTTGACGACAGGCACGAATGCCTGCGCCTGTTCGTCATTCCAGATACCGGTGCAACCGGGGGTAATACGCCCTTCCGGCGCAACGGCGGTAGCTTCGACCACCAACAGACCCGCACCACCGCGTGCCATGCTGGCCAGATGCACGTGGTGCCAGTCGTTGATAACACCTTCGGTTGCCGAGTACTGGCACATCGGAGGAATGGCGATTCGGTTGCGCAGCGTGACGTCTTTCAGTTTGAAGGGTTCGAACAATGCAGACATTGGAAAGCTCCCGTAGGCCAGATGACTTTTGATTTCAGTTGTTCGATGGTAATCGAACTATGGCAATAAACGGAAGCCTTGATATCATCCCCACCATGCGAACCTTCCAACACCCCGATCCTGAAGACCTCACACTCGAACGCGTACTCTATGCCTTGAGTGATCCCGTTCGCATGGGAATCGTGCGCTGCCTGGCCGGCGTTGCAGAGGCCACCTGCGGCGAACTGGACGGCGGACGCCCCAAATCCAGCATGTCCCATCACTTCCGCGTGCTGCGCGACGCCGGGCTTGTACAGACGCGCAATGTTGGCACCACGCACATGAACTCGCTTCGCAAACAGATGCTTGAGAGCCGTTTCCCGGGTCTGCTGGACAGTATTCTGGCTCAGCATTGACGTAAAAAATCGTCAGCCCTGAGAGAATCCGCGCTGCCATTTCATTGCATGAATTTCGATGCGCTGCTCGGGATCGTCATCCAGCGCATCAAAGGTTAGGCGCGTTTTTTGAATATGCAAAAAAAACCGGTATCAGCGCTTCGACTAATACCGGGGGTTTCAGCAGGGTGATCCTGCTGACGAGATGTGTCTTCAGACCTTAAAGCCGAAACTTTCCCACTTCCGTCTGCAGGCTGGTAGCGAGGTTCTTCAGGCCGCCGCTGGTCTTGAGCAATTCCTGAACCGATATGTTGTTCTGTTCAGCCATTTGCGCGGAGCGCTCGACGCTACGTGCGACATCCTGGCTCGCTGCGGTTTGCTCACGCAGCGCGAAGGATATCTGGTCGACCACTTGCAGAACCTTGCCCGAACTGTCGCGAATCTCGATGATCGCTTGACCGGCGGTGCCCGCCATTTCGACGCCTTCGTTCACTTCCTGAACGCCGCTACGCATGCTCTCGACGGTTTCCCGTACACCCGCCTGAATTTTCTCGATCATCCCGGCGATTTCCTTGGTGGACTTGCCGGTGTTCTGCGCCAGCAGGCGCACTTCGTCGGCAACCACTGCAAAGCCACGGCCTTGTTCACCGGCACGAGCAGCTTCGATGGCAGCGTTGAGGGCCAGCAGGTTGGTCTGGTCGGCAATGCCCTGAATCACGCTGACGATCGATGAAATGTGCTCGGAGTGCTGACCCAGGCCTGCGACCTGAGTAGAGGAAAGCTGCACGGTCCGGGCGATGCCATTCATGCTGGACAGGGTATTTTCGATGACCTGCGCACCGTCCTTCGACTGTTGCCCTGAACGACTGGCGAGTTCATGCGCCTCGTCGGCGTTTTCGGAAACGTGATGGATGCTGACGGTCAGCTCTTCGATCGTGGCCGCCATCGCCGAGGCGGACGTCGACTGTTCCTGGATAGCACCGGACAGTTGCTCGGACGCACCGGAAATCTGTTGTACGGCAACGACCAGCTGATTGGCAGCCTGGCTGATCTGTTGAATCATCTCGCGCAGGCGATTCTGCATACGATCAAAGGCTTTCGGCAGTTCGTCGTGGCTGCTGGTATCGATCACGGTGTCCAGCTTGCCATTGGCAATTGCCGTTGCGGCATCAATGGCCAGTTGCAAACGCGCCGTGGTACTGCGCCCCAATACAGCGGCAAGGATCATCGCGAGAACAGCCGCGGCCAGGCCGCCGCACATCAGGATCAGGATCGCCAAATACTTGGCGTCCGCCATTTCCTGACTGCGCTGAACCAGCAATTTCTGCTCGGTACCGCTGATTTCAGCGAGCAGAGCACGCATGCTGTCCATCTTGGCCTTGTCGGCCCCCGAGGTGATGCGTGCATCCAGTTGATCATCAGGCATATTGCCTGCAGTCAGTTCGCGGCGCAGGGCGATGATCGGATTGACATCTTCATCAAGCCAACGCTTCTGGGTGTCACCCAGTGCGGCCAGGCGGCGCTGTTGCTCCGCATTGTCGGCTGTCAGACGCTTGAGCGAATCGAGTTCTTCGATGAAGCGCTTCTCCCCCGCCACCAATGGCTCCAGAAACGCATCCTTTGAGGCAATGACAAAGCCGCGCATCCCGGTTTCGATATTGATCAGCTGTTCAAGGGCTAGTTGTGCTTCGCTCAGTACCTGATACGTATGGACATTGCTGTTAGTTGCCTCTTCGACCTGCTCAAAGCCTCTGTAAGCACTCGCGACCAGAACGGCGATAAATAGGATGATCGCGGCAAAGCTGAAGTACAGCTTTTGCGAGATGCTGAGTTTGCTGAACATGATGTCGATCCTGAACATAGCCGTTCCGTGGCTTGCATGGTGGGCGCTATCACTTGCAAAAATGGTTTAACCCACTTCATACGAATGATGTCATTGAGATATCACTCATGTCGCCCGCCTGCGCAGTAACTTTAGTGGCCCCAACTGCCTCGACACTGATTAAAAGCACTAAAACTGTCTAAGTATATGATCTTAAAGGATAAAAATTTTTAATTACAGTTGGCATTCAAACGTCTCGGAGAGCGAAAACTCCAAAAGTCTGACGAATAGACTGTCAAATTATTGTCTGTCATATTCATAACTTATCCGTTTGCGACACCTGAAATAGCGCAACTAGCGCCATTCATTAGTAATGAAAACACTAGTGTCCTGGGGTCAGTACGAAAAGTCGGCGAGCGAAGGTCAGGCAAGGCAAAAAACAGGCGAGGAACGGCCGGGGCCGCGTTCGACTCTGCGTGTTGTCAATGAGTATTCCGATCGGACTCGCGCTCTAGCCCGTTTTCAACGCAGCCTCACCGAGCGCAGCCACTTTTCGTACAGAGCCTAAGGGTTCACCGATCAAATCTGCGCTCACTGCCCACCCTACCCTGTACTGAAGTGACTCATCTCCCACCACAACAGGTAGCTGGCGGCAGGCGTGGACCGAAACCGTTGGAAACCATGCTGCGCATCCATCTGCTGCAGAACCGGTTTTCGATGAGCGACCCGGCAATGGAGGAGACGCTTTGCGAGATCACGCTGATGCGCCATTAGCCCGGGATGTCAGGAAGGCGCAGTCAAGTAGCAGGATAAGCGTCGTCCATGACGCCTACCCCGGTCTCGCTAGAGTTTAGAACCTGAATAAATGGCAATTGCCGGCACAACACTTCCACTATCACCCGGCACCGTCAGGCTTGCATTCCCTTTCCCGTCAACGGCGATTTTATTAGTGCACATTTCGTTGGGGGTAGAGAGTTTTTTTGTGATGACATCACAATAAATCCCTTCTGGAAGCCCTGTATTGAACGTCTTTAGCCATGCAGAGGCACTGTTGTTCAGGGCAACAAACCCGACATTGCCTCTACTGAATGCGATCTGATTGCCAGAGCCCGTAACCCAGTTATTCACGTCCTGCCCGTCAGTGGCACTGCGAAACTTGACCATGCTCGCAATTGCACTCGCACGGTGTATGAAGTCCCACCCTGAGCTGTTATTGGGATTGCCGCTTGCGTCTAATGGGCTTGCTGCGGGGGCATCCGCTTCAGGGTCACTGAAATTGAATCCCGAGTGAACCTGAGCCTCACCATAGGGCAATGCCAACATGAACACATTCGCGAGGTCATAGCGCTTGGAATTATACCTGTCGTTATACGACTGATTGCTGGCATTCAAGGATGCGTCTTGATTTCGCTCGGTGTCCCAGTTATTAACGAACACCGTAGATCGTTCTGGCGGCATCAGGCGAAAAGACCCGCCCCAGTTTCCGAATATCCCTATCATCGCCGGAATGGAGGCCAGGTTAAATCCGTCTTTTTGCCGAAAGGCTTTAAGAAGGGCTGTGGTGTAATTGAACTCATTCACCGTTCCGTTCTTATAGTAGTCTGAGCGACTGGAGCTGCCGTCGGGGATTATCTCCTGCGTGACCCAGATTTTTTCTCCGGAAACGGTCGTGGGATAGGCTGTTTTTACCGCCGCCAGAATCTTGTTTATGTCGTCGGAATTTTGATGTTTCGCAGCATCCAGTCGAAACCCATCGATCCCGAGCGAGAGTAACTTCTTCATGTAATTCGCCGCCACGCCCTGTACATAGCTGCTGGACTGATTCAAGTCAGGAAGGTTGTTGAGCCTGCAGTCTCTTACCTTCGCTGCATTACTCTGATAATCAGCAGACTCTATATAACAGAGGCTATGGAAGTCATTTTGGCTAAACTGCGGGTAGGCCAATGACTGGGCATCCCATGCAGAACCATCGGTGCTTTTAAAGGTTGCGCTCGAATCCCCCGCTACCTGGTTAATAACGATATCTGCATAGACCCTGACCCCGGCAGCGTGACAGGCACTGATCATTTCCTTTAACTCTGACTCCGTCCCCATGCGGCTGTCTAATGAGTTAAAGTTAACCGGCTGATAAATATCCCACCAGTGTCCCGCCACCTTGGATGCCTGAGGCGGAGATATTTGTACCGCCCCATAACCTATTGGCCCTATTGCGCTTGAACATTCTTTGGCCACATCATTCCACCGCCAGTGAAACATCTGGACAGACGCAGTAGCCGGGTTAAAAGCCGTATCGGCATGACTGAGTGAAGCCAGCATGCTCAAGCCGGTCACCGTGCCGGCGAAGAAGAATCCGTACAGAAGATTGTTCGAGTCCATGACGTGTCCTTACTGTTCCAGGGTTTAGGCTTTCTGTAGTTAGTTCATTCAAATCGACGATTCTGCTACTGAACACATTACAGAATGCATGCCTGGGCTTTCAATGCTTGAAATACGCTGGAGCAACGAGATGAGAGCAGACCAATTAGTGCCAGAGTGATGTCGCCGCTCACGGCAACGCAGGGGCCCCCGCGTCATCAAGCGTCTTGACGGTGGAGATCGGACACTCTGCTCACTCTGGCAACTTTCTTCAGAATGCCGGCATCACACGCTCCCCTGCACCGCCAATCCTTCGGGACGGTGAGAAAACAGCTGCAGGAACGCCCCGCCCAACGCGCAACCGGCCATGACGAAAAAGCACACGGTATAACCGCTGAGGCTGGTCCAGCCGCCGCCCATGGAAATCAGCGTCCCCATCAGTACCGGGGCAACGCCGCCGCCGATGAACATCGCCGTGGTGATGATCCCGTTGGCTGTGGAGGTCGCCGAAGGTTGCGCCGAGTCGGAGGCGACCGCGTAGTAGATGGGCCAGACGGCATTGGCGACCAGGCCGAAAAGCAACTGTACGGCGATGACGATCAGGATGGTGTTGGCGAAGTAAAAGGCCCCGACACTGACCGCCATCCATATGCCACAGATGATCAGGGTGATGCGCCGACCGATGATGTCCGACAGTGAAGGCCAGATCAGTTGCCCGAGGATGCCGGTCAGTGTGAACACCACGCTCATTCCCGCAGACTCGGCCAGCGACAGGTTGAGGATGTTGTACAGGTAGGCCGGCAGGACAATGTTGACGCCCATGTACACCACTTGCGTAAGCAGGGTGTTACCGGCAGTCAGGGCGATATTGCGGTTACTCAGCGTCGCCTTCACCGACTTCCAGACCTGGCCTTTTACATTGGTCGACGGCGTGCTGTCCGGTGGGGTCATGCCTTTGGCAGCGATGTCCACGTACAGTTGGGTGATGCGCTCGGCCGTCGAGTAGCGTGCCCAGAAGATCATCAGTGGCAGTGCTACCACGAAGGCGAAGAAGAACACATAACGCCAGTTCTCCTCTCCGTAGGTGCTGATTACGAAACTGGCGACAATGCCGCTGAGCATCGCGCCGATGGGGTAACCGGTATGGTGCGCGCCCAAGGCAAAACCACGACGTTCTACTGGCCACCACTCGGCCGTGTTGCTGACGCCGACCGGCTCGCCCCAGCCAGCGCCCAGATTCACCCCGACCCGCAGGGCGATGAAACTGGCGAGGCTGCCACTCAATGCCTTGAAGCCCGACAGAAAGGACAGCGCGGTATAACCCAGTACCAACGGCACCTGAAAGCGCGCCCTCTTCCACCCTCCGCCGTAGCGATCACTCCAGATGGAGCCGGGAATATCGAGAACGGCCAGCGCCAGCATGACAACCGTGGCCACCGTGCCCCACTGGTCTGCAGACAGGTCGAAATGCTTGGAAATCGTCGGCCCCAGGCGCAAGACGATCTCGCGGTCATAGGCGTTCAAAATCCAGATCATCCAGCAGACCAGCAACGACACCCACGAAAAACGATGAATCTTGCCCAGCGATGCATTCTTGTTATTTGGCATGGGAAATCTCCAGGCGTGCCACACACGCCCCAGCGAGAAAGGGTCCAGTCGTCCTTAACGTTCAGGTTCGGTCTGTAGAAGGGTCAACTGGCAAAGCGCCGCTCGGCGATGCCTTTCACGCCCAGCCCGGTGATGGCGAACAAGGCACCGCGCTGCTGGCCATCGTCAGGAAAGCGCGGCAACGGCGGCTTGGCCATGGAGGTGACAAACAGTGTGTCCAGATTCGGGCCGCCAAAGGTCAGACTGGTCACTTTTTTCACGGGCATGTCGATGATGCGATCCATCTGGCCGTCGGGGGTGTAACGCACCAGTTTTCCGGCATACACCAGCGCTTGCCACAGACAGCCTTCGGCGTCCACGGTGCAGCCATCCGCCGCGCCTCCCGTTGAGGTATCGACCTTGGCAAAGGTGCGTCTGTTGGCGACTGCGCCGCTGGCGTTGTCGTAATCGTAGGTCCAGATCTCCCCGGACCAGGTGTCGGCGAAATAAAAGGTGTCCCCGCCCGGACTCCAGCAAGGACCGTTGGACACGATAATGCCTTCATCCAGTGTGTGCAGGCTCAGGTCAGGATCGAGGCGATACAGCTTCGCGCTGGCCTGATCTTCCTGCGTGTCCATCGACCCCACAATGAACCGGCCCTGCCGATCGACCTTGCCATCATTGAGCCGATTGTTCGGCAAACCGGGCTCAGGGTCGACGATCAGCTCCAGATCGCCGCTCGGCAGGTCGAGGTTATAGATGCCCGTCTGCAGCGCCACAAGCGCCGCGTCACCGTGCTTGCGCAAGGCCATGGAACCGATTTTCTGGCCGACCTCCCAAGCGCGCAGTTCGCGCCCGTCGTCCGTGCAGCGCAGGACACGGCCGTCGAAGCTATCGATCCAGTACAGGCGCTGTTGCTCGACATCCCAGACCGGGCCTTCGCCCAGCGTAGTCTTCACGTCGACAACGATTTCGATACGCATTTTTCACCTCTGTCTTGTTGTTATTGAGATGACACATTTTTGCGGCGACTAGAAATCAACCTTGTCCTGCCCCTTCAGATCGAGCATTTCACGGGCTTCGTCCGGCGTTGCCACCTGCCCGCCCAGCGCTTCGATCACCGTGCGGATACGCTTGACCTGATCGGCATTGGACGCCGCCAGTTTGCCCGGCCCGTCCCACAGCGAATCCTCCAGACCGACCCGTACATGGCTGCCCATCGACAGGCCCATGGTGCCCAGCGGAATCTGATTGCGACCGGCACCCAGGATCGACCATTGATAGGCATCGCCAAACAGGCGGTCAGCCGTACGGCGCATGTGCGCCAGGTCTTCAGGGTGCCCGCCGATCCCGCCGCGCAAACCGAATACAGACTGGATGAAAATCGGCGCCTTGAGCAACCCACGCTGCAGGAAGTGTGCTGCGGTATACAGATGGCCGATGTCATAGCATTCAATTTCAAAGCGTGTACGGTTCTCGGCACAGGTATTGAGAATGTGCGCGATGTCGCGGAAGGTGTTGCGGAAAATCCGGTCGTCGCTCTCGGCCAGATAGGGCCGCTCCCAGTCGTGCTTGAATTCGCTGTAGCGATCCAGCATTTCATACAGACCGAAGTTCATTGACCCCATGTTCAACGAGGCCAGTTCCGGCTTGAGCTGCGCCACCGGTTGCAAGCGCTCTTCCACGCCCATGGTCGGCGCGCCGCCCGTGGTGATATTGATCACCACGTCGCTCTTGGCCTTGATCTGCGGCAGGAACTGCCGAAACAGGTCGACATCCTGACTGGGCCTTCCGTCCTGCGGGTCGCGGGCGTGCAAATGAACGATCGAGGCCCCGGCCTCGGCGGCACCGATGGCTGCATCGGCGATTTCCTGCGGCGTGATCGGCAAATGAGGCGACATCGACGGCGTGTGAATTGCACCCGTTACGGCGCAGGTAATGATGACCGGACGTTTTTTGGGCATGAGCATTCTCCATTCTTGTTGTTGGCGAGAAGTCTGATGTGGAACATGACTCGGACGAGGTCCGGTCATCGTTGCTATCGGGCGAATCCTCAGAGGTACTCGACGTTGCCATCCACACTGATGGCCTGCCCCGTTACGTTGCGGGCGGCCGGCGAGCATAAAAAGAGCGCCATCGCGGCGACGTCTTCGGCGGTGACCATGCGCTTGAGCGAGATCTTTTTCAGGTACTCCTCGCGCATCTCCTCCTCCGGCACGTTCATTTGTTGCGCACGGGCCCGGATCACTCCATCCATGCGCGGGCCTTCGACGATACCGGGCAGCAAGGCATTGACGCGGATATCACTTTCACCCAACTCGGACGCCAGCGACTTCATCAGCCCGACAATCGCCCACTTGGTCGCGGCATACGGGGTGCGCCAGGCATAGCCCAGGCGACCGGCGACGGAGGCGATATGGATCAGGTGAGCGTTGGGTGAGGCCTTGAGCAACGGCACAGCGTGATGAGCGAAGCGGTACTGCCCGGTGAGATTGATGTCGATGGTGCGCTGCCACTCTTCTTCGCTAATGGCATCGATCCCTGCCGTCGGACCGGCGATCCCGGCGTTGTTGATCAGCACATCAAGACCATCGAAGCGTGCCCGCTGCACCCTGAATACCGCTTCGATCTGCGCCGGATCAGCGACGTCTGCGTGGGTGGCGACGCTGCCTGGATGGCGATCGAGGAATGCCGCAATGGCCGCCTCGCTGACATCGCACACGTGTACCTTTGCCCCCGCTTCCAGGTAAGCCGCCGCCAACACCTCACCAATCCCGGCTGCACCGCCGGAAATCAGGACGCGCAGCCCTGCATAGGGAACCAGCCGATTGAGAACACTCATGCTTTTTTCACTCCCGAGACACGCGACCTGGAGCGGTCGCTCTTTGCGATCAGGCGCGTCAGAGAGTCGGCAGCCTGCATGATGTCGTCGGTGACAGCTGCACGAGCCGCCGCCCCGTCACGCGCCGCCAGAGCCTCGACGATACGGTTGTGTGCTTCCATCGAGCGTTGAAGGTGCGCCCGGTCAGGCGCAACCAGCGCGAAACACGGGCCGATGTGCAGCCAGAAATTCTCCACCGCCGCAACGATCAGCTCAGCCTTGGCCACCGCATAAATGCGTCGGTGAAAGGCAAAGTTGGTCCACAGATAGAGGGCGACATCAACGCTGTCGGCAGCCTTCTGCATCTGCCCGCAAAGCTGGCTGATGTCGGCAAGATCGGCGTCGTTGATCAGAACCACCGCTTTCTCGGCCAACAGACCTTCCAGCGCCACCCGCGCGTCGCGAATCTCGCGCAACCGCTCCGGGGTTATCATGGGCACACGCAGCCGGGCGGTTTCGGTGACTTCGAAGGCGTTCTCGGCGCTAAGACGATTCAACGCCTCGCGCACCGGCATCGGACTGGAACCCAGCGCCTCGGCCAGACCACGGATCGTCAGCTTCTGACCCGGCTGAAAGCGCCCGCTCATCAGTGCTTCACGAATCTGTCGGTAGACCTGGTCCTGGAGGGTATCGCGAGAGACCTGGCGCATGGGCGGCAGGAGGATGGGACGGTCTGTCATGGGGAGTGACTCATATTGGCTTTCTTATGAAGCAAATATGTGATCACAAATAACATATGTCAAATTGTTTTTTTGGAGACCGTGGGTGCCCAGTGGGAGCTCGTGTCGCGGGCCTACGGGTAAAGCGTTGGTGCGGGAGAAGGTTTCAGACGTCAATACTGCGTCTTACATAGATCGTCAGGCCCAAAGCCAAGCGAATAAAAACCTGATATTGATACCGATGATAATCAACGCCGTCAGCAAACCGGGTAAGCGCCAAAGACCAAGCAGTAGAAACAGGAAAGGATTTAAAAGGCTTATCAGAATCAGGACAACCGTGTGGATACCTGAGCTTCCCGAACCAAGCAGGTCCCAGATCAGTATCCCCGCCCATACCACCCAACACGCATACATCGTTATACCGTCAACCCGGTAAAAGGCACGCTTGAAAGCACTTCCCACGGTATCGGAATCGTTGAGCATCAGTGCATCCATACGTAAATTGATTCGCGCGATACGCGATAGTAGCTGAACCGAATCGCAAAGCTCCAATAGCCCTCTCTAACTCAGCCTCAGCGGCGGGGCCACCTCACGCCAATGCGTGAAAAGTGGGAGCGTCAGATCAGCAAGGAAACAGGATTGACTGGGGCCTGACGGCATCACCTATTGATCCATGAGATGGTTTAGGACGGGACTAGTGCTCGGACCTGGATATCTGATGTAGGCAGCAAAGAGGGTGTCAGAAAATGATCACACGGGCCGTTTGTGACATTTTGGAAAAGTTGAAAACCATCGAGAGACAGCGAGTCACTCAAAACTCACGCACATGAAAAAGCCCAATCTTCTCAGATTGGGCTGACTCATTGAAAAATATGGTCGGGACGGAGTGATTCGAACACTCGCCCCCTAGCACCCCATCTCCCTTTTCATACTTCTTGAAAGCTTCCAAAATTTTACTCTGGATTTTTCCAAGCGAGTATTTACTTGAGCTCCAGCGGTGTTCTGCTCTAAGTGAGTCCAGTAACGTCCATCAAGAGCCGGCGTTTTTGTGGGGGGAAAAGTAGGGGGAGTCCGTTTCATCGCCAAAATCATCATAAAGAACTCGAGTCGCTGACCGCCAATGATGCCGGCCGGGATCCTCAGGAAGGATGGCAATCAGAGCCGTTCTTTTTCATACCAGTCGAATGAGCAGCAAGACCAAGAGCACGTTCAATACGGCAAGCACACTCAGTCCCGCAAGCACACCGCCAGCGCCCCAGGCCTGCAACAGGTAACCGCCTGCAAGGGGGGTCAAGGCTTGTCCTATGAGCGAAGGCCGAGCCATGCGCCCCATCAGCAAAACATAATGGGTAGGCGACATGAGGGCCAATGGCAGCAGTCCTCGAACGATCGCCCGCAAACCATTACCCGCGCCATAGATCACCAGCCCCAGGGCAGTCATTGCCGGTGCGATGGTCACAATCAGCAGACCAATTGCCACGAATATCACGGAGATCAACGTCGTCCAGATCGGGTGTCGCGTACGCGAAAACACCTGTAAAACACGTGATCCTACCTGGCTCGGCCCCAGCAATGCGCTCAGTCCGACGGCGGCTGCAAGCGAGTAACCCTGCCCCTGCAACAATGAAATCAGCTGGACCGACATCGCCGTCATGATCACTGCACCCAAAGCAAAAATCAGCGTAAGCAACAAGTAGATCCGCCGGTCGATTGAGAAACTTTCGCCACCCGCTACCTGACTTTTTATGAGTGGTCCCGTGCCCCTCGCCAGAACCCAGAGATAAAGTGGCGCCACGACAATGACCAATAACACTCCATAAGCCACGCACGTCGTGCGCCAACCAACGTGTTCGATGACCAGCGCAACCGCGGGCCATGACAGTGTTGTAGCAAAACCGGACACAAGCGTGATGCCCGTAATCGCACTGCCCGCTCGCTCCCCATAGAGAGAGCCTAAAGCGGCGAATAGCGCTTCATACAACCCCAGCGCCATACCGACACCTATTACAGCCCAAGACAAAAAAAACATCGGCAACGAGGTCGAACTGGCCATCAGAAACAACCCGATGGCGACGCCCAGACCGCTACTGGCCAGAATAGGGCGACCGCCATACTGGGCAATAAGCCGGCTGGTCAACGGCGCCAGCATCGCGGAAACCAGAATGCTCAGAGACAGTGCGCCATACACCCATTGGCTGGCCCAGCCGGTTTCTTTCATGATCGAGTCGGCCATGACGGCCATCAGGAAGAACGAGCCTCCCCAGACCAGAACCTGCAGCATCCCCAAAATGAAAATGCCGAATACGCCAGGCAGTCGTGTTTGTTGATTCAAGACAATGTCATCAGTGGTGAGAAAGGCGGATAGAGTGAGTAGCTGAGCAATTACGTTTAAACGAACGATTCACCTGGCCAACGAATCCGTTGGCTCAAAGCATGTGCCCAGCCCAAATCTTACGATTGACCAGGTCGGCAGCAATTTCGATGAAGGCATCCCCGACGAATTTGGCAGCCGGACTGACACGCCTGTCGGCAGGAAAAACCTGAACAAGTTTGCGCATGGGAATAGGGTCAACCAAGGGGGCGGCACTGAGCACACCAGCTTCGATTTGGGCGTAAATTGATGCCAGTGGCAAAGCTGTCAAACCGAAGCCATTACGAACCAGGTCAATCATCGCGCCGAAGGAGTCAGCTTCAACGCTGGTTTTGAGCTTGATGCCGACTTCTCGCGCACAATTATCCAGAATCACGCGAAGACTGTGGCGGGCGCTTGGCAACACCAACTGCTGCTCGGCCAAAGACTCGAATGACACCGGCACATCCAGGCGCAGCTTGGCACTGGCAGGTCCGACCAGCAGCAAGTTTTCCATCATCACCGGCACGATACGCAGCGTATGCAGGGGTTGGGGATCGTAAGAAATCGCCAGTTCCAATTCGCCACGCTGAACCCAATCCAGCAGATAACCGCTGAAGGCCGAGGAAAACCTGACGGCAAGATTCGGATGCGCCTCTTTGATTTTGCGCACTAAAGGAACGGTGACAATTTCCGCTACCGTCGGCGTCGTACCGATGACGACCGTTCCCCGAAAAGAGGTCTTTCCGCCCACCACTGAACTTCGAATGGATTCCATTTCTTCCATGATTCGAGTGGCATGCGCCAGCACCTCGCGACCAGCATCGGTAATCTCCATGCCTCGTCCATGCCGATCAAACAGGTAGGTGCCGAGTTCTTTTTCTAGCATTCGAATTTGTCGGCTGAGTGCCGGTTGTGCGATGTGAAGCCGGTCTGAGGCCTTGCTGAGACTGCCTAGCTCGGCCACATGAATCAAGGTTTTGAGTTGAACGACATCCATTACCAGGCCAGTCAAAGTCGGGCTCGGCGCGAAATGCGTCGAAGTAGTATGAGTGTAAACGCATTAGCGTTTCCTGAAATGCCACAGGGCCCGCGTCGCATGGGACCTAATGGCTTTATAGCCGGCTGTATCCCCCAGCCCGCAGGGGCTGCAAGACAAGCTATAGAATTTCGGTATATCAGTTAGACCTGGCTGACGGCTTATTACCCTCGTCACTCTGCGGTAGCGTGCAATCAACGTCGACGCCAAGAGCGATCGACTGACTACAAGAATAAGATTCGAGGGCTTGCCGCCATGATTTACTACCTTTCCCGTTACCTGACCGACCCGCCTTATACAGTCAGCGAACAGCTGACCTCTCATATACGCCCCCCCGCTTCATGTGCCTTGGTCGTCGAAGGGTCACAGCACTTGCGTTAAGCACATCAACCCATCGAGCTAGCAACGTCGGACACGCATCAGCGTGGGCCTCGTATCGTCTCGCCTTGAAACAAGGGTGAACAAAATGTCTGCATCAACCAGCGACTCAACACGCCACACTGAAAAGTCCGATCAGATGAAAAGTCCGAATCGTGTCAGAGCCATCATGGGTGCCTGCTCGGGCAATCTGGTGGAGTGGTACGACTTTTTCATTTACGCCTATACCGCCATCTATTTTGCGAGCTCGTTTTTCCCCAAAGGCGACACCACCAGTCAGTTGCTCGCAACCGCCGGCGTCTTCGCCGTCGGCTTTTTCATGCGGCCGCTCGGCGGTTGGATTTTTGGCTGGATTGCTGATACCCGCGGCCGCAAGGTATCGATGATTATCTCGGTGTTCATGATGTGCGCCGGTTCCTTGTTGATTGCCGTCATGCCGACCTATGAAACCATCGGTGTGGCGGCGCCAGTTTTGCTTGTCGTTGCCAGGCTGATTCAGGGTCTGTCAGTCGGCGCGGAGTACGGCACCGGCGCCACCTACATCAGTGAAATCGCGACACCTGGGCGTCGTTGTTTCTATGGATCATTCCAGTACTTCACCATCATCGCAGGCCAACTCCTCGCCCTGATGACCGTGGTCATACTTCAACAAACCCTTACCGGCGAGGAATTGCGGGAATGGGGCTGGAGAATTCCTTTTTTCATCGGCGCCTTTAGTTCTATCGTAGTCGTGTATTTGCGTCGCGCGATGCATGAAACCGCCACAAAAAAAGAAATGAACCGCAAAGATGCCGGCTCGCTACGTGGCATGTTCAAACACAAACGCGCAGTGGCACTGGTGGTCGCGTTTACCATTGGCGGTTCACTTTACTTCTACACCTTCACCACCTACATGCAGAAATTTCTGGTGATCTCTGCGGGGTTTAGTCCGGAAACGGTGAGCTTCATCATGACGGCCGCCCTGGTCGGTTTCATGTTTTGTCAGCCACTCTTTGGTCTGCTCGCCGACCGAATCGGAATCAAGGTCCATATGTTGTTGTTTTCCGGGTTGGCCATGCTACTGGTGATCCCCCTGCTCTATTCACTGCAATCAGTCAGCAGTCCATTTACAGCGTTCCTGCTGGTATTTGGCGGCCTGGCAATCGCGTCGCTCTACACCCCGATTGCCGGTATCGTCAAAGCTGAACTGTTCCCGCCAGCGGTACGTGCATTGGGTGTGGGCTTTCCTTATGCCGTCGGCAACGCGGCATTCGGTGGCACCGCCGAATACGTCGCCTTGTCGCTTCGGTCGCAGGGTATTGAGGAGTATTTCTTCTTCTACGTCGCGGCCGTAGTAACCATCACGTTCATCGCAGCGACGCTAATGCCCAACCTGTCCCGCTATGGTTACATCAGCGGCTCGGGTGAGATCGAAGAACGCACCGGACTGAGGGGCTGCATCAAATCGCAGGCTGCCAGGATCTGAGGCACTGACGATTACCGTGGTTTTTTGAAAGGGCCCATGATGATCCATGGGCCCTTTCAAAATCACTGGATAGCGGATACCGATGCTACTTGTGATGAATGCTCTTGATGAACCTTGGTTACCTTTCCCGGTTTGGCCATGCCTGCAATCCAGATCAAGATCCTTGAACTGACTTGAGTCAAAGACGGGCCTCTTGATACCGGCCGAGTACTGCACACCGACAAAGATGTCGCGCAGGCGCTGCTCGACGACGCGGATGTGGCAGTGGTGCATGGAAGCGCTTTTGGCCTTCCCTTACATTCGCATTGCCTACGCTATGGATGACGCTTCATTGCGTAGGGAGCGCGAGGCGATTCCGTACGTCCTGCCCCTCTCTGCGTTAATCATTTCCCTTCCCATAATGCGTGGCTATCTGACCTTGCCCCCGAGAAACGTATCCCTTAACCCGGCGTCGGGGTTGAGTATCTAAGGTTGTTGCCTTTGCCAGTTCTGCTCGTATTG
>NZ_JAGPYR010000019.1:0-109810 GCF_020312125.1 Pseudomonas sp. P135
GACAGAAGCCACGACATTCTCCGCCACCTACGAGATTGTGTCGGTCGACAATGGCTCGATCCCTATCGGCAAACCGGTGGGCAACACTCGTCTGTATGTGCTCGACAGCCAAGGCCAGCCAGTGCCGTTGGGCGTACCCGGCGAGCTGTATATCGGCGGGCAGGGCGTTGCCAAGGGCTATTTGAATCGGGATGAGTTGAGCGCTACGCAGTTTGTCGTCGATCCGTTCAGTGAACAGATCGATGCGCTGATGTACCGCACGGGCGACCTGGTTCGCTGGCGCGCCGACGGCAATCTGGAGTACCTGGGTCGCAACGACGATCAGGTCAAAATCCGCGGTTTCCGCGTTGAACTGGGTGAAATCGAAGCGCGCCTGGCCGAACACGCCGCTGTTCGTGAAGCCGTGGTGCTGTGCCGTCAGGATGTGCCCGGCGACAAGCGTCTGGTGGCTTATGTCACAGCGCAGCAGCCTGTCGACATCGAACACCTGCGCAACCACCTGCAAGGCACGTTGCCGGACTACATGGTGCCGGCAGCCTACGTGCAGCTCGATGCGCTGCCGCTGACTGCCAACGGCAAGCTCGATCGCAAGGCGCTGCCGGCGCCGGATGCGCAATCGCTGATCAATCGTGGTTATGAAGCCCCGCAAGGCGAAGTCGAGACCCTGCTGGCAGCGATCTGGGCGGACGTACTGACGGTCGAACGGGTCGGTCGGTATGATCACTTCTTCGAACTGGGCGGCCATTCGCTGCTGGCGGTGATGCTCATCGAGCGTATGCGTCAGGTCGGCCTGAGTGCCGACGTGCGTGCGCTGTTCAGTCAGCCGACCCTGGCCGCACTGGCGGCGGCGGTGGGTAGCGGTCGTGAAATTCACGTCCCGGCCAATGGCATTACAGCGGACTGTCAGCGGATTACACCGGACATGGTGCCGCTGGCAAACCTCGATCAGGTCGCCATCGACCGGATCGTTGCCACGGTACCCGGTGGCGTCGCCAACGTGCAGGACATCTACCCGCTGGCGCCGCTGCAGGAAGGTATCCTCTATCACCACCTCAGCGCTGAACGCGGTGATCCGTATTTACTGCAATCGCTGTTCAGCTTCGACAGCCAGGAACATGTCGACGATTTTGCCCGCGCCTTGCAGTTCGTGATCCAGCGTCATGACATCCTGCGCACCGCACTGGTCTGGGAGGGCCTGGACGAACCGATGCAAGTGGTCTGGCGTCAGGCGTTGCTGACGCGCGAAAGCTTCGATGCCGACCCGCACGGTAGCGACATGGCGGCACAGTTGCACCAGCGTTTCGACGCCAGGCACCATCGCCTGGACATTCGTCAGGCGCCGATGATGCGTTTGATTCATGCCTGGGACGAGCCAAACCAGCGCTGGCTGGCGTTGCTGCAGTTCCATCACCTGGTCATGGACCACACCACGCTGGACGTGGTGCGCTACGAGATGCAGGCCAGCCTGCTGGGGCAGGAGGCGCAACTGGGCGCGGCGGTTCCGTATCGCAACTATGTCGCCCAGGCACGACTGGGCGTGAGCCAGGACGAGCATGAAGTATTCTTCAGCGACATGCTGGGCGACGTCGACGAGCCGACGCTGCCGTTCGGTTTGCAGCAGGTGCACGGTGACGGCCATGGCATCGAAGAGGACCAACTGGCGGTAGGTGCAGACCTCAGCCGCCGCTTGCGGGTCCAGGCCCGTCAACTGGGAGTGAGTGCCGCGAGCCTGGTCCACCTGGCCTGGGCGCGATTGCTGGGTCAGGTCTCGGGCCGTGACGACGTAGTGTTCGGCACCGTGCTGCTGGGCCGGATGCAAGGCGGCGACGGCGCCGATCGGGCGCTGGGGATGTTTATCAACACCTTGCCGCTGCGTGTGACGCTGGGCAGTCGCAGTGTCTG
The DNA here is from genome assembly GCF_020312125.1 of Pseudomonas sp. P135. NCBI lineage: Bacteria > Pseudomonadati > Pseudomonadota > Gammaproteobacteria > Pseudomonadales > Pseudomonadaceae > Pseudomonas > Pseudomonas sp. P135. The sequence goes on from NZ_JAGPYR010000019.1 coordinate 1,903, forward strand.
TGAAAGTGTCAGGGAGGTGCATGACAAACTGACCGCGTTACTCGGCCATGAGCACGCCTCGCTGGCACTGGCCCAGCGTTGCAGCGGCGTGGTCGCACCGGCGCCGTTGTTCAGCGCCTTGCTCAACTATCGCCACAGCAGCGTTGCCGTGACCGATGAGGCGCTGACGGCCTGGAATGGCATGCAATCGCTGGGCGATGAAGAACGCACCAACTATCCGCTGACCCTGAACGTCGATGACCAGAGCGAAGACTTCCTGTTGACGGTCCAGACTGTGCCTCTGATCGAGGCCGCACGGATCTGCGCCTATATGCAGCAAACCCTGAACAGTCTGGTCGATGCACTGGAACAGGCGCCGCAAACTCCACTGCACGCCATTTCGATACTGCCGCGCAAAGAGCGTACCCAGTTGCTCGAACAGTGGAACGAGCCTGGCCAGCACTACGCGAATGACACACCGATCCACCAGCAGTTCGAAGCCCATGCCGCAGAACGGCCGGACGCCGTAGCACTGGTGTTCGAAGCGCAGACCCTGAGCTACGGCGAGCTCAACGCACGTGCCAACCAGGTCGCTCATCGCTTGCTGGCGTTGGGTGTGCGCCCGGATGATCGCGTGGCGATCTGCGTGGAACGTGACCCGGCGATGATTATCGGCTTGCTGGGCATCCTCAAATCCGGCGCTGGTTACGTGCCACTGGACCCGGCTTATCCCCCTGAGCGCCTGGCCTACACCCTCGGTGACAGCACACCGGTGGCATTATTGAGCCAGCAGTCAGTGCAGCAAGCGTTGCCGGTGTCGCAAGTGCCGGTGATCTATCTCGACGATGCCGGTTTGCAGGACGAATCCGTCGACAATCCGCAGATTTCGGTCAAGCCCGACGACCTGGCCTACGTGATCTACACCTCCGGCTCCACTGGCCTGCCCAAAGGCGTGATGGTCGAGCATCGCAACGTTGCAAGGCTGTTCTCGGCCACCGAAGACTGGTTCGGTTTCAATGAACAGGACGTGTGGGCGCTGTTCCACTCGTTCGCCTTCGACTTTTCGGTCTGGGAAATCTGGGGCGCGTTGCTGCATGGCGGACGTCTGCTGATTGTGCCGCAGCTGGTCAGCCGTTCACCCGAAGACTTCTACACCCTGCTGTGCAGCACCGCAGTGACGGTGCTCAACCAGACGCCGAGTGCGTTCCGTCAACTGATTACTGCCCAGGGCGAGAACGAGCAGGCGCATTCGCTGCGCCAGGTGATTTTCGGCGGTGAAGCGCTGGAAACAGCGATGCTCAAGCCGTGGTACGCCCGCAACGTGAATGCTGCTACACAGTTGGTAAACATGTACGGCATCACCGAAACGACCGTGCATGTGACCTATTACCCATTGCAGCCTGAAGATGCCCAGCGCGTCGGCGCCAGCCCGATCGGCACGCGTATCCCGGACCTGCAGCTTTATCTGCTCGATACCTGTGGCGAACCGGTACCGGTCGGCGTAGTCGGCGAGCTGTACGTGGGCGGGGCCGGTGTGGCGCGCGGCTACCTGAACCGTGAGGCACTGACGGCCGAGCGTTTTCTAGATAACCCGTTCAGTACGGTGCCGGGCACGCGCCTGTATCGCACCGGCGACCTGGGGCGCTGGCTGGCCGACGGCACCCTGGAGTACCTGGGGCGTAACGACGAACAGGTCAAGATTCGCGGCTTCCGCATCGAGCTGGGTGAAATCGAAGCGCGTCTGGCTGAATATCCTGACGTCCGCGATGCCGTTGTGTTGTGTCGTGAGGACGTGCCCGGAGACAAGCGTCTGGTGGCCTATGTCACGACGCTGCACCCGGAAAGCCTGCTGGACATCGAAACCCTGCGCGAGCATTTGCAAGAGACATTGCCGCAGTACATGGTGCCGGCAGCCTACGTGCAGCTCAATGCACTACCGCTGACCACCAACGGCAAACTCGACCGCAAAGCCCTGCCAGCGCCCGACCGCTCGGCGCTGGCCAGTCGTGGCTACGAAGCGCCCGAGGGCGACACCGAGATGGCCATTGCGCGGATCTGGCAAGACCTGCTGCAACTGGAGCAGGTCGGTCGGCATGATCACTTCTTTGAACTGGGCGGTCACTCGCTGCTGGCCGTGAAATTGATCGAGCGCATGCGCCAGATCGATCTGGTTGCCGACGTGCGCGTGCTGTTCAGCCAGCCGACCCTGTCTGCCCTGGCGGCAGCGGTGGGCGGCAAGGAGGCCGTCGAGGTACCCGCCAACCTTATTCCCGCCAACTGCGAGCGCATCACCCCCGACATGCTGCCACTGGTCTCACTGAGCCAGGAAGACATCGACCGTGTGGTGTCCAGCGTGCCCGGCGGTCTGGCCAACGTGCAGGACATCTACGCGCTGGCGCCGTTGCAGGAGGGGATTTTGTATCACCACCTTGCCGCGGCCGAGGGTGATCCATACCTGCAATACGCACTGTTTGCCTTTGACAGCCTCGAGCGTCTGCACAGTTTCGCCCAGGCGCTGCAAGGTGTCATAGCGCGGCACGATATCCTGCGCACCGCGGTGCTTTGGGAGCGCCTCGATGCAGCGGTGCAAGTGGTCTGGCGTGAAGCCCCACTGTGCCTGGATGAACAGCTGCTGGACCCGGCCGATGGCGACATCGCCGAACAGTTGCTCAAGCGCCTGGACCCGCGTAACACGCGGCTGGACATCCGTCAGGCGCCGATGCTGCGCATCGGCTATGCACAGGACGCGGCGAACAATCGCTGGCTGGGCATGCTGCTGTTCCATCACCTGGTCGACGATGCCACCTCGCTGCGCATTCTGAGCAGTGAAATCGAGGCGCACATGCTCGGTCAGCAAGCCTCGCTGCCGCCGTCCGTGCCTTATCGCAACTACGTGGCCCAGGCCATGCTTGGTGTCAGCCGCGAGGAACACGAAGCATTTTTCCGCGACATGCTGGGTGACATCCATGAACCGACGCTGCCGTTCGGTCTGCAGGACGTGCAGGGCGATGGTCGCGGTATCGAGGAAGCGCGCCAGTCGCTCGATATCGACCTGAGCCGACGCCTGCGCGTGCAGGCCCGCCAACTCGGGGTCAGCTCCGCCAGCCTGTATCACCTGGCCTGGGCCCGTGTGCTGGGTGCGGTATCGGGCAAAGAGGACGTTGTGTTCGGCACCGTGTTGCTCGGTCGCCTGCAAGGCGGCGCCGGGTCCGACCGGGCGCTGGGAATGTTCATCAATACCTTGCCGCTGCGGGTCACGCTGGGCGAGCAGGGCGTGCGCAGTGGTCTGAAAGCCACTCACGCACGACTCAGCGGGCTGCTGGCCCATGAACACGCCTCGCTGGTACTGGCCCAACGTTGCAGTGGTGTACCCGCTTCGACGCCACTTTTCAGTGCCTTGCTCAACTACCGGCATGTCGCCGCCGAGGTCAATCAGCAGACGTTCGATGCCTGGCAGGGCATCGACAACCTGCACGGCGAGGAACGCACCAACTATCCGCTGACCCTTTCAGTAAACGATGACAGTGTCGGCTTCAGCCTGACGGTCCAGGCCATTGCCTGCATCGACGCACAACGCGTCTGCGCCTATGTGCAGACTGCGCTGGAAAATCTAGTCAGCGCGCTGGAACAGTCCGGCGAAGTGCCGTTGGCCGGTTTGTCGGTTCTGCCGGCAACAGAGCATGAGCATCTGGTGCATGGCCTGAACGCTACCGAGCTGGATTATCCGCATGAGCAGACCATCCATGGGCTGTTCGAAGCGCAGGTGCAGCGTACTCCGCAAGCGCTGGCAGTGATCCACGGCGAGCAGCGCATTACGTATCGCGAGCTTAACGAGCAGGCCAACCGCTTGGCGAATGCCTTGCGCAAGCAGGGCGTTCAGCCGGATTCTCGCGTCGGGATCTGCGTTGAACGCGGCGCGCAAATGGTCGTCGGCTTGCTGGCGATTCTCAAGGCGGGGGGTGGTTATGTACCGCTGGATCCGGCCTATCCGGCGGAGCGGATTTCGTACATCCTGCAGGACAGCGCGCCAGCGGCGGTGCTGGTCCAGGCGGCGACCCGGCATTTGCTGGCAGGCGTTTCGGTGCAGGCCATCGACCTTGATGATCAGAGCGCCTGGCAAGACGAGCCGGTACAGAATCCAGACGTCGAGGGCCTGAGCTCGGCACATCTGGCGTACCTGATCTACACCTCCGGTTCGACCGGCTTGCCGAAAGGCGTGATGATCGAGCACCGTAACACTGTTAACTTTCTGACCTGGGCCCACCATGCTTTCAACGGTTCGGCACTGGAAAGGACGTTGTTCTCCACCTCGCTGAACTTCGACCTCGCAGTCTACGAATGCTTCGCGCCGCTGACGTCGGGTGGCAGCATCAACGTGGTGAAAAACGTCCTTGAACTGCAACACGGCGAACACGATATCGGCCTGGTCAACACCGTGCCGTCAGCGCTGAAAGCGCTGCTGGAAATCGACGGTTTGCCAGAGTCGGTCCACACCGTAAACGTCGCCGGCGAAGCGCTCAAGCGCAGCCTGGTGGAAAACCTGTTCGAAAAAACCGGCGTGCAGCGGCTGTGCAACCTTTACGGACCGTCTGAAACCACCACCTACTCAAGCTGGGTCGCCATGGATCGCGAAGACGGCTTCGCTGCGCATATCGGCAGGCCGGTGGGCAACACCCGGTTCTACCTGCTGGACGAGCAGCAACAGCTCGTTCCACGCGGCGTGCCAGGTGAAATCTATATTGGCGGGGCCGGTGTAGCCCGCGGTTATCTGAACCGCGATGATCTGACCGCCGAACGCTTCCTCACGGACCCGTTCAGCCTCACACCGGGGGCGCGGATGTACCGCACCGGCGACCTGGGGCGCTACTTGCCGGATGGCAATATCGAATACCTGGGGCGCAACGACGATCAGGTGAAGATCCGAGGTTTTCGTATCGAACTGGGCGAGATCGATGCGTGTCTGGCCAAACACCCAGCGGTACACGAAGCGGTGGTCATGGCTCGTGAAGACGTGCCGGGCGAAATCCGTCTGGTGGCGTATTTCACACCGACCGACCCGGCAGTGATAACGGATAGCGGAAGTCTGCGCACGCACTTGCAAGGGCTGCTGCCGGACTACATGCTGCCGGCCGCGTATATGCCGCTTGATGCGTTGCCGTTGACGCCGAACGGCAAGCTCGACCGCAATGCCCTGCCAGTACCGGACAGCAGCGCATTTGCCTCGCGAGCCTACGAAGCCCCGGTGGGTGAGGTGGAGATCAAGCTGGCAGCGCTATGGGCGGAGCTGCTCAATGTCGAAAAGGTCGGGCGTCATGACCATTTCTTCGAACTGGGCGGGCATTCATTGTTGGCGGTGACCCTGATCGAACGCATGCGTCAGGCGGATCTGGAAGCTGACGTGCGAGTGCTGTTCGGTCATCCGACGCTTCTTCAGGTGGCGGCCTCGGTGGGGCAGGTCAAGCGGGTGGAGGTGCCACAGACGAAAATCCCGATGCTCAATCGCAAACGCCGTATCTGAAACCACGGCAACCGCCCGGCCGATCGGTAATCGGTCGGACGGTTGCCTTTTACCTTGAAGCCCTTCTCAAGACCTCCTCTCAAGGTCGGTTCGCAACCTTCCAGTCCGTATCCGTTTGACTGAACGCCCCTGTATCGCTGCGTCGACGTCACGCTCAAGTCTTGTCCCAGCTTCCCACGACAGACAGTCGCCCATGGATGCTCTAATTTTTGCGGCGTGTGGGAAGCACGGCGAACGGGAAGTTTCGTGTGTGTATCGAAGGACCGCAGCCCTTTGTTGCTGCGGCTCTCATCATACCTGCGCCCGGACCCCGCTCTGTCTTCGAGTTTCGAAGCCCCTCCGTTTTTATCGTGCGAAACACTGTTTGCGACTCCGTGCTCCAGAGTCGTCGACCCTCTCCGAAATGATAAACAGCAGGTTACTCGATGCACTTCAGCGAATTGATGGCAGTTCTTTCCACGCACGCTATCCGTCTTCAACAGGAAGAAGACGATCTGGTGATTCTCGGTGACGACGAGGGGCTGGACAGTGCCACTCTTGAAAGCCTGAGCGTGCACAAGGCGGAACTGCTTACGCTGGTGGCTCGAATGGGCGGTGACTGGCTCAGCCCGGCCTTTCGCATTACTGCCGACATGCTGCCGCTGGCCAATCTGAGCCAGGAAGCGATTGACAGAATCGTCGACGCGATACCGGGTGGGGCTGGCAATGTGCAGGACATCTACCCGCTGGCGCCCCTGCAGGAAGGCATTCTCTATCATCACCTGACGGCCGGGCAGGGCGACCCCTATGTGTTGCGGGCGTTGTTCGGGGCCGAAAGCCGCGAACGTCTCGACGACTTCGCCCAGGCACTGCAGGCGGTGATCGAACGCCATGACATCCTGCGCACGGCGATGGTCTGGGAAGGCCTCGAAGAACCGGTGCAAGTGGTGTTGCGCGAAGCAACGCTTGGCGTGGATGAGCTGACGCTGGACGCGGCTGGCGGCGACATCGAAACCCAGTTGCACGAACGCTATGATCCCCGGCATTTCCGCCTCGATCTGCGCCAGGCCCCGTTGATGCGCATGGTGTGCGCTGAAGATCCGGCCAACGCGCGCTGGGTCGCTATCCTGCTGTTCCACCACATTGCCATTGACCACGCTGCGCTGGACCTGGTGAAGCACGAGATGCAGGCGTTTCTGCTCGGCGAAGGCCATGCCTTGCCCGAAGCAGTGCCTTATCGTAACTACGTGGCACAGGTCCGACTGGGTGTCGGGGCTGATGCTCATGAAGGTTTTTTCCGCGAGATGCTGGCCGACATCGATGAGCCGACGCTGCCGTTCGGCGTGCTCGAAACGCCGGGCGGCGACTCACTGATCGAAGATGTGCACCTGCCCGTCGATGACGCATTGAGCGCGCGCCTGCGGACACAGGCCCGACAGCTTGGGGTCAGCGCCGCGAGTCTGCATCACCTCGCCTGGGCGCGGGTGGTGGGTGCACTGTCGGGTAAATCGGATGTGGTTTTCGGCACGGTGCTGATGGGCCGGATGCAGGGCGGCGACGGCGCTGACCGGGCGTTGGGCATGTTCATCAACACCTTGCCGTTGCGGGTCAGGCTCGAAGGGCATGCGGTGCGTGAAGGGGTCAGAACCACCCATGCACGGCTGACTGCCTTGCTCGGTCATGAACATGCGTCGCTGGCCCAGGCCCAGCGTTGCAGCGGCGTTGCCGCACCGGCGCCGTTGTTCAATTCGCTGCTCAATTACCGTCACAGTGCCAGCGAAGCGGTGGCTTCAGCCGAAGCGCTCCAGGCCTGGAACGGCTTGCAGAGTCTGGGCAGCGAGGAGCAGAGCACTTATCCGATCACGCTGTCGGTGGATGACCTGGGCCAGGGCTTCAGCCTGACGGTTCAAGCCCTGGCGCAGATCGGTGCACAGCGTATCGGCGAGTACATGTTGACGGCACTCGGCGCGCTGGTAGAGGCGCTGGAGCAGCAGCCGCAAACCCCGTTGCAGCGTCTGCAAGTCCTCTCTGCAGCCGAACGCCAGCAAGTGCTGCACGACTTCAATGACACGGCACGCGATTACCCACGCAACAGCAGCCTGCAGGAACTATTCGAACAACAAGTGGCGACGCAGCCTGATGCACTGGCTGCTGTGCAGAACGACCAGTGCCTGACCTACCGGGAGCTGAACGGTCGCGCCAACGCGCTGGCCCGCCACCTGGTCAACCTCGGTGTGCAACCGGGCGAGCGAGTGGCATTGCTGCTGGAGCGCTCCCTTGATCTGCTGGCCGGTCAGTTGGCGATTATCAAATGCGGTGCGGCGTATGTACCGCTGGACATCAACGCCCCCGCCGAGCGTCAAACGTTCATGCTGCAAGACTGTGGTGCACGGCAGGTGTTGACGCTGTCTCGCCATGACCTGCCCGACGGCATTCAGCGGATTGACCTTGACTTGCTGGAACTGCAAAGCGATGCACCCAACCCGGTACATTCGGCGTCCGCCGAGTCGGTGGCCTACATCATGTACACCTCCGGTTCCACTGGCATGCCCAAAGGCGTGTTGGTGCCGCACCGTGCTGTCAGCCGTCTGGTGCTCAATAACGGTTATGCCGATTTCAATGCCGGGGATCGTGTAGCGTTCGCCTCCAACCCGGCATTCGACGCCAGCACCCTGGATGTCTGGGCGCCGCTGCTCAATGGCGGCTGCGTGGTGGTGGTCGAGCAGTCGGTGCTGCTGTCACTTGACGAGTTCCGCGCGCTGCTGCTGTCTCAGTCGGTCAGCGTGCTGTGGATGACCGCGGGCCTGTTTCATCAATATGCCAGCGGCCTGATGGAGGCCTTCGCCAGGTTGCGCTACCTGATCGTCGGGGGGGACGTGCTGGACCCGGCAGTAATCGCCCGGGTACTGGCAGAAGGCGCACCGCAACACCTGCTCAACGGCTACGGCCCGACCGAAGCGACGACCTTTTCCACGACCCATGAGATCACCTCGGTCGGCAGCGGCGGTATACCCATCGGCCGGCCGATTGGCAACAGTCAGGTCTATGTGCTCGATACCTTGCGCCAACCGGTAGCGGTCGGAGTGGCGGGGGAGCTGTATATCGGCGGACAGGGCGTGGCCAAGGGTTACTTGAACCGTCCGGAGCTGAACGCCACACAGTTTGTCGCCAACCCTTTCAGCGACGACGCTGGAGCCCTGCTGTACCGCACTGGCGACCTTGGTCGCTGGAACGCAGACGGGATTGTCGAGTATCTGGGCCGTAACGACGACCAGGTGAAAATCCGTGGTTTCCGTATCGAACTGGGTGAAATCGAAGCGCGTCTGGTCGAGTGCCCCGGCGTCAGAGAAGCCGTGGTGCTGGCCCGCCAGGACGAATCTGCACACAAACGCCTGGTGGCGTACGTGGTCGGCGAAGAAAACAGCGCCTTGTCAGCGGTCGAACTGCGCCGCGAACTGGCGGCGTCTCTGGCCGAATACATGGTGCCAAGCGCCTTTATGGTGCTGGACTCTTTCCCGCTGACCGCCAACGGCAAGCTTGATCGCCGGGCCTTGCCGGTACCGGACGCCGACGCCTACGCCAGCCGCGAATTCGAGGCACCCGAGGGTGAAGTGGAAATCACCCTGGCGCGCTTGTGGTCCGAATTGCTCAACGTTGAGCGCGTCGGTCGTCACGATCACTTCTTTGAGCTGGGCGGGCACTCGCTGCTGGCCGTCAGCCTGATCGAGCGTATGCGCCTGGCGGGGCTGAGCGCCGATGTACGCGTGCTGTTCAGCCAGCCCACGTTGGCCGCACTGGCCGCCGCCGTCGGCGCAGGCCGTGAAATCAATGTACCGGCCAACCTGATTGGCCAAGGCTGCGAGCGCATCACTCCAGAGCTGTTGCCGCTGGCAAGTCTGACCCAGGTGCAGATCGACCAGGTGGTGGCCAGCGTGCCCGGTGGCGTGGCGAATGTTCAGGATATCTACGCGCTGGCGCCGTTGCAGGAAGGCATTCTTTATCACCACATGGCAGCCGAGGTCGGCGACCCCTATGTGTTGCAGAGCCAGTTCGCCTTTGATAACCGCGAGCGCCTGGACGCCTTCGTTCAGGCTTTGCAGATGGTTATCGACCGTCATGACATTCTGCGTACCGGGGTGGTCTGGGGTGGTCTGGACTCACCTGTGCAAGTGGTCTGGCGCGAAGCGCAGTTGCACCTTGAAGGGCTTGAGCTTGACCCGGCAGACGGTGAGATCGGCGCGCAACTGCATAGCCGCTTCGACCCGCGTCACTACTGCCTCGATATGACTCAGGCGCCACTGATGCGCCTGGTCTACGCCGAGGATCCGCTCAATCAGCGAATCACCGCGATGCTGCTGTTCCATCATATGGCCCTGGATCATATGGCCATGGAGGTGGTGCAGCATGAAATGCAAGCCTGGCTGCTCGGCGAGAGCGAAACCCTGTCGGCGCCAGTGCCATACCGCAACTACGTGGCTCAGGCGCGGCTGGGTGTCAGCCAGGCTGATCATGAAGTGTTTTTCCGCGACATGCTGGGTGATATCGACGAGCCGACGCTGCCGTTCGGCCTGCAGGATGTGCAGGGCGACGGGCGTGATATAGAAGAAGCCGTCCTTGCCGTGGATAGCCAGCTGAACCTGCGCCTGCGTGCTCAGGCCCGACAACAAGGGGTGAGTGCCGCGAGTCTGGTGCACCTGGCCTGGGCCCAGGTGCTGGGCAAGGTTTCCGATCGTCGCGATGTGGTGTTCGGCACCGTACTGCTGGGCCGTATGCAGGCCGGCGAAGGCGCCGACCGGGCACTGGGGATGTTCATCAACACCTTGCCGCTGCGGGTCGCCGTGGGCGGGCAGGGTGTACGCGCCGGGGTCAAGGCGACACACGCGCAACTCACTGCGTTGCTCGCTCACGAACATGCATCGCTGGCGCTGGCTCAGCGTTGCAGCGGGGTTGCCGCACCGACGCCACTGTTCAGCGCACTGCTCAACTACCGCCACAGTGCGGTTGGCAGCGTGTCAGAACGTGCCGTACAGGCCTGGCAGGGTATTCATGCCCTGAGCAGTGAAGAGCGCACCAACTATCCATTGACGTTGAACGTCGATGATTTGGGTGACGGCTTCAAACTGGCTGCGCTGGCGACGAACGCGATCGGTGCGCAGCGCGTGTGTGGCTACATGCACACGGCTCTGGAGCATCTGGTGGACGCGCTTGAGCTAATGCCACAAGCGTCGTTACAAGGCTTGTCGATCCTGCCGGCTGTCGAACGTGAGCAGTTGCTGGTGGGTTTCAACGACACCGCGCTGGATTACCCGCATGAACAGACCATTCACGGTATGTTCGAAGCGCAGGTCGAGCGCACGCCTCAGGCGCTGGCAGTAGTCCACGGCGAGCAGCGTCTGACGTATCGCGAGCTTGACCAGCAGGCCAACCGTCTGGCGCATGCGTTGATCAAGCAGGGCGTGCAGCCGGATTCCCGCGTCGGCATCTGCGTTGAGCGCGGTGCGGATATGGTCGTCGGCTTGCTGGCGATCCTCAAGGCGGGCGGCGGTTACGTGCCGCTCGACCCGGCTTATCCAGCGGAACGTATTGCCTACATGTTGCAGGATAGCGCTCCGGCCGCAGTACTGGCTCAAACCGCTACTCAAGGCCTGCTGGCCGACGTTTCGGTACCTGTCATCAATCTGGATCTGAGCAATTGGCAGGACGAATCCGTCCAGAATCCGCAGGTGCCAGGGCTGACTTCAGCGAATCTGGCGTACCTGATCTACACCTCAGGTTCGACCGGTCTGCCGAAAGGCGTGATGATCGAACACCGCAACACCGTGAACTTCCTGACCTGGGCGCACACCGCTTTCGACGCCTCGGCGCTGGAAAAAACGCTGTTCTCCACCTCGCTGAACTTTGACCTTGCGGTCTACGAGTGCTTCGCGCCGCTGACCTCGGGCGGCAGCATCGAAGTCGTCAAAAACGTTCTTGAACTGCAGCACGGCGAACACGATATCGGCCTGATCAACACCGTACCGTCGGCGCTTAAAGCGCTGCTGGAAGTCAACGGCCTGCCGGAATCGGTGCACACCGTGAACGTGGCCGGTGAAGCGCTCAAGCGCAGCCTGGTGGAAGATCTATTCGAAAGAACCGGCGTGCAGCGCCTGTGCAACCTCTACGGTCCTTCGGAAACCACCACCTACTCGAGCTGGGTGGCGATGGATCGCGAAGACGGTTTTGCTGCGCACATCGGCAAACCGGTCGGCAACACCCGGTTCTACTTGCTGGATGAGCAGCAACAGCCCGTGCCACTGGGTGTTGCGGGTGAAATCTACATTGGCGGTGCCGGTGTGGCCCGTGGCTACCTGAACCGTGACGACCTGACCGCCGAACGCTTCCTGCTGGACCCGTTCAGCCAGCAGCCGGCGGCACGCATGTACCGCACCGGCGACCTGGGCCGCTACCTGCCAGACGGCAATATCGAATACCTCGGCCGTAACGACGATCAGGTGAAAATCCGCGGCTTCCGTATCGAGCTCGGCGAGATCGATGCGCGTCTGGCCAAACACCCGGCGGTCCACGAAGCCGTGGTCACTGCCCGCGAAGACATTCCCGGCGACAAGCGTCTGGTGGCTTATTACACCCTGGTGTCCGGGCACACCTCGGTGGACATCGACAACCTGCGCAGCCATTTGCAGGAAAAGCTGCCCGAGTACATGGTTCCGGCCATTTACGTGCTGCTGGAGGCCATGCCTCTGACACCGAATGGCAAGCTCGACCGCAAGGCCCTGCCGGCGCCGGACGTTGAGGCACTGAGCAGTCGTGGCTATGAAGCGCCACAAGGTGAGACCGAAACGCAGCTTGCTGCCATCTGGCAAGACTTGCTGGGCGTGGCCCGGATCGGTCGTCACGACAACTTCTTCGAACTGGGCGGTCACTCGCTGCTGGCGGTGAGCCTGATCGGGCGTATGCGCCAATTGGGCCTGAGCGCCGATGTGCGCGTGCTGTTCAGCCAGCCAACCCTGGCCGCACTGGCTGCTGCAGTTGGCGGTAGCACGGACATCGTGGTGCCGGCCAATCTGATCACCGAGGATTGCCAACGTATTACGCCCGATCTGCTGCCACTGGCCAGCCTGACCCAAACGCAGATCGATCAGGTGGTCGCCACAGTACCGGGCGGCGTGGCGAATGTGCAGGACATCTACCCACTGGCACCGTTGCAGGAAGGCATTCTCTATCACCACATCGCCGCCGAGCAGGGCGATCCCTATGTGCTGCAGGCGCATTTCGCCTTTGATGACCGCGCGTGCCTGGACGCCTTCGTCCAGGCTTTGCAGACGGTTATCGATCGTCACGACATTCTGCGCACCGGTGTCGTCTGGAAAGGTCTGGACTCACCCGTGCAGGTGGTCTGGCGCCACGCACAATTGCCTCTTGAGATGTTGCAACTCGACCCGGCAGCCGGTGATGTCAGCGCGCAACTGCACGACCGCTTCGACCCGCGTCACCACCGCCTTGATGTCACTCAGGCACCGCTGATGCGCCTGGCCTATGCCGAAGACCCGCTGAATCAGCGGATCTGCGCGATGTTGCTGTTCCATCACATGGTCCTCGATAACATGGCGATGGCCGTGGTACAGCATGAAATGCAGGCCTGGTTGCTGGGCGAAGCTCAAAATCTGTCGACACCGGTGCCATACCGCAATTATGTGGCCCAGGCACGCCTGGGCGTCAGCCAGGCCGATCACGAAGCGTTTTTCCGCGACATGCTCGGTGATGTAGACGAGCCGACGCTGCCGTTCGGTCTGATCAATGTGCAGGGCGATGGCCTTGATATCGAGGAAGCCAACCTTGCGCTGGCCCCTCGGTTGAACCTGAGACTGCGCGCTCAGGCCCGACAACAGGGGGTGAGCACCGCCAGTCTGCTGCACCTGGCCTGGGCTCAGGTATTGAGCTCGGTTTCAAACAGGCAGGACGTGGTGTTCGGCACCGTGCTGATGGGCCGGATGCAGGCCGGGGAAGGCGCCGAGCGTGCATTGGGGATGTTCATCAACACCTTGCCGCTGCGGGTTTCGGTGAGCGGGAAAAGCGTGCGGGACGGGGTCAAGGCCACTCATAAACGTCTGACTGCCTTGCTGGGTCATGAGCATGCTTCACTGGCGCTGGCTCAGCGTTGCAGCGGCATTCCCGCGCCAACGCCACTGTTCAGTTCGCTGCTCAACTATCGCCATAGTGCGCCTGGCAGCGTATCCGAGCGGGCGACCCAGGCCTGGCAGGGTATTCATACGCTGAACAGCGAAGAACGCACCAACTATCCATTGACCTTGAACGTCGATGACTCCGGTGAAGGCTTCAACCTGAACGTACTGGTCACCGGCGCCGTGGGTGCCAAACGGGTCTGCGCTTACATGCAGACCGTGCTGGAACATCTGGTGGATGCGCTTGAGCAGTCACCGTCTGCGGCCCTCGACAGCCTGTCGATCCTGCCTGCTGGCGAACGTGCGCAATTGCTGGTGGCGTTCAACGACACAGCAATGGCTTACCCGCAGCAGCAGACCATTCATGGCTTGTTCGAAGCACAGGTCGAGCGCACCCCGCAGGCGCTCGCAGTGGTTCACGGCGAACAGCGCCTGACGTATCGCGAACTCAACGAGCAGGCCAACCGCCTGGCCCATGCCTTGCGCAAGCAGGGCGTGCAGCCGGATTCCCGCGTCGGTATCTGTGTTGAACGCAGTGCCGAGATGGTCGTCGGTTTGCTGGCGATCCTCAAGGCGGGCGGTGGTTACGTGCCGCTGGATCCGGCTTATCCAGCGGAACGTATTGCCTACATGCTGCAGGACAGTGCGCCGGCAGCCGTGCTGGCGCAGTCGGCAACCGAGGCGCTGCTGGCCGACGTTTCGGTGCCAGTCATCAACCTTGATTTGGGCAACTGGCAGGACCAATCCGTCCAGAATCCGCAGGTGCCGGGGCTGACTTCTGCGCATCTGGCGTACCTGATCTACACCTCGGGTTCGACCGGGCTGCCGAAAGGCGTGATGATCGAACACCGCAACACCGTGAACTTCCTGACCTGGGCGCATAGCGCTTTCGACGCCGGGACCGCCACTTCGGCACTGGAAAAAACGCTGTTCTCCACCTCATTGAACTTCGACCTGGCGGTCTACGAGTGTTTTGCGCCGCTGACCTCGGGCGGCAGTATCGAAGTCGTCAAGATCGTGCTGGAACTGCAAAACGGCGAGCACGATATCGGCCTGATCAACACCGTACCGTCAGCGCTCAAGGCCTTGCTAGAAGTCGATGGCTTGCCGACGTCGGTCCATACCGTGAACGTGGCGGGTGAAGCGCTGAAACGCAGCCTGGTGGAATCGCTGTTCGAGAAAACCGGCGTCCGGCGCCTGTGCAACCTCTACGGGCCTTCGGAAACCACCACCTATTCAAGCTGGGTCGCGATGGATCGCGAAGACGGCTTCGCTGCGCACATCGGCAAACCGGTCGGCAATACGCAGTTCTACCTGCTGGATGAACAGCAACAGCCTGTTCCGCTGGGCGTCGCGGGTGAAATCTACATTGGCGGTGCCGGTGTGGCGCGCGGTTATCTGAACCGTGACGAACTCACTGCCGAGCGCTTCCTTACGGATCCGTTCAGTCAGCAGCCAGCAGCACGTATGTACCGCACCGGCGACCTTGGCCGTTATTTGCCAGACGGCAATATTGAATACCTGGGTCGTAACGACGATCAGGTGAAAATCCGTGGCTTCCGCATCGAACTGGGCGAGATCGATGCGCGTCTGACCAAGCACCCGGCGGTCCACGAAGCGGTGGTCACTGCCCGTGAAGACATTCCCGGCGACAAGCGTCTGGTGGCTTATTACACCCTGAGCGCAGGGCATGCTTCAGTGGACATCGACAGCCTGCGCGGCTGGCTGCAGGAACAACTGCCGGCCCACATGATCCCGGCGGCCTATGTGCTGCTCGATGCAATGCCGCTGACCCCGAACGGCAAACTCGACCGCAAGGCCCTGCCCGCACCGGACGGTGATGCACTGATCCGTGGCGGCTACGAGGCGCCACAAGGCACAGCCGAAATCACTCTGGCGAAGATCTGGAGCGACTTGCTCAACATCGAGCGTGTCGGTCGCCACGACCACTTCTTTGAACTGGGCGGCCATTCGCTGCTGGCGGTGAGCCTGATTGAACGTATGCGCCAGGCTGGCCTGAGTACCAACGTGCGTACGCTGTTCAGCCAGCCGACCCTCGCGGCACTGGCTGCGGCGGCAGGCGCGGTCGACGAGCTGGTGATCCCGGCCAACCGCATTCCAGCCGACTGCCAGAAAATCACCCCGGACATGCTGCCGCTGATCAACCTGACCCAGGTGCAGATCGATCAAGTGGTCGCTGGCGTGCCTGGCGGCGCGGCGAACGTACAGGACATCTACCCGCTGGCCCCCTTGCAGGCGGGCATTCTCTATCACCACATCAGCGCCGAGCAGGGCGACCCCTATGTATTGCAGGCGCAGTTCGCCTTTGACAGCCGCACTCACCTGGATACCTTTGCTCAAACGCTGCAAACGGTCATCAACCGCCATGACATCCTGCGCACCTCCATGCACTGGGAAAGCCTCGACGAGCCGTTGCAGGTGGTCTGGCGCCATGTCGAGATCAGCGTAGAAGAAGTTCAGCTCAACCCTGGCCTTGGTGATATATCCCGTCAGTTGCAAGAGCGTCTGGACCCACGCCAGATACGCCTGGACATCCGTCAGGCCCCCTTGATGCGTCTGGTGTGTGCGTTGGACACCGTCAACCAGCGCTGGCTGGCGACCTTGATGTTTCACCACATGATCCTTGACCACACCGCGCTGGATCAGGTGCGCTATGAGATGCAGGTCTGCCTGCTCGGTCAGGCCGATCAGCTTGGCGACTCCATTCCTTACCGCAACTATGTCGCTCAGGCCCGACTGGGCCTTAACGAACGCGACCACGAGCTGTTCTTCAAGGACATGCTTGGCGACATCGACGAGCCGACGCTGCCGTTCGACCTGCACGATGTACAAGGCGACGGTAACGCTATCGATCAGGCCCGTCTGATGCTGGACAGCGGTTTGAGCCAGCGCCTGAGAGTTCAGGCGCGGCAGCTTGGGGTCAGCGCGGCGAGCCTGCTCCATCTGGCGTTCGCGCAAATGCTGGGTCGCCTCAGCGGACGTGAACACGTAGTGTTCGGCACCGTATTGATGGGCCGGATGCAGAGCGGCGAGGGCGCCGAACGAGCCCTTGGCATGTTCATTAACACCTTGCCGCTGCGGGTGGACCTGGGCGAACAGGCCGTGCGTGACGGGGTCAAGGCCACGCATCGGCGGTTGACCGGGCTACTCGGGCATGAGCACGCGTCGCTGGCGCTGGCCCAGCGTTGCAGCGGCGTAGTTGCACCGGCGCCGTTGTTCAGCGCCTTGCTCAACTATCGTCACAGCAGTGTTGCCGTGACCGATGAAGCGCTCACCGCCTGGAATGGCATGCAATCGCTGGCGCTGGACGATGAAGAACGCACCAACTACCCATTGACCGTCAATGTCGACGATATGGGCGAAGGCTTCCTGTTCACTGCGCTGGTGGCGGCGAGCATAGGCGCGCAGCGTCTTTGCGACTATCTGCAGTTGGCAGCAGAAGGGCTGGTCGATGCGCTGGAACAGGCGCCGCAAACTCCACTGCACGCCATTTCGATACTGCCGCCCAGCGAACGGAAACAGTTGCTCGAGCAGTGGAACGAGTCTGGCAAGCACTACGCAAATGACGTGCCTATCCACCAGCAATTCGAAGCCCGCGCTGCAGAACGGCCAGACGCCGTCGCGCTGATGTTCGAAGAGCAGACCCTGAGCTACGGCGAACTCAACGCGCGTGCCAACCAGGTCGCGCATCGCTTGCTGGCATTGGGTGTGCGCCCGGATGATCGCGTGGCGATCTGCGTAGAACGTGGCCCGGCGATGATCATCGGCTTGCTGGGTATCCTCAAGTCCGGCGCTGGTTACGTGCCACTGGACCCGGCTTACCCGCTTGAGCGTCTGGCCTATACCCTCGGCGACAGCACGCCGGTGGCGTTGCTGAGTCAACAGTCAGTGCAGCAAGCCTTGCCAGTGACGGAAGTCCCCATCATTAGCCTTGACGATGCCGACTTGCAGGACGAATCCGTCTGCAATCCAGAGGTGTCGGGGCTGACGGCTGCGAGCCTGGCCTACGTCATCTACACCTCCGGCTCGACCGGTCTGCCCAAAGGCGTGATGGTCGAGCATCGCAACGTTGCGCGGCTGTTCTCGGCCACTCAAGACTGGTTCGGATTCGGCGAGCAGGATGTGTGGGCGCTGTTCCACTCGTTCGCCTTCGACTTCTCGGTCTGGGAAATCTGGGGCGCGCTGCTGCACGGCGGACGTCTGCTGATCGTGCCGCAACTGGTCAGCCGTTCACCTCGAGACTTCCACGACCTGCTGTGCAGTGCCGGGGTCACGGTGCTCAACCAGACACCGAGTGCGTTCCGCCAGCTGATTGCCGCACAGGGCGAGAACGAGCAGGCGCATTCGCTGCGCCAGGTGATTTTCGGTGGAGAAGCGCTGGAAACGGCGATGCTCAAGCCGTGGTATGCCCGGCAAGCGAACGCCGGTACACAACTGGTAAATATGTACGGCATCACCGAAACCACGGTGCATGTGACCTATTACCCGTTGCAGCCCGAAGACGCCCAGCGTCTTGGCGCCAGCCCCATCGGCAGGCGCATCCCCGACTTGCAGCTGTATGTTCTTGATGCCCGCGGCGAGCCGGTGCCGGTCGGCGTGGTCGGCGAGTTGTACGTCGGCGGTGCCGGTGTGGCACGTGGCTACCTGAACCGTGAAGCACTGACGGCCGAGCGTTTCATCGATAACCCGTTCAACACGGCGCCGGGTGCGCGCCTGTACCGCACCGGTGACCTGGGCCGCTGGCTGGCCGATGGCAGCCTTGAGTACCTGGGACGGAACGACGAACAGGTCAAGATTCGCGGCTTCCGCATCGAGTTGGGCGAAATAGAAGCACAACTCGTCGCGTGTGACGGTGTACAGGATGCCATGGTGCTGGTCCGTGAGGACGAACCGGGCGACAAGCGTCTGGTGGCCTATGTCATCGGTACCGCGGGCGCCGAACTGGACGCCACCCACTTGCGCGAGCAACTGCGCCTGTCGCTGGCCGAGTACATGCTGCCGAGCGCCTTTGTCAGCCTTGAAGCTTTTCCACTGACGGCCAACGGCAAACTCGACCGCAAAGCCCTGCCAGCGCCCGACCGTTCGGCGGTGGCCAGTCGTGGCTATGAAGCGCCCGAAGGCGACACCGAGATGGCCATTGCACGGATCTGGCAAGACCTGCTCCAGCTGGAGCAGGTCGGCCGGCATGACCATTTCTTCGAACTGGGCGGTCACTCGCTGCTGGCCGTGAAATTGATCGAGCGCATGCGCCAGATCGATCTGGTTGCCGATGTACGCGTACTGTTCAGCCAGCCGACCCTGTCTGCCCTGGCGGCAGCGGTGGGTGGCAAAAGTGCAGTAGAAGTGCCCGGCAACCTTATTCCCGCCAACTGCGAGCGCATCACCCCCGACATGCTGCCATTGGTGTCACTGAGCCAGGACGACATAGATCGTGTAGTAGCCAGCGTGCCCGGCGGTCTGGCCAACGTGCAGGACATCTACGCGCTGGCGCCATTGCAGGAGGGGATTTTGTATCACCACCTTGCTGCGGCCGAAGGTGATCCATACCTTCAATACGCACTGTTTGCCTTTGACAATATCGAGCGTCTGTACAGCTTCGCCGAGGCCCTGCAAGGCGTGATCGCCCGGCACGATATCCTGCGCACCGCGGTGCTTTGGGAGCGTCTCGATTCCCCTGTGCAAGTGGTCTGGCGTGAAGCGACTCTGGGTCTGGATGAACAGGTGCTGGACCCGGCCGATGGCGATATCACCGAACAATTGCTCAAGCGCCTGGACCCGCGTAACACGCGCCTGGACATCCGTCAGGCGCCGATGCTGCGCATCGGCTACGCACAGGACGCGGCGAACAACCGCTGGCTGGGCATGCTGTTGTTCCACCACCTGGTCGACGATGCCACGTCATTGCGCATACTGAGCAGCGAAATCGAGGCGCACATGCTCGGTCAGCAAGCCTCGCTGCCGCCGTCCGTGCCTTATCGCAACTACGTGGCCCAGGCCATGCTCGGCGTCAGCCGCGAGGAGCACGAGGCGTTTTTCCGCGACATGCTGGGTGACATCGATGAACCGACGCTGCCGTTCGGTCTGCAGGACGTGCAGGGCGACGGACGTGGTATCGAAGAAGTGCGCCAGTTGGTCGACGTCGACCTGAGCCGACGCCTGCGCGTGCAGGCCCGCCAACTCGGAGTCAGCTCAGCCAGCCTGTATCACCTGGCCTGGGCCCGTGTGCTGGGCGCTGTATCAGGCAAAGAGGACGTGGTGTTCGGCACCGTGTTGCTCGGTCGCCTGCAAGGCGGCGCCGGGTCCGACCGGGCGCTGGGAATGTTCATCAATACCTTGCCGCTGCGTGTCACGCTGGGCGAGCAGGGTGTGCGCAGCGGTCTGAAAGCCACTCACGCACGACTCAGCGGGCTGCTGGCCCATGAACACGCCTCGCTGGTACTGGCCCAGCGTTGCAGTGGCGTACCTGCTTCGACACCATTGTTCAGCTCGCTGCTCAACTTCCGCCATACCGGTGATCTCGACGCGAGCGACCAGGCGCTGGCCGCCTGGGAAGGTATTCAGGCGCTGCATGGCGAAGAACGCACCAACTACCCGCTGACCTTATGCGTGGATGACCTGGGCGAAGGTTTCAACCTGACCGTCATGGCCGAAGGGCAGATCGGTGCCAAGCGTGTGTGTACCTACATGCACTGTGTGCTGGAAAATCTGGTGCAAGCACTGGAGCAGACCCCGGACGCAGCGCTGGGAGCACTGAATATCCTGCCTGCTAGCGAGCGCCAGCAACTGCTCGAAAGCTGGAACACCCCGCATGCGCTGCAGGCCGACGACGCCTTGATTCACCGTACCTTCGAAGCCTGGGTGGTGGCGCAGCCGAATGCCGTGGCCCTGGACTATGAAGAGCGCACCCTGACCTATGCCGAGCTGAACACCCGCGCCAACCAGGTAGCCCACTACCTGCTGGGCCTTGGCGTGCAGCCGGATGACCGGGTGGCGATCTGTGTCGAGCGCAGCCTGGAAATGATTGTCGGCCTGCTCGGGGTGCTCAAGGCCGGTGCGGGTTACGTGCCGATTGACCCGGCCTATCCGGCCGAGCGTATCGCCTATCAGTTGCAGGACAGCGCGCCGATGGCGGTGCTGGCCGATGCTGCGGGGCTGGCATTGCTAGGCTCGTTCGATGGCCCACGCGTAGATCTGCACAGTCCGGCGTTGCAGGCACAACCGGGTCACAATCCACAACTGACCGGGCTCAGCCCGCGCCACCTGGCTTACGTTATCTACACCTCCGGTTCGACCGGCCTGCCCAAGGGCGTAATGGTCGAGCACCGCAACGTGGCCCGGCTGTTCTCGGCCACCCAGAGCTGGTTTGGCTTCAACGAGCAGGATGTCTGGGCCTTGTTCCATTCATTCGCTTTCGACTTCTCGGTCTGGGAAATCTGGGGCGCGCTGTTGCACGGCGGGCGTTTGTTGATAGTGCCGCAACTGGTCAGCCGCTCCCCGCAAGACTGCTACGCATTGTTGTGCAACGCCGGAGTGACGGTGCTCAACCAGACCCCGAGTGCATTCCGCCAGTTGCTCAATGCCCAGGGCGAGAGCGATCAGCGGCACTCCTTGCGCCAGGTGATTTTTGGTGGCGAAGCGCTGGACACCGGGATGCTCAAGCCGTGGTACGCCAGGGTGATCAACGCGGGTACGCAGTTGGTGAACATGTATGGCATCACCGAAACCACGGTGCATGTGACCTATCACCCTCTGGTGGCGGCAGATGCTCAGCGTTCAGGCGTGAGCCCTATTGGTGTGCGCATTCCCGATTTGCAGTTGTATGTACTTGATGCACGCCGCGAGCCGGTGCCGGTGGGTGTGGTCGGCGAGCTGTATGTCGGCGGCGCCGGCGTTGCGCGGGGCTACTTGAACCGTGAAGCGCTGACGGCCGAGCGTTTCCTGGCGAATCCGTTCAGCAAGGAGCCTCAGGCGCGCCTGTACCGAACCGGCGACCTGGGTCGCTGGATGGCCGATGGCAGTCTCGACTACCTGGGCCGCAACGACGACCAGGTGAAGATCCGTGGTTTCCGTATCGAGCTGGGCGAAATTCAAGCCGTGCTGGCCGCCTGCAACACGGTCCGCGAAGCGCTGGTGCTGGTCCGCGAAGATCAACCGGGCGACAAGCGCCTGGTGGCCTATGTGATCGCTGCGCCCGGCCACGAAATCGTGGCGGCTGACTTGCGTGCGCAGTTGCTGCTGTCCCTGGCCGACTACATGGTGCCCAGTGCTTTTGTAGCCCTGGACAGCTTCCCGCTGACCGCCAACGGCAAGCTCGACCAAAAGGCGTTGCCTGCACCGGATGCTCAGGCGCTGGCAATGCGCGAATACGCGCCGCCAGAGGGCGACGTCGAGATCGCCATCGCACAGATCTGGCAGTCTCTGCTGCAAGTGCCACAGGTTGGCCGCCACGATCATTTCTTCGAGCTGGGCGGGCATTCCTTGCTGGCCGTCAAACTGATCGAGCGCATGCGCCAGATCGACCTCTCGGCTGACGTGCGCGTGCTGTTCAGCCAGCCGACCCTGGCCGCACTCGCCGCGGCGGTGGGCGGGTACACAGAAGTACAGGTGCCGGATAACCTGATCGTACAGGGCTGCGAGCGTATTACCCCGGACATGCTGCCGCTGGCTGATCTGGATCAGGCAGGGATTGATCGCGTTGTGGCGAGCGTGCCGGGCGGCCTGGCCAACATCCAGGACATCTACGCTCTGGCCCCCTTGCAGGAAGGCATTCTCTATCACCACCTGGCCGCGGATGAAGGTGACCCCTACGTCTTGCAGATGCTCTTCGCCTTCGATGATCGCGAGTGCCTGGCCGGTTTCGCCGCGGCCTTGCAGAGCGTGGTCGAACGCCACGATATCCTGCGCACCAGTGTGGTCTGGGAAGGGCTTGAACAGCCGGTACAGGTGGTATGGCGCAACGCGAAACTGAGCCTGGAAGAAGTGACCATCGATCCACTCGACGGTGACGTGCTGACACGACTGCGCGAGCGTTTTGACCCGCGTCACTATCGCCTGGACATCGGCCAGGCGCCGCTGATGCGCATCGCCTACGCCGAGGACAACACCCACCAGCGTTTGGTCGGCATGTTGCTGTTCCACCATCTGGCGCTGGATCACACCTCGCTGGAAGTGGTGGTGGAGGAAATGCAGGCCAGCCTGCAGGGGCAGATCGAGCAATTGCCGGCCCCGGTGCCTTATCGCAACCATGTGGCCCAGGCGCGTCTGGGTATCAGCCAGGCCGAGCACGAAGCGTTTTTCCGCGACATGCTCGGCGACATCGACGAACCGACCCTGGCTTACGGCATACAGGACGTGCAGGGCGATGGCAGTGGTATCGAGGAAGTGCATCAGGTGCTCGACAGCCAGCTGAGCAGCCGTATACGCAGTATTGCGCGGCAGTTGGGGGTTAGCGCTGCCAGTCTGGCGCACCTGGCATGGGCTCAGGTGGCAGGTCGGGTTTCGGGCCGTGAAGAAGTGGTATTCGGTACCGTACTGATGGGCCGGATGCAGGGCGGCAATGGTGCCGACCGGGCGCTGGGCATGTTCATCAACACCTTGCCGCTGCGCATCAGCGTCGGCAGCCAGAGCGCTCTGGCGGCGGTCAAGGTCACTCACCAGCGCCTGTCGGCGCTGCTGGGGCATGAGCATGCCTCACTGTCGCTGGCCCAGAGCTGCAGCGGCGTGCCGAGTTCGCTGCCGCTGTTCAGCACCTTGCTCAACTACCGCCACAGCAACGGTGGTGCGGCCTCGAGCGAAACATTGTCAGCCTGGCAGGGCATTCAGACCCTGAGTATGGAGGAACGCACCAACTATCCGTTGTGCCTGAACGTCGATGACCTGGGCGATGACTTCATGCTCACCATTCAGGCCGTCCAGCAAATCAGTGCCACGCGCATCGGCGAGTACATGCAGGTTGCACTGCGCAGCCTGGTGGACGCACTGGAACACACGCCGCAGGCAGCGCTGAACAGCCTGTCGATACTGCCGGACGATGAGCGCGAGCTGTTGCTGACGGGCTTCAACGACACAGCCCACCCTTATCCGCGTGATGTACTGATCCACCAACTGATCGAACAACAGGCCGCCCAGCGTCCGGATGCCTGCGCCGTACGTGGCGACAGCGGGCCGTTGCTCACTTACGCCGAACTCAACCAGCAGGCGAACCAGCTCGCCCATCGCCTGATCGAGCTGGGCGTGGAGCCTGATACGCGGGTCGCGGTCAGCCTGCGTCGCGGCCCGGAAATGGTCGTGGCGCTGTTGGGTATTCTCAAGGCCGGTGGCGCCTATGTACCGATCGACCCTGACCTGCCCAGCGCCCGCCAGGCGTATATGCTCGAGGACAGCTCACCGCAGGCAGTGCTGACCACTCGGGACCTGAGCGACAACCTGCCGGCCTCGGATCTTCCGGTGCTGGTGCTCGATGGCCACGATGACCGTGCGCAACTGGCCAGGCAGCCGAGCGTCAACCCGGATGCCAAGGCCCTGGGCCTGCAGCCGAATCACCTGGCCTACGTGCTCTACACCTCCGGTTCCACCGGCACGCCCAAAGGCGTGATGAACGAACACCTGGGCGTGGTCAACCGCCTGCTTTGGGCCCGCGACGCCTATCAGGTGAACAGTCAGGATCGCATACTGCAAAAGACCCCGTTCGGCTTCGACGTGTCGGTGTGGGAGTTTTTCCTGCCACTGCTGACCGGTGCCGAACTGGTCATGGCCCGTCCCGGTGGCCATCAGGATCCGGACTATCTGGCGCAGGTGATGAGTGACGCAGGCATTACCCTGCTGCACTTCGTGCCCTCGATGCTCGATGTGTTTCTGGAACACCGCTCAACCCGCGACTTCCCGCAACTGCGCCGCGTGCTGTGCAGTGGCGAGGCCTTGCCTCGTGCGCTGCAGCGCCGTTTCGAGCAACAGCTCAAGGGCGTTGAACTGCACAACCTGTATGGCCCGACCGAAGCGGCCATCGACGTTACTGCCTGGGAATGCCGTCCGACGGATCCGGGCGACAGCGTGCCCATCGGCCGTCCGATTGCGAACATTCAGATGCACGTACTCGATGCCTTGGGCCAGCTGCAACCAATGGGCGTGGCCGGTGAGCTGCACATTGGCGGCATCGGCGTGGCGCGGGGTTACCTGAACCAGCCGGAGCTGAGTGCCGAGCGTTTCATCGCCGACCCGTTTTCCGACGCCCCGCAGGCACGCCTGTACAAAACCGGCGACGTCGGTCGCTGGCTGACCAATGGCGCGCTGGAATACCTGGGCCGTAATGACTTTCAGGTGAAGATCCGCGGCTTGCGTATCGAAATCGGCGAAATCGAGGCCGCCCTGGCTAAACACCCGGCGGTCCATGAAGCGGTGGTCACTGCTCGCGAAGACATACCCGGCGACAAACGTCTGGTGGCTTACTACACGCAGTCTGCCGAGCACGCTGCTGTCGATATCGAAACCCTGCGCAGTCACCTGCAGCAAGTGTTGCCTGAATACATGGTTCCGGCCATTTATGTGCTGCTTGAAGCGATGCCACTGACCTCGAACGGCAAGCTGGATCGCAAGGCGCTGCCAGCCCCGGACGGTGATGCGCTGATCAGCCGCGGCTACGAAGCTCCCCAAGGCGAAATCGAGGAGCAGATCGCGCTTATCTGGCAAGACCTACTGGGCGTCGAGGAGGTCGGGCGTCATGACCACTTCTTCGAACTCGGCGGTCACTCGCTGCTGGCGGTCAGCCTGACCGGGCGTATGCGCCAGTTGGGCCTCAGCGCCGATGTACGCGTACTGTTCAGCCAGCCGACCCTGGCTGCACTGGCCGCAGCCGTGGGCGGTGGCACCGAGATCGTGGTGCCCGCCAACCTGATCAGCGAGGACTGCCAACGCATTACGCCTGAGCTGCTGCCATTGGCCAACCTGACCCAGGCGCAGATCGATCAAGTCGTCGCAACCGTGCCGGGTGGCGTGACCAATGTGCAGGACATCTACCCGCTGGCGCCGTTGCAGGCAGGCATTCTTTATCACCATCTGGCCGCCGAAATCGGTGACCCCTATGTGTTACAGACGCAGTTCGCCTTTGATAACCGCGAGCGCCTGAACGCCTTCGTTCAAGCGTTGCAAATGGTCATCGACCGTCACGACATTCTGCGCACCAGCGTGGTATGGGACGGTCTGGAGTCACCGGTGCAAGTGGTCTGGCGTCAGGCACAGTTGCACCTTGATGCACTTGAGCTTGATCCGGCTGACGGCGATATCGGTGCGCAACTGCACAGCCGCTTTGACCCGCGTCACTACCGCCTGAACATCGGCCAGGCACCTTTGATGCGTGTGGCCTATGCCGAAGACCCGCTCAACCAGCGCATCTGCGCGATGCTGCTGTTCCATCACATGGCGCTGGACCACGTCGCGCTGGAAGTGGTGAAGCATGAAATGCAGGCATGGCTGGCAGGCGAGGCCGACACTTTGGCGGCGTCGGTACCCGTGCCGTATCGCAACTATGTGGCCCAGGCACGCCTGGGTGTCAGCCAGGCCGATCACGAAGCGTTTTTCCGCGACATGCTCGGCGACATCGACGAGCCGACGCTGCCGTTCGGTTTGCAGGATGTGCAGGGTGAAGGGCGTGACATCGAGGAAGCCAGCCTGGCGCTTGACCCTCAACTCAACCTGCGCCTGCGTGCTCAAGCCCGCCAGCAAGGGGTGAGTGCCGCGAGCCTGGTGCATCTGGCCTGGGCTCAGGTGCTGGGCAAGGTGTCAAACAGGCAGGATGTGGTGTTCGGCACTGTACTGATGGGCCGGATGCAGGGTGGCGAAGGTGCCGAGCGAGCCTTGGGGATGTTCATCAACACCTTGCCGCTGCGGGTTTCAGTGGGTGAGCAGGGTGTGCGTGACGGGGTCAAGGCCACTCATAAGCGCCTGACTGCATTGCTCGGTCACGAACATGCCTCACTGGCGTTGGCCCAGCGTTGCAGCGGTGTTGCCGCGCCGGCGCCCTTGTTCAGCGCACTGCTCAACTATCGCCACAGTGGGGTCGGCAGTGTGTCCGACCAGGCCATGCAGGCCTGGCAGGGCATCGCGGTCCTCAGCGGTGAAGAACGCACCAACTACCCACTGACCTTGAACGTCGACGATCTGGGCGAAGGGTTCAGCCTGACGGCGTTGGTGGTTTCGTCAATCGGCGCGCAACGGGTGTGCGGCTACATGCACACGGCGCTGGAAAACCTGTTGATGGCGCTGGAGCAGACGCCAGAAACGTCATTGCAAGGTTTGTCGATCCTGCCAGTTGTCGAGCGCGAGCAGTTGCTGGTGGCGTTCAACGACACCGCACTGGATTACCCGCAGCAGCAGACCATTCACGGGATGTTCGAAGCCCAGGTCGAGCGCACGCCGGAAGGGGTGGCAGTGGTTCACGGCGAACAGCGCCTGACGTATCGCGAGCTCAACCAGCAGGCCAACCGCCTGGCTCATGCGTTGATTAAGCAGGGCGTGCAGCCGGATTCTCGCGTCGGAATCTGTGTTGAACGTGGCGCCGCGATGGTCGTGGGTTTGCTGGCGGTCCTCAAGGCGGGCGGCGGTTACGTGCCGCTCGACCCGGCTTATCCAGCGGAACGTATTGCCTACATGTTGCAGGACAGCGCTCCGGCGGCCGTGCTGGCTCAAACCGCGACTCAGGGCCTGTTGGCCGACGTTTCGGTGCCTGTGATCAATCTTGATCTGAGCAATTGGCAGGACGAATCCGTCCAGAATCCGCAGGTGCCAGGGCTGACTTCAGCGCATCTGGCGTACCTGATCTACACATCCGGCTCCACCGGCCTGCCGAAAGGCGTGATGATCGAACACCGCAACACCGTCAACTTCCTGAGCTGGGCACACACGGCTTTTGACGGCTCTGCACTGGAAAAAACCCTGTTCTCCACTTCGCTGAACTTCGACCTCGCGGTCTACGAGTGCTTTGCGCCGCTGACGTCGGGCGGCAGCATCAACGTGGTGAAAAACGTCCTTGAACTGCAATACGGCGAACACGATATCGGCCTGATCAACACCGTGCCGTCAGCGCTTAAGGCACTGCTGGACGTGGATGGGCTGCCGGAATCGGTGCACACCGTGAACGTGGCCGGTGAAGCGCTGAAGCGCAGTCTGGTTGAGTCGCTGTTCGAGAACACCGGCGTGCAGCGCCTGTGCAACCTCTATGGCCCGTCTGAAACCACTACCTACTCAAGCTGGGTGGCGATGGACCGCGAACACGGTTTCGCTGCGCACATCGGCAAACCAGTGGGCAATACGCAGTTCTACCTGCTGGATGAACAGCAACAGCCTGTGCCACTGGGTGTCGCGGGTGAAATCTACATCGGCGGTGCAGGTGTGACGCGCGGTTATCTGAACCGCGACGACCTGACCGCCGAGCGCTTCCTCAAAGACCCGTTCAGCCAAAACCCGGCTGCACGCATGTACCGCACCGGCGATCTTGGCCGCTACCTGCCAGACGGCAATATCGAATATCTGGGCCGTAACGACGATCAAGTGAAAATCCGCGGCTTCCGCATCGAGCTCGGCGAGATCGATGCACGCCTGGCCAAACACCCGGCGGTCCACGAAGCGGTGGTCACTGCCCGCGAAGACATTCCCGGCGACAAGCGTCTGGTGGCTTATTACACCTTGGCGTCCGGGCACACCTCGGCGGACATCGACAGCCTGCGCGGCTGGCTGCAGGAGCAATTGCCGGCCTACATGATCCCGGTGGCCTATGTGCTGCTCGATGCACTGCCACTGACGCCAAACGGCAAGCTGGACCGCAAGGCCTTGCCGGCACCGGAAGCCGATGCACTGATCAGCCGTGGTTATGAAGCCCCACAAGGCGAAACCGAAACGCAGATCGCGGCTATCTGGCAAGACCTGCTGGGCGTTGCTCAGGTCGGTCGTCACGACAACTTCTTCGAGCTGGGCGGTCATTCGCTGCTGGCCGTCAGCCTGATCGGGCGTATGCGTCAGTCGGGCTTGAGCTCGGACGTACGCGTGCTGTTCGGTCAGCCGACGCTGGCGGCGCTGGCAGCAGCAGTTGGCGGCGGCACGGAAATCGTGGTGCCCGCCAATCTGATTACCGAGCACTGCGAACACATCACCCCGGACCTGCTGCCGCTGGCCGACCTGACCCAGGCGCAGATCGATCAGGTGGTCGCCAGCGTGCCGGGCGGCGTGGCGAATGTGCAGGACATCTACCCGCTGTCGCCGTTGCAGGAAGGCATCCTCTATCACCACCTCAGCGCTGAGCGCGGAGATCCGTATTTGCTGCAATCGCTGTTCGCCTTCGACAGCCAGGAGCATGTCGACGACTTTGCCCGCGCCTTGCAGTTCGTTATCCAGCGCCATGACATTTTGCGCACCGCACTGGTCTGGGAGGGGCTGGACGAACCGATGCAAGTGGTCTGGCGTCAGGCGTTGCTGATGCGTGAAAGCTTTGACCCGGACCCGCAAGGCGGCGACGTCGCGACACAGTTGCACCAGCGTTTCGACTCCCGCCACCAGCGTCTGGACATTCGTCGGGCGCCGATGATGCGTCTTGTACATGCCTGGGATGAGCCAAACCAGCGCTGGCTGGGCTGGCTGCAGTTCCATCATCTGGTCATGGACCATACCACGCTGGAAGTAGTGCGCCATGAGATGCAGGCCTGCCTGCTGGGGCAGGGTGCTCAACTGGGCTTGACGGTGCCATATCGCAATTACATCGCTCAGGTTCGCCTGGGCATGAGTCAGGAGGAACATGAGGCGTTCTTCCGCGACATGTTGAGTGACGTTGACGAGGCGACGCTGCCGTTTGGTTTGCAAGAGGTGCAAGGTGACGGTCATGACATCGAAGAAGGCTGTCTGGCGGTGGATCTGGAGCTCAGCCGTCGTTTGCGCGCTCAGGCCCGTCAACTGGGCGTAAGTGCCGCGAGCCTGGTCCACCTGGCCTGGGCGCAGCTGTTGAGCAAGGCCTCGGGGCGTGACGACGTAGTGTTCGGCACCGTGCTGCTGGGCCGGATGCAAGGTGGTGAAGGCTCAGAACGGGCGCTGGGCGTGTTTATCAACACCTTGCCGCTGCGTGTGAGTCTGGGCGACCAAGGCGTGCGTGACGGGGTCAAGGCCACGCACCGACGGCTGACCGCATTGCTCGGGCATGAACACGCGTCTCTGGCGCTGGCCCAGCGTTGCAGCGGCGTGGTCGCACCGGCTCCGTTGTTCAGCGCGCTGCTCAACTATCGCCACACCAGCGTTGCTGTGACCGATGAGACGCTGACGGCCTGGAATGGCATGCACGCCCTGGCGCTGGGCGATGAAGAACGCACCAACTATCCATTGACCCTCAACGTCGATGACCGGGGCGAAGACTTCCTGTTGACCGTACAGACCGTACCGCTGATCGACGGCGCACGTATCTGCGCCTACATGCAGCAAACCTTGAGCAATCTGGTCAACGCGCTGGAGCAGGCACCGCAGACCCCGTTGCACGCCATTGCGATACTGCCGGACAGCGAGCGCGAGCAGTTGCTTGAACAGTGGAAGCAGCCCGGCACTGCCTATACGAGCGAGACACCGATTCATCTGCAATTCGAAGCCCGCGCCGCGCAACAGCCAGACGCCGTGGCGCTGGTGTTCGAAGAGCAGACCCTGAGCTACGGCGAACTCAACGCCCGCGCCAACCAGGTTGCCCATCGCCTGCTGGCTCACGGCGTTCGTCCGGATGATCGGGTGGCGATCTGCGTCGAACGCGGCCCGGCGATGATCATCGGCTTGCTGGGCATTCTCAAATCCGGTGCTGGATACGTGCCACTGGACCCTGCATACCCCCTTGAACGGCTGGCCTACACCCTCGGTGACAGCGCACCAGTGGCGTTGTTGAGTCAGCGGTCAGTGCAGAGCACCTTGCCAGCCTCGGAAGTGCCGGTGATCAGTCTCGACGATGACTTGCAGGGCGAATCCGTCTGCAATCCGCAGGTGCCGGTAATGCCCACCAACCTGGCCTATGTGATCTACACCTCCGGCTCCACCGGTCTGCCCAAAGGTGTGATGGTCGAGCATCGCAACGTTGCGCGGCTGTTCTCGGCCACCGAAGAGTGGTTCGGTTTCAACCAGCAGGATGTCTGGGCGCTGTTCCATTCGTTCGCCTTCGACTTCTCGGTCTGGGAAATCTGGGGCGCATTGCTGCACGGCGGCCGTCTGTTGATCGTCCCGCAACTGGTCAGCCGTTCGCCCGAAGACTTCTATAACCTTTTGTGCAGTGCCGGGGTGACGGTGCTCAACCAGACGCCAAGTGCGTTCCGTCAGCTGATTGCTGCCCAGGCTGAGAACACTCAGGCACATTCGCTGCGTCAGGTTATTTTCGGTGGTGAAGCGCTGGAAACGGCGATGCTCAAGCCGTGGTACGCCCGGCAAGCGAACGCCGGTACACAACTGGTAAATATGTACGGCATCACCGAAACCACGGTGCATGTGACTTATTACCCGTTGCAGCCCGAAGACGCCCAGCGTCTTGGCGCCAGCCCGATCGGCAGGCGCATTCCCGACTTGCAGCTGTATGTTCTCGATGCCCGCGGCGAGCCGGTGCCGGTGGGTGTGGTCGGCGAACTGTATGTCGGCGGCGCCGGTGTGGCTCGGGGCTACCTGAACCGTGAAGCACTGACGGCCGAACGTTTCCTCGACAACCCGTTCAGCCACGCAGCGGATGCGCGGATGTACCGTACCGGCGACCTGGGACGCTGGCTGGCCGACGGTAGCCTTGAATACCTGGGGCGCAACGATGAGCAGGTGAAGATTCGTGGTTTCCGTATCGAACTGGGCGAGATCGAAGCGCGTCTGGCTGAATGTCCTGACGTCCGCGATGCCGTTGTGTTGTGTCGTGAGGATGTGCCCGGCGACAAGCGTCTGGTGGCCTATGTCACGGCGCAGCAGCCGGAGAGCCTGCTGGACATCGAAAGCCTGCGCGAGCATCTGCAGAGTACATTGCCGGAGCACATGGTGCCCGCAGCCTACGTGCAACTCGATGAGTTGCCACTGACGGCCAACGGCAAGCTCGATCGCAGGGCGTTGCCGGTGCCCGACCGCTCGGCGCTGGCCAGTCGTGGCTACGCAGCACCTGAAAACGACACCGAGATGGCCATTGCGCGGATCTGGCAAGACCTGCTGCAACTGGAGCAGGTCGGTCGGCATGACAACTTCTTCGAACTGGGCGGTCACTCACTGCTGGCCGTTAAACTGATCGAGCGCATGCGCCAGATCGATCTGGTTGCCGATGTGCGCGTGCTGTTCAGTCAGCCGACCCTGTCCGCCCTGGCGGCGGCGGTGGGCGGCAAGGGTGCCGTAGAAGTACCCGTCAACCTCATTCCCGCCAACTGCGAGCGCATCACCCCGGGCATGCTGCCTCTGGCAGCGCTGAGCCAGGATGATATCGACCGCGTGGTGTCCAGCGTGCCTGGCGGTCTGGCCAACGTGCAGGATATCTACGCCCTGGCGCCGCTGCAGGAAGGGATTTTGTATCACCACCTTGCCGCGACCGAGGGTGACCCGTATCTGCAATACGCACTGTTTGCCTTTGACAGCCTCGAACGTCTGCACAGTTTCGCCCAGGCACTGCAAGGCGTGATCGACCGGCACGATATCCTGCGCACCGCTGTGCTTTGGGAGCGTCTCGATGCAGCGGTGCAAGTGATCTGGCGTGAAGCGCCTCTGGGTATGGATGAGTGGGTACTGAACCCGGCCGATGGCGACATCGCCGAACAACTGCTCAAGCGTCTGGACCCTCGTCACACGCGTCTGGACATTCGTCAGGCGCCGATGTTACGCATCGGCTATGCACATGACGCGGAAAACGACCGCTGGCTGGGCATGCTGCTGTTCCATCACCTGGTGGACGATGCCACGTCGCTGCGCACTCTCAGCAGCGAAATCGAGTCGTACATGCTCGGGCAGCAGGCCTCTCTGCCACCGTCCGTGCCTTACCGCAATTACGTGGCGCAAGCCATGCTCGGCGTGAGCCGCGAGGAGCACGAAGCGTTTTTCCGCGACATGCTCGGTGACATCGATGAGCCGACGCTGCCGTTCGGCCTGCTGGACGTGCAGGGCGACGGGCGCGGTATCGAGGAAGCGCGCCTACAGGTCGACATGGACCTGAGCCGCCGCTTGCGCTTGCAGGCCCGTCAGTTCGGGGTCAGCTCCGCCAGCCTGTATCACCTGGCGTGGGCCCGTGTTCTGGGCGCTGTGTCAGGCAAAGAGGAGGTGGTGTTCGGCACCGTGTTGCTCGGTCGCCTGCAGGGCGGCGCCGGGTCCGACCGTGCACTGGGAATGTTCATCAATACCTTGCCGCTGCGTGTCACGCTGGGCGAGCAGGGCGTGCGCAGCGGTCTTAAGGCTACCCACGCCAGGCTCAGCGGGCTGCTTGCCCATGAACACGCCTCGCTGGTACTGGCACAGCGTTGCAGTGGCGTGTCCGCTTCAACGCCGCTGTTCAGCGCCTTGCTCAACTACCGGCATGTCGCCGGTCAGGCCAACCAGCAGACACTGGACGCCTGGCAAGGCATTGAAAGCCTGCGTGGCGAAGAACGCACCAACTATCCGCTGACCCTTTCAGTAAACGATGAGGGAACGGGCTTCAGTTTGACGATTCAAGCCAGTGCCTGCATCGATGCGCAACGCATCTGCGCGTATGTGCAGACCACTCTGGAGAACGTGGTCAGCGCACTGGAGCAGTCCGGCGAGGTGCCGCTGGCAGGCTTGTCGGTTCTGTCGGCGGCGGAGCGTGAGCATCTGGTGTATGGCCTGAACGCTACCGCGCTGGATTACTCGCAACAGCAGACCATCCATGGGATGTTCGAAGCACAGGTAGAACGCACGCCTCAGGCGCTGGCAGTGGTCCACGGCGAGCAGCGTCTGACGTATCGCGAGCTTAACGAGCAGGCCAACCGCCTGGCCCACGCCTTGCGCAAGCAGGGTGTGCAGCCGGATTCCCGCGTCGGGATCTGCGTAGAGCGCGGTGCGGAGATGGTCGTCGGCTTGCTGGCGATTCTCAAGGCGGGTGGCGGCTATGTGCCGCTGGATCCAGCGTATCCGGTAGAACGCATCGCTTACATGTTACAGGACAGCGCTCCGGCTGCAGTACTGGTTCAAACCGCGACTCAGGGCCTGCTGGCCGACATTTCGGTACCTGTGATCAATCTTGATCTGAGCAATTGGCAGGACGAATCCGTCCAGAATNCCGTTAACTTCCTGACCTGGGCGCACAGTGCTTTCGACGCTGCTGCACTGGATAAAACGCTGTTCTCCACCTCGCTGAACTTCGACCTCGCCGTCTACGAGTGCTTCGCGCCGCTGACCTCGGGCGGCAGCATCGAAGTCGTCAAGAACGTGCTGGAACTGCAGCACGGCGAGCACGATATCGGCCTGATCAACACCGTACCGTCGGCGCTGAAAGCGCTGCTGGAAGTCAACGGCCTGCCGGAATCGGTGCACACCGTGAACGTGGCCGGTGAAGCGCTGAAACGAAGCCTGGTTGAATCGCTGTTCGAGAAAACCGGCGTGCAGCGCCTGTGCAATCTCTACGGCCCATCTGAAACCACCACCTACTCAAGCTGGGTGGCGATGGATCGCGACGACGGCTTCGCTCCGCACATCGGCAAGCCCGTCGGCAATACACAGTTCTACCTGCTGGATGAACAGCAACAGCCTGTTCCGCTGGGCGTCGCGGGCGAGATCTACATCGGCGGCGCCGGTGTGGCGCGGGGTTATCTGAACCGCGACGACCTCACTGCCGAGCGCTTTGTCAAAGATCCGTTCAGCTCGCAGCCAGCGGCACGCATGTACCGCACCGGCGACCTGGGGCGCTACCTGCCAGACGGCAATATCGAATACCTCGGTCGTAACGACGATCAGGTCAAAATCCGCGGCTTCCGCATCGAACTGGGCGAGATCGATGCACGCCTGGCCAAACACCCGGCCATTCATGAAGCCGTGGTGGCTGCACGCGAAGATGTACCGGGCGACAAGCGTCTGGTGGCTTATTACACCCTGAGCGCAGGCCATGCTTCGGTAGACATCGACAGCCTGCGCGGCTGGCTGCAGGAGCAATTGCCGGCCTACATGATCCCGGTGGCCTATGTACTGCTCGATGCACTGCCACTGACCCCGAATGGCAAGCTGGACCGCAAAGCCTTGCCGGCACCGGACGCCGATGCACTGATCCGTCGTGGTTACGAAGCCCCACAGGGCGAAACCGAAACCCTGCTGGCGCAAATCTGGAGCGACTTGCTCCAGCTTGAACGCGTCAGCCGTCACGACCAGTTCTTCGAGCTGGGCGGCCATTCATTGCTGGCGATGCGCCTGATTTCGCAGATTCGCCAGCAGTTGGGCGTCGAACTGAGCCTGGCCGCGTTGTTTGCCCACCCCGAACTGAGTGCACTGGCGCTGGCCATCGCCCAGGCAGGACGCAGCATCCTGCCGGATATCGTGCCGGTGGCACGCGATCAGGCCTGGCCATTGTCGTTCGGCCAGCAACGTCTGTGGTTCCTCGCCAAGATGGAAGGCGCCAGCGCGGCCTACCACATGCCTGTCGGTCTGGGCCTGCGTGGCGAGCTGGATCGCGCGGCGATGCAACGGGCGCTGGAGCGCATCGTGGCGCGCCATGAGGGCTTGCGCACCACCTTCATTCAGGGCGATGACGAACAGCCATTGCAACGGATCAGCCCGGCGGATGCCGGCTTCAACCTGCAACTGCATGATCTGCAAGGGCTGGTGGATGCCAAGGAGAAGCTTCAGGCACTGGCCAGCGAAGAGTCGCTGCAAGGCTTCGATCTGGAACAGGGCCCGTTGATCCGTGGCCGCCTGATCCGTATGGCCGAGGACCATCACGTCCTGTTGCTGACCATGCACCACATCGTTTCCGACGGCTGGTCGATTGGCGTGCTGACCCGTGAACTGGCCGCGCTCTATGCGGCATTCAGCCAGGGCCAGGACGACCCGCTGGCGCCACTGACGCTGCAATACCTGGACTACGCAGTGTGGCAGCGTCGCTGGCTGAGCGGCGATCTGCTGCAGCAACAAAGCGACTACTGGCAGCAAACCCTGGCAGACGCTCCGGCGCTGCTGATGTTGCCCACCGACCGGGTACGTCCGGCGCAGCAGGACTACGCCGGCGCGGTGCTGCCCATCGTTTTCGACGAGGATCTGACTCGCGGCCTCAAGGCCTTGAGCCAACGTCACGGCAGCACCCTGTTCATGACCATCATGGCCGCCTGGGCTGCGCTGCTGGGGCGTCTGTCCGGTCAGGACGACGTGGTCATCGGCACGCCAGTGGCCAACCGCACACGCAGTGAAGCCGAAGGGCTGGTGGGCCTGTTCGTCAATACCCTGGCGATCCGCGTCGACCTCAGCGACAAGCCCACGGCAGAGACTCTGCTGGCGCAGGTCAAGACCAACACCTTAGGCGCCCAGGACCATCAGGACCTGCCGTTCGAACAAGTGGTGGAAGTGATCAAGCCGGTGCGCAGCCTGTCACACAGCCCGGTGTTCCAGGCCATGCTCAGCTGGCAGGACATGAGCGGCGGGGATTTGGTCCTCGGCGATCTGCAACTGGAAAGCCTGAGCGCAGGCCATACACTGTCCAAGTTCGATCTCTCGCTGGACATCGGCGAAGCGCAGGGTCAGCTGCTTGGTTCGCTGGAATACGCCACCGCGTTGTTCGATGAAAGCACCATCGCCCGTTATCTGGGCTACCTGAAGCGCTTGCTGCACGCCATGGTCGCCGATGACCGCCAGGTGCTGGAACATGTGCCACTGCTTGATGCGGTGGAGCGTAAGCATCTGCTGATCGACCTTAACGCTACCAACGTGCCTTACCCGCAAGACGCCACGATTCATCAGCTGTTCGAAGAAAAGGTCCGGGCACAGCCCGAGGCCATAGCCGTGGCTTTCCAGGCGCAGCGCTTGAGCTATGCCGACTTGAACCGTCAGGCCAACCGTCTGGCTCATCACCTGATCAGCCTCGGCATCGGCCCTGATGATCGGGTGGCGATCTGCGTCGAACGTGGGGTGAAAATGATAGTCGGCCTGCTCGGCGTGCTCAAAGCCGGTGCTGCCTATGTGCCGCTTGACCCGGCTTACCCCGCCGAGCGCTTGGCCTACATGATCAACGACAGTCAGCCAGCAGCATTGCTCACCCAGCGCGGCTTGCAGGAGCGGTTGCCCGCACTGTCCATGCCGCTGGTATTGCTCGACGACGAGCATTGCCAGGGCTTCACCGAGTGTGATGACAACCCGGTCGTACCGACCCTCGGCGTGCGCAACCTGGCGTATGTGATCTACACCTCCGGTTCCACCGGCAACCCGAAGGGCGTGATGATCGAACACCGCGGCCTGGTCAACTACAGCGTCGATGCTGCACGCCTGTTCGGCCTGTCCCAGAGCGACACGGTGCTGCAACAAAACACCCTTAACTTCGACCTGTCGGTGGAGGAGATCTTCCCGGCACTTCTGGCCGGTGCCACCCTGGCGCCAAGCCGCGAGATATTCGGCAGTGAAGGCACTGAAAATCACGGCATTTACCCGACCGTTCTGCACTTGACCGCTGCGCACTGGCACACGTTGGTGGCCGAATGGCACAACCAGCCGCAGGCTGCTGAACAACGCCTGGCCGAGGTGCGCCTGATCAACGTCACCGGTGACGCATTGTCGGCACAGAAACTCAAGCTCTGGGATGAGGTGCGCCCGGCACACACGCGCCTGATCAACACTTACGGGCCGACCGAAGCGACGGTGTCCTGCACTGCGGCCTACGTCAGCCATGACGCTGCGGCCGGCAGCGAAGGCAGTGGTAACGCGACCATCGGCAAGCCGATGGCCAACACCCGCATCTACCTGCTCGACGAACACCAGCAGCCAGTGCCATACGGCGTGGCCGGTGAGATTTTCATCGGTGGCGACGGTGTGGCACGCGGTTACCTGAACCTTGAAAAGGTCAACGCCGAGCGCTTCCTCGCGGATCCGTTCAGCGAAAGCCCTGATGCCAGAATGTACAAAACCGGTGACCTGGCACGCTACATGGCCGACGGTCGTATCGAGTACCTGGGGCGTAACGACTTCCAGGTCAAAGTGCGTGGTTTCCGTATCGAACTGGGCGAAATCGAAGCCCGTCTGGGCAATTGCACCGGGGTCAAGGAAGCGGTGGTGATCGCCCGGGAAGACAATCCCGGCGAAAAACGCCTCGTGGCCTACGTGATCGCCCAGCCACAAACAAACCTGGACGCCGCCAGACTGCGCGCCGAACTGGCGCCGCAACTGGCCGAGTACATGCTGCCAAGTGCGTTCGTGCTGCTTGATGCACTGCCGCTGACGCCGAATCGCAAGCTCGATCGCAAGGCCCTGCCGGCCCCGGCGGACGATGCCTTTGCCAGTCGTGAACATGTCGCCCCGCAAGGCACCAGCGAAAAAGCCCTGGCGCAGATCTGGCAGAACCTGCTCAACCTGGAAGCAGTAGGGCGTCATGACCACTTCTTCGAACTGGGCGGGCACTCGCTGCTGGCAATGCGCCTGATTTCCCAGGTGCGTCAGCGCATGGGCGTCGAGCTGAGTCTGGCGGACATCTTCGCCCAACCGGAACTGGCGGCGCTGGCTCAGGTAGTGGCGCACGCTGCCGGCAGCAGCCAGCAGCCCATCGTGCCGGTGTCCCGCGATCAGTCCTTGCCGCTGTCGTTTGCCCAGCAACGCCTGTGGTTCCTCGCGCAGCTGGACGGCGGCAGTGCGGCTTATCACATTCCAGCCGGTCTGCGTCTGCGCGGCAGCCTCGATCAAGTCGCCCTGAAGCGGGCGCTGGACCGTATCGTTGCGCGCCACGAGGCATTGCGTACGACCTTTGTCCAGGAGCAGGACCAGGATCCGCTGCAGTGCATCGCCCCGGCCGATATCGGCTTCAGCCTGCAACTGCAGGTGCTGACCGGGCAGGCGGATGCGGAACAACAACTGCTCGCCATCGCCGCCGAAGAGGCCGAAGAGGGCTTTGATCTGGTGAACGGGCCGCTGGTGCGCGGACGCCTGGTGCGCATGGCCGAAGACGACCATGTGTTGCTGGTGACCATGCACCACATCGTCTCGGACGGCTGGTCCGCTGGTGTGTTGACCCGAGAACTGGGCGTGCTCTATGCAGCGTTCAGCGAAGGCGCCGAGGATCCGTTGCCAGCGTTGCCGGTGCAATACGCCGATTATGCGCTGTGGCAGCGCAACTGGCTCAGCGGCGACGTGCTGCAGCAACAGCGCCAGTACTGGCAGCAGACTCTGGCCGGCGCGCCGGCCTTGCTGACCTTGCCGACCGACCGGCCACGCCCGGCGCAACAGGACTACAGTGGTCAGTTGCTCGGGCTGGTACTCGACGCCGACCTGACCCGTGGCCTCAAGGCGTTGAGCCAGCGGCATGGCAGCAGCCTGTTCATGACGGTCATGGCCGCATGGGCTGCGCTGCTCGGACGTCTGGCTGGTCAGGACGACGTGGTGATCGGTACGCCGGTGGCCAACCGCATGCGCGCCGAGGTGGAGGACCTGATCGGGTTCTTCGTCAACACTTTGGCCGTGCGCGTCGACCTCTCGGGTACACCGAGCGTGCAAAGCCTGTTGCAGCAGGTCAAACAGCAGACCCTGGCCGCCCAGGCGAATCAGGACCTGCCGTTCGAACAGGTGGTTGAGGTGGTGCGCCCACAACGCAGCCTGTCCCACAGCCCGATTTTC
The DNA here is from genome assembly GCF_020312125.1 of Pseudomonas sp. P135. Lineage (NCBI taxonomy): Bacteria > Pseudomonadati > Pseudomonadota > Gammaproteobacteria > Pseudomonadales > Pseudomonadaceae > Pseudomonas > Pseudomonas sp. P135. The sequence continues at coordinate 41,338 of NZ_JAGPYR010000019.1, forward strand.
CAGGCCATGTTGTCGTGGCAGAACAATGAAGCGTCCGACCTGGCACTTGGCGACATGAGCCTGCAGGGCGTCGCAGTGGCAGGCCATACCGCCAAGTTCGACCTGACGCTGGACATGACCGAGGTCGGCGATCAACTGATCGGCACACTGGAATACGCTACGGCACTGTTCGACGAAAGCACCCTGCAGCGCTACATGGGCTACTTCCAGCGCTTGCTGGAAGCCATGGTCGCCGACGACCGCCAGTTGCTGGAACAGGTGCCGTTGCTCGATGCGGTGGAACGCCAGCATCTGCTGGTCGACCTCAATGCTACCGACGTACCTTACCCGCACGACTGCACGATTCATCAGCTGTTCGAAGCAAAGGTTCAGGCACAGCCCGACGCCATCGCCGTGGCCTTCCAGGCGCAGCGCTTGAGCTATGCCGAACTGAACCGTCAGGCCAACCGTCTGGCTCATCACCTGATCGGCCTGGGCATTGGCCCTGACGATCGGGTGGCGATCTGCGTCGAGCGCGGCGTGGAAATGATGATCGGCCTGCTCGGTGTGCTCAAGGCAGGGGCGGCTTATGTACCACTTGACCCCGCCTATCCGGCCGAGCGCCTGGCGTACATGATCACCGACAGCCAGCCAGCGGCGTTGCTGACCCAGCGTGATCTGCAGAAGCGCTTGCCAACCCTGACCTTGCCACTGGTGTTGCTCGACGACGATCAGCGCAGCACCTTTACCGAGCGAAACGATAACCCGGTGGTGGAAGCCCTCGGCGTGCGCAACCTGGCGTATGTGATCTATACCTCGGGCTCCACTGGCAATCCGAAAGGGGTGATGATCGAGCATCGCGGTCTGGTCAACTACAGCACCGATGCGGCGCGCCTGTTTGGCCTGGCCCCGACAGACACCGTGCTGCAACAGAACACCCTGAACTTCGACCTGTCGGTAGAAGAGATCTTCCCGGCGCTGCTGGCCGGCGCCACTCTGGCGCCAAGCCGCGAGATCTTCGGCAGTGAGGGGACTGAAAATCACGGTATTTACCCGACTGTCCTGCACTTGACTGCTGCGCACTGGCACACGCTGGTGGCCGAATGGCACAACCAGCCGCAGGCTGCCGCGCAACGCCTGGCCGAGGTCCGTTTGATCAACGTCACCGGCGACGCATTGTCGGCACAGAAGCTCAAGCTCTGGGACGAGGTGCGCCCGGCGCATACCCGTCTGATCAACACCTATGGCCCGACCGAGGCGACGGTGTCCTGCACCGCGGCCTACGTCAGCCACGATGCTGTAGCTGGCAGCGAAGGCAGCGGTAACGCGACCATCGGCAAGCCGATGGCCAACACGCGTATCTACCTGCTTGATGCCCATCAACAACCGGTGCCGTATGGCGTGGCCGGTGAGATCTTCATCGGTGGCGACGGCGTGGCACGGGGTTACCTGAATCTTGAAGAGGTCAACGCCGAACGCTTCCTCGCGGACCCGTTCAGCAACAGCCCTGAGGCCAGGATGTACAAAACCGGCGATTTGGCACGCTACATGGCCGACGGTCGGATCGAGTACCTGGGTCGTAACGACTTCCAGGTCAAGGTGCGCGGTTTCCGTATCGAGCTGGGTGAAATCGAAGCCTGTCTCGGCAATTGCACCGGGGTCAAGGAGGCGGTGGTGATCGCCCGGGAAGACACTCCGGGAGACAAACGCCTGGTGGCTTATGTGGTCGGTCAGCCACAAGCGAGCCTGGATGCCGCCAGCCTGCGCGCTGAGCTGGCGCCGCAGCTGGCCGAGTACATGCTGCCGAGTGCGTTCGTGATCCTCGACGCCTTGCCATTGACGCCGAACCGCAAGCTCGATCGCAAGGCGCTGCCGGCTCCGCAAGCCGAGGCCTTTGCCAGCCGTGAACATGTGGAACCGCAAGGCGACACCGAGATGGCGCTGGCGCAGATCTGGCAGAACCTGCTCAACCTTGAACAGGTGGGCCGTCATGACCAGTTCTTCGAGCTCGGCGGGCACTCGCTGCTGGCGATGCGCCTGATTTCCCAGGTGCGCCAGCACTTGGGTGTCGAGCTGGGCCTGGCGGATATCTTCGCCCAGCCTGAACTGGCCGCCATGGCACGCATACTCGCCGACGCCAAAGGCAGCAGCCAGCCGCCTATCGTGCCGGTGTCCCGCGACCAGACCTTGCCGCTGTCGTTTGCCCAGCAGCGTCTGTGGTTCCTCGCACAGCTGGAGGGCGGCAGCGCGGCTTACCATATTCCGGCAGGGCTGCGTCTACGTGGCACTCTGGATAACCCTGCGCTGAAACGCGCGCTGGACCGTATCGTCGCCCGCCACGAAGTGCTGCGTACGACCTTCGTGCAAGTGCATGGCGAGGACGTTGCACAACACATAGCCTCGGCCGATATCGGTTTCAGCCTGCAACTGCAGGTGCTGACCGGGCAGGCGGATGCTGAACAGCAACTGCTCGCCATCACCGCTGAAGAAGCCAACGAAGGCTTCGATCTGCTCAACGGTCCGCTGGTACGCGGACGTCTGGTGCGCATGGCCGAGGACGATCACGTGTTGCTGGTGACCATGCACCATATCGTCTCCGATGGCTGGTCCGCGGATGTATTGACTCGTGAGCTGAGTGCGCTCTATGCCGCGTTCAGTGCCGGTGCCGAGGATCCGTTGCCCACCTTGCCGGTGCAATACGCCGACTATGCCGTGTGGCAGCGCAACTGGCTGAGCGGCGACGTGCTGCAGCAACAGCGTCAATACTGGCAGCAGACCCTGGGCGGTGCACCAGCCTTGCTGACCTTGCCGACCGACCGGCCGCGCCCGGCACAACAGGACTACAGCGGCAATATTCGCGGCCTGGTGCTCGATGCCGAGCTGACCAGCGGCCTCAAGGCCCTGAGCCAGCGGCATGGCAGCACGCTGTTCATGACCGTGATGGTCGCATGGGCCTCGCTGCTGGGGCGTCTGGCCGGTCAGGATGATGTGGTGATCGGTACACCGGTGGCCAACCGCCTGCGGGCCGAAGTGGAGGACCTGATCGGGTTCTTCGTCAACACCCTGGCGATACGCGTCGATCTCTCCGGCGCACCGAGCGTCGAAGCGTTGATGCAGCAGGTCAAGCGTCAGACGCTGGCAGCGCAGAGCCATCAGGACCTGCCGTTCGAACAGGTGGTCGAGGTGGTTCGTCCGCAACGCAGCATGTCCCACAGCCCGATCTTCCAGGCGATGTTGTCCTGGCAGAACAACGAAACGTCCGACCTGTCGCTCGGCGCCATGAACCTGCAAGGCGTGGCGGTAAACGACCACACGGCCAAGTTCGATCTGGTGCTGGACATGACCGAGGTTGGCGATCAATTGATCGGCACGCTGGAATACGCCACGGCGCTGTTCGACGAAAGCACCATGGACCGTTACCTGGGCTATTTCCAGCGACTGCTGGAAGCCATGGTCGCCAATGAGCACCGCATACTGGAACACGTGCCATTGGTGGATGCGGTCGAGCGCGAGCACCTGTTGAGCGGTCTCAATGCAACCGACCGCGCTTACCCTCAGGGTCCGTTGATGCATCGCCTTTTCGAGGCGCATGCAGCGTCTCGACCTCAAGCGATTGCGGCCCGCCAGGGCGAGCAGACGCTGACCTACGCCGAACTCGACAGCCGCGCCAACGCCCTGGCTCAGCACTTGCGCCAGCACGGCGTGAAAGCGGGAGCCCGAGTGGCGATCCTGCTGGATCGTTCGGTGGAGCTGCTGACCAGTATGCTGGCCACGCTCAAGTGCGGCGCGGCGTACCTGGCGCTGGATCGCCTGGCCCCCGAAGAACGTGTGCGCTTCATGCTCGAGGACAGCGAAGCACTCATGTTGCTGACCCGCAGCGAGCTGACAGCACCTGAAACGACGCCGCGACTCGATCTGGACACCCTGGATCTATCAGTGGCCGGCCAAGGGCCAGTCGCGCTTGCAGATGAAGTCGCAGGCGAGACCCCGGCGTGCATCATCTACACCTCCGGCTCCACCGGCATACCCAAAGGCGTGATCGTGACCCACAACGGCATCGTGCGACTGGTGCGGGATAACTACGACTTCCGTGCCGATGACCGCGTGGCGTTTTCTTCCAACCCGGCGTTCGACGCCAGCAGCCCGGAGATCTGGGGTGCGTTGCTCAATGGCGGCCAGTCGATAATCGTCGAGCCTTCCGTGTTGCTTGAGCCGGCTGCCTTTGCCGCCCTGCTCAAACGCCACGCAGTCACGGTGATGTTCAGCTCGACCGCCTTGTTCAACCTGTATGCCGGGTTGATTCCCGAAGCCCTGGCCGGCTTGCGCATGCTGGAGTGCGGTGGCGAACGGGCGGATCCGGCGTCGTTCCGCCGGGTGCGTGAGCACTCGTCCCAAGTGCGCCTGTTCAACGGCTATGGCCCAACCGAGGCCACTACGTGCGCCACTCGTTACGAAGTGTTTGATGTGCAGCCGGGTACCCTGAGCCTGCCGATCGGCAAACCCAACGCCAACGTGCGCGTCTATCTGCTCGACGCTTGCGGCGAGCCGGTGCCGATGGGCAGCGTCGGCGAGATCTACATCGGCGGTGTCGGGGTCGCGCTTGGCTACCTGAATCGCCCGGAACTGAGCGCCGAACGCTTCAGCGACGACCCGTTCAGTCAGCAGGCAGGCGCGCGGCTCTATCGCACCGGCGACCTGGCGCGCTGGCTGCCGGACGGCAACCTCGAATACCTGGCGCGTAACGATGGCCAGGTGAAGGTCCGCGGCTTCCGCGTCGAGCTTGGGGAAGTCGAAAGCAGCCTGCATGGGTGCGATGGCGTGCGTAACTCCGTGGTGGTGGCGCGCGAAGACAGCCCGGGCGACACGCGTCTGGTGGCGTATTACACCGTGCACGCTGACGTTGAAGCACCCGAGCCGGAGGCCCTGCGTGCGCAACTGAGCGCCAGCTTGCCGGAATACATGGTCCCGAGCGTCTTCATCTGCCTGCCAGACTTGCCGCTGACGCTCAATGGCAAGGTGGACGTCCAGGCATTGCCAGCGCCGACAGCGGATCAGTTCGCGAGCCATGCGTTTGAAGCCCCGGCAGGGGAGTTGGAGATTCGTCTGGCGAAAGCCTGGGCGGAGGTACTCGAATTACAGCAGGTGGGACGTCATGACAGCTTCTTCGATCTCGGCGGTCACTCGCTGATGGCCGTGCGACTGGTCAACCAACTGGTGCAGAGTGGCTTGGCGGTGTCCCTGGCCGACGTTTTCCAGCACGCCAGCGTGGCCGCCCTGGCCAGCCTGCTGGGCAGCCGCAGCGAAGAGGTTGCAGCGCAGCTTCATGAGCAACTGGTGCCGGTGCGCACCACCGGCAACCAGCGTCCATTGTTCCTGGTTCACGAGTTTACCGGTCAGGATGTGCACTTCGCGGCGCTGGCGGTACACATCGACAGCGATATTCCGGTCTATGGGCTGAGCGGCATCCCGCTCGGTCAGGAACAGTTGCTGACCATGGAGTGCTTGGCAACGCGCTTGCTGGGGGCGATGCGCAGTGTTCAGCCGCACGGACCTTATCGCCTGGCGGGCTGGTCGTTCGGTGGGCTTCTGGCCTACGAAATCGCCATTCAGCTGGAGGGCATGGACGAGCAGGTAGAGTTTATCGGCATGCTCGACACCTACATGCCGCGCCTGGTGGATCAGGGTCGCGAGCGCTGGGACCTGAAGACCGCCCACCGTCAGCACCTGCTGGAACACTGCGAGCAGTTCTGGAAAGCCCGCGGCGAATGCGCGCAGGCTCTGGAGGCCCTGGAGCGAGTGCGTGCAAACCGCCAGGACTTTGATTTCGCCGGGCTCCTGCAGCACTGCCGTGAGCAGGGTGCACTGCCGCCGGAGCTGGACATCTACACGAACGAGGGTCTTTGCCAGTACCTCGACCGAGAGGTGGCTCACGGTCATGCGCAGGCTAATTACACGGTTTACCCCAACAGCGTGCCGCTGCACCTGTTCACTGCCAGCGAGTGGCAACCCAACTCGCAGAAACACAGCGGTTACCTGGGTTGGGACAGCGTCCTGCCCGTCAGTCAGTTGCGCAGTATCAAGGTCGCGGGCGATCACATGAGCATGATGAAGCCGCCGCATATCGAGGGCCTGGGTCAGGCGATCAGCCAGGCGCTGGCTGATCTGCCCGATCGGCCACGGGAGGCTGACCGCGCCCACCGGCCGTTGCTGACGATTCAGGGCGGACGTCGCGACCACGCGCCAGTGTTCTGCGTACCGGGGGCAGGGGACAGTGTGACCGGCTTCATCGGTCTGGCCGAGGCATTAGGCCCGCACTGGCCGATTCACGGGCTGCAACCGCGCGGGCTGGATGGCCGCACGGTGCCTTACAGCCTGGTGGAAACCGCCGCCGAGGCGTATCTGCAAGCACTCGACAGCACTCACCCCGAAGGGCCGGTGCATCTGCTCGGTCATTCGTTCGGCGGCTGGGTAGCCTTTGAAATGGCCCAGCGCCTGACGGCACGCGGCCGCGAAGTGGCTTCGCTGACACTGATCGACAGCGAGTCGCCGGGCGGCAACGGGGTGGTGGGCAAACCTTACACCGCGATAGGCGTACTGGAACGTTTGATCGAGACCATGGAACTGGCTGCGGGCAAGTCGCTGGGCATTGATCGTGCGGCCTTCCGGGCCCAGGACGATGTCGGCCAGATGCGCTTGTTGCATGCCGGGATGGTGCGCGCAGGGATGTTGCCGCAGCGTTCATCGCCGGATGCGATGCGCGGGCCTGCGCGAGCCTTCGGTACGGCGTTACGCACACGTTATCAGCCTGCGCAGATCTACACCGGGCCGGTGCGTCTGGTGCTGGCCGATGACCCGGTGCTGGATGCGGCGGGCAATCAGCGCGAACAACAGGCGATGGTCAGCGGCTGGCGCCAGTGTGCCCCGGATCTCACTGTCTGGCGTGGACCGGGCAACCATTTCACCATTCTCAAGGCGCAGCATGTACGGCATCTGGCGAACTGGTGGCTACCCCATGAATAACGTCGTTTCTTCAAGCCCGGCGGCTGATCGCCGGGTCAATCCTCAACACATTCGTGGCTTTCTATGAAAAAGTTGAAGTTTCGCAAAGTGCTCATCGTTGTCGTGCTGTTGGTTCTGGCAGCGGGTATTGCCTACAGCGTCCAGTCCCCGGAAAAAGCTCCGGAGTACCTGACTGCCAAGGTCGAACGCACCGATATCGAAAACTCGGTGCTGGCCAGCGGGGTGCTGCAGGGCATCAAGCAGGTTGACGTCGGCGCGCAGGTCTCGGGCCAGCTCAAGTCTTTGAAGGTCAATCTGGGCGACAAGGTCAAACAGGGTCAGTGGCTGGCGGAAATCGATCCCGTGGTGCTGCAGAACACTCTGCGCCAGTCGCAGGTCAACGAACAGAACCTGATCGCCCAGAAGGATGCGGCTGTCGCACAGCTCAAGGACGCCAAAGCCATTTACCAGCGCTACAAGCAACTGCGTGCGGATGATGCGATCTCGCAAAAGGACTTCGATACGGCGCAATCGGACTTCGAGGTCCGGAGTGCCAACCTGCGGTCGCTGGAAGCCCAGGTGCGCGACGCAAGAATCCAGATCGAGACCGCCAGGATCAACCTGGGCTACACCCGTATCGTCGCGCCGATCAGTGGTGATGTGGTGGGTATCGTGACGCAGGAAGGTCAGACTGTGATCGCCAGCCAACTGACACCGGTGATTCTCAAATTGGCGGATCTGGACACCATGACCGTCAAGGCTCAGGTCTCCGAGGCCGACGTGATTCATATCACCCCCGGGCAAGAGGTGTATTTCACCATCCTCGGCGATGCCGAAAAACGCTATTACGCCAAGCTGAAAGGCACGGAGCCAGCGCCGCAAAACTTCCTTGATGCGCAATCCAGCACCGCCAGCAAACCGAACAGTGCGGTGTTCTACAACGCATTGTTCGACGTCCCCAACCCTGATCACCGCCTGCGTATTTCGATGACCGCCCAAGTGCATATCGTGCGTGAAAAGGCCAAGGACGTGTTGACTGTCCCTGTTGCGGCCCTGGGCGACAAGAATGGCGACGGCAGCTTCCCGGTGCGTGTGGTGGACGCGCAGGGCCAGGCCCAGAGCCGCAATGTGCAGACCGGCATCAACAACAACGTGCGGGTCGAGATCAAGAGTGGCCTTGCCGAGGGTGACCAGGTGGTGATCGGTGAACCGTCGGCTACACCAGCAGCAGCGGGGGCCTGACCATGAGTCGAGCTCTTCTGGAACTCAACGGTGTCACCCGTCGTTTCGTCGCCGGCGAAAAGGACTTCATCGCGCTTAATGACATCAACCTCACGATCAATGCCGGCGAACTGGTTGCCATTACCGGGGCCTCGGGTTCCGGCAAGTCAACGCTGATGAACGTGCTGGGCTGTCTGGACCACCCCAACAGCGGCAGTTACAAGGTCGACGGGCGTGAAACCGGTACGCTTACCGATGATGAGCTGGCAGAGCTGCGTCGCGATCACTTCGGTTTCATTTTCCAACGTTATCACCTGTTGCCGCACCTGGCGGCGATCCAGAATGTCGAAATGCCAGCTATCTACGCAGGCACCGGCAAGGGCATGCGCGTGGAGCGCGCGCAGAAGCTGCTCGAGCGTCTGGGCCTGTCCGGGCATCTGGAGCATCGGCCAAGCCAGTTGTCAGGCGGCCAGCAGCAGCGGGTGAGTATCGCCCGGGCCTTGATGAACGGCGGCGAGATCATTCTGGCCGACGAACCCACTGGCGCCCTCGACAGCGTGAGCGGCAAGGAGGTGATGAATATCCTCCTGGAGCTCAACAGCGCCGGACACACCGTGATTTTGGTGACTCACGACGAGAAGGTGGCAGCGCACGCCGAGCGCATCATCGAGATGCGTGACGGCGAGATCATCGCCGACCGGGTCAACACCGATCGCCCGATCATCAACGAAAAAACCACCGAGCGCCTGCCGACCAAACCCAGGCAGGGCAACCGGCTGATGGCTAACATCGGCCTGTTCCAGGAAGCTTTCGTCATGGCGTGGGTGGCGCTGATCTCGCATCGCATGCGCACGCTGCTGACCATGCTCGGGATCATCATCGGCATCACCTCGGTGGTGTCGATCGTAGCGATCGGCGAAGGGGCCAAGCGCTATGTGCTCAAGGACATCCAGGCCATCGGCAGCAATACCATCGAGGTGTTCCCAGGCAGTGACTTTGGCGACACCAAGTCCATGGATATCCAGACCCTGGCGCTGTCCGATGTGGCGGCGTTGAGCAGTGAGTACTACATCGACAGCGCCACACCGAATATCGGCCGCAACCTGCTGGTGCGCTACCGCAATATCGACGTATCGGCGACGGTGAGCGGGGTCAGCCCGAGCTACTTCCAGGTGCGTGGCACGAAGATGGGCCTGGGGGTGGGTTTCAACAAGTATGACGCCCGGCGGCAGGCACAGGTGGTGGTGATCGATCACAACACGCGGATTCGCCTGTTCGGTCCCAAGGTCGACCCGCTGGGCCAGGTGATCCTGGTGGGTAACCTGCCGTGTACGGTGATCGGCGTGACCGAGAACAAGAAAAACATCTTCGACACCAGCAAGAACCTGAATATCTGGATGCCCTACGAAACCGCCTCCGGACGCCTGCTGGGTCAGACCTACCTGGACGGCATCACCGTGCGGGTCAAGGACGGACAGCCAAGCAAGGTGGTCGAGGACAACGTAAACAAGCTGTTGCAAAAGCGGCACGGGACCAAGGACTTCTTCACCTACAACCTCGACAGCGTGATGCAAACGGTGCAGAAGACCAGTCAGTCGCTGGCCCTGTTGCTGTCGTTGATCGCGGTGATCTCGCTGGCGGTCGGCGGCATCGGGGTGATGAACATCATGCTGGTGTCGGTCACGGAACGGACGCGCGAGATCGGCATTCGCATGGCCGTCGGGGCACGCCAGTCGGATATCCGTCAGCAGTTTCTGGTGGAGGCGGTGATGGTCTGCCTGATTGGCGGGGTCATCGGCATCAGCCTGTCGTTCGTGATCGGCTATGTGTTTTCACTGCTGGTCAAGGAGTGGCAGATGGTGTTCTCCCTGGGCTCGATTGTCACTGCGTTCATCTGCTCGACATTGATCGGCATCGTGTTCGGCTTCGTACCGGCACGTAACGCGGCACAGCTCGATCCGATCGAGGCACTGGCACGGGATTGACAGGGGGATTGCAGGACAAGGATGTCCTGCCCAGTGGAGAAGGGCGCGTGCGTGCGACCGCGCACTGACAAGCGCTTGCTGCCGGTGGAGTCACAAAGATCGGCTTATTACATCCAGGCAGGAAGCCAAAGGGGGGAATGCTGCTCGCGAGACTGGCGCAGTCGACGGGTAGCTGTCGTCTGCGCCAGCCTCTCTGGCAAGCTGTTGCGAGGACTCAGCCTACCGCGCTGACACTGGAAACCCGAGCCGCGCTACTGCTCTTGAGGGACTGTTCGAAGCGGTCGAGGATCATGCCCACTTCCGACTCGGTAATGTTCAACGGTGGCAGGAAGCGCAGGACTGCACTGTTGCGTCCACCGGTCTCGATGATCATGCCGTTGTTGAAGCACTCCAGCTTGATCGCCCGCGCCCGCGCGCCATCGCCAGCCCCCGGACGTGACCCGTTGGTCGGCTTGACGATTTCCACACCGAGCATCAGGCCACGACCACGAACATCGCCGATAAACGGAAACTGCCGGGCGATGTCCTCCAGCCCGCTGTGCAACTGCTCACCCCGGCGCGTGGCATTGCCGACCAGATCGTGCTCCTTGATATGACGCATGGTCGCAGCCCCGGCCACCATTGCCACCTGGTTGCCACGGAAGGTACCTGCGTGCATGCCAGGGCCCCATGTATCCAGGTGCTCGGCATAGACGATCACTGATATCGGGTAACCGCCACCGATGGCCTTGGACAGCACCAGAATATCCGGCGTTATCCCGGAGTGTTCGATGGCAAACAGGTTGCCGGTACGTCCGAGGCCGGTTTGCACTTCGTCGATAATCAGCAAGATCCCGAGCTCATGGGTGATCTCCCGCACGGCGCGCAGCCACTCTGCCGATGCTGCGATGCAGCCGCCTTCGCCCTGGATCACTTCGACCACCACCGCAGCCGGTTTGGGCACACCGCTTTCCGGGTCACTGAGTACAGTGCGGATGTACTCGATGGAGAGGCGGTCAGTATGTTCACCATCGGTGCCGAACGGGCAGCGGAAGCGATAGGGGAAGGGCAGGAAGTGGGTGCCCTGGGCCAGCAGGCCGGCCTTGGGGTTGAGGTTGCCCATGGCCGACAACGCACCAGCGGTCATGCCGTGATAACCCCCGTGGAAAGACATCAGCGGCGAGCGCTGGGTGTAATGACGGGCCAGTTTGATTGCGGCTTCGACCGCGTCTGAGCCGCTGGGGCCGCAGAACAGGATTTTGCTGTTGTCACGCATGCTGGCAGGCAACGTTGCGAACAGTTCTTCGACGAAGGCGTGCTTGGCCGGTGTGGCCAGGTCAAGGGCCTGCTGCAGATGATCACTGTTCAGAAATTCGATCACCGCTTCACGGACCACCGGTGGGTTATGACCCAATGCAAGCGTGCCAGCGTTGGACAGGCAGTCAAGGTATTCCTGGCCGTTGGCGTCCTTGACTCGCATGCCTCTGCCGCTGACAAACAGCTGCTGGAAGGTCGCTGCGTAGGTGCGCGCATTCGACTCCAGTTTCTTGAGATTGCTTAACTCTTCCATAGTCGATCCCTTGGTGGCACAGGTACGGATTCATTGATACTCGCTTCGAGCGGAGCCCGATTCTGTAAGAACCTCAGGGTGATCGCCAACTTATCGCCGTGGGACTGTCCCCGTATTCCACGACAGACTTCCTGCGGTCTCAGGCGTTAAATGCATGCTACGAAAGGGATTTATGGCGCTGTAAGAAACCTTGCGACAACGCTCCTGATCGTCCGGATTCTTGCCCCGTTGCTTCCTTTCTCAAGACGCCACTGTTCCGGAATCTTCGAGAGCTTTATGTCTATTGGCAAACCTGCTGGCCACTTCCTGTTGTCGACGCTTCTGGTCTCATTGCTGAGTGGCTGTACGTTAGGCCCGGACTACCAATTGCCTGCGGTGAAGGTTGCCAGCCAGTGGCATGCGCCGCTGCCCCATGGCGCGTCGATGGTCGGACTGCAGGATTGGTGGCAACAGTTCAATGACCCGGCACTGGCAACCCTGCTGCGTATGGCACAGGCAGACAGCCCGTCTCTCGATAAGGCTCTGGCACGCATTGCCCAGGCACGCGCGACGCTGGACGGCAGCGTTGCCGACCGGCTGCCGCAAGTGAGCGGCGGCGTGAGCAAGTCACGCGCCGGCATCAGGCAGAGCGGGGTGCGCCAGAGCGGTAAGACCTCCGGGGCAACCCTCGATGCATCCTGGGAACTGGACCTGTTCGGCAAACTGCGACGCACCGACGAGGCGTCGCGCAATCTGCTCGAAGCACGTGTCAATGACTGGCATGACGCTCGTGTATCGCTGGCCGCCGAGGTCGGTGATGACTTTGTGCAGTACCGCGGCTGCCAGATGCTGGTGAACGCTTACCGTGATCAGGCGCAATCCCAGGAACAGACCGCACGCCTGACTCGCGTGTCGTTTCAGGCCGGGTTTACCGCCGCCGCTGATTCATCGTTGAGCGACGCCAGTGCGGCATCCAGTAATGCGACCCTCATCAAACAGCAAGGCGAGTGCGATGTGCTGCTCAAGAGCCTAGTGGAGCTGACCGGCAGCAACGAGGATCAGGTACGAGAAGTGCTCAGCCATAATCCGGCGAGACTGCCGCAGCCTGCGTTGCTGGATGTTCGGGAAATACCTGCCAACCTGTTGCGCCAGCGCCCGGACCTGGCGTCCAGCGAACGCGAACTGGCCGCCGCGAATGCGAAGATCGGCGCTGCCCAGGCTGATCGTCTGCCCAGCCTGAGCCTGGTTGGCTCGTTCGAGGTGGGGACCACCACCGGAGTATTCAGCCGCGAATGGAGCCTCGGCCCGCAACTGACTGTTCCGCTGTTCGACGCAGGCAAGCGCCGGGCGGCAGTGGACTCGGCGCGGGCAGATTATGACTCGGCGCTGGCGACCTACCGGCAAACCCTGCGCACAGCGGTAATGGAGGTCGAGCAGGCGCTGGTGCGCCTGGACGCGGCGCGGCGTTCGCAAGCCAGTACGCAACGGGCCAGTGAGGGTTATGAAGCGTCGTTCCAGGCCACAGACCGCAACTGGCAGGCCGGCAATGCCAGCCTGCTGGACCGCGAAGAGGCTCGACGCTCGGCGCTGTCGGCAGAAATCGAATTGATCACCGTGCAACAAAATCAGGTTCGCTACTGGATTGCCCTGTACAAGGCCCTGGGCGGTGGATGGCAGGACAGTCGCGAAGGTTTGGCCGGTGAAACACCGAAGCGGGGCGGCGTATGAGGAAGATACACGTTTATGGGCTGCTGACGCTGGCGGTGTTGGGCGTTTCGGGCTGGCTATTGTCTGGCCGCGCAGAGCCGCCCCCGGCCGCTGCGGCGCCGCCGGCCACCAGCCTGACGGTAGAGGCAGTGCAACCGCGCCGCGAAGACTGGCCGCAGGAACGGGTGGCCAGTGGTGCGCTTGCGCCGTGGCAGGAAGCCGTGATCAGTGCAGAGACCGGAAGCTTGCGTATCGCCAGCCTGAAGGCTGATATCGGCGATCAGGTGAAGAAGGGCCAGGTTTTGGCGACCCTGGCCGATGACAGCGTGCTGGCTGAGGAAAACAAGCAGAAGTCGGCGGCCGCCCAGGCCACTGCGCAACTGCAGGAAGCCCGCTCCAATGCCAGGCGGGCGGCCTCGGTAGGTCAGAGCGGCGCCCTGTCCGAGCAGAAACTGGAAGAGTACCGGGTCAAGGTGCAGACCGCCGAAGCTGACCTGGCCTCGGCGAATGCCGATCTGCGCAGCATCCGGATCAAGCTTGCGCAGACGCGCATCGTCGCGGTGGATGACGGGATTATCTCCGGGCGCAAGGCCTTGCTTGGCGATGTGGTATCGGCGGGCAGTGAAATGTTCAGGATGATCCGCGATGGCCGCATCGAGTGGCAGGCGGAACTGGATGCCCAGCAACTGCCAGGCGTCAAGGCCGGTCAGCTCGCCCGTGTGACGCTGCCCGGTGGTATTGCGGTGCAAGGGCGCGTGCGGCTGGTCTCGCCAATGCTCGACAGCAAGACCAGCAGGGCGCTGGTCTATGTCTCCCTGCCGGTGGGGTCTGTGGCGCGCGCCGGCATGTACGCCAGCGGTCGCATCGAACTGCCGTCCAGCCCGGCGCTGACGGTTCCAGACACCAGCGTGATCCTGCGCGATGGGCGCTCTTATGTGTTTGTGCTGGGCAAGGACATGCGCGTCAGCCAACAGGTGGTCGAGGTCGGAAGGCGTCGTGGATCGGCGCTGGAAATCCTCGGCGGCCTGCCAGAGCAGGCACAGATCGTCCGCAGCGGTGGGGCCTTCCTCAATGACGGGGCCAGCGTGACACTGGTCAACGCCGAGGCCCGTGTGCAATGAATATCTCCGCGCTGTCGATTCGTTACCCGGTCCCGGCGGTCATGCTGTTTTTACTGCTGACCCTGTTTGGTTTCCTCGGGTTCGAGCGCCTCGGTATTCAGGACTTTCCCGATACCGATCTGCCTGCAGTGGTCATCAGTGCCTCGCTGGAAGGGGCCGCCCCCGAACAACTGGAAACCGAAGTCGCGCGCAAGCTCGAAGACAAGCTGACCTCGTTGCGCCTGCTCAAGCATGTCACCACGCAAGTTACCGAAGGTAGCGTCCTCATCAATGTCATCTTCGACATCGACAAGGATGGCAACGAAGCCCTCAACGAAGTACGCAATGCGGTGGACAGCGCTGCGGCTGAATTGCCCGCCAGCCTCGACACGCCATCGGTAACCCGCCTGACCACCAATACCACGGCGTTGCTGACCTATGTGGTCGATGCGCCACGGATGGACGAAGAAGCGTTGTCATGGTTTGTCGACAATGAGTTGAGCAAGCAGTTGCTGACCGTACGTGGTGTCGCAAAGATCAGCCGCGTGGGCGGTGTGGACCGCGAAGTCCAGGTTGACCTTGATCCGGCGTTAATGGCCGGCCTGGGGCTGAGTGTGACCGACATCGCGGATCGTTTGCGGGCGATGCAGAAAGACAATTCCGGCGGCCAGGGCGATCTGGGCAGCGGTCAACAGGCGCTGCGTGTCCTGGGCGGCATTGACGACCCGGCGGCGCTGGGCGCCATCCGCATTCCCGTCAGCGATGGACGAATGCTCGCAGTGCAGCAACTGGCAACCGTGCGTGACACCCATGCCGAGCGCAACACCCTGGCGTATCGCGACGGCAAACCGGTGATTGGCTTTCAGGTCATCCGCTCCCTGGGTTTTTCCGACGTCGGCGTGACCAGGGATTTGCGTCAGGCAGTCAATGAGTTCGCCATACAACACCCTGATGTGCGTATCGAAGAGGCGAGTAATGCCGTCGAGCCGGTGATGGAAAACTATCGCGGCTCCATGGCGCTGCTCTACGAAGGGATGTTACTGGCGGTTTTGGTGGTCTGGTGGTTCCTGCGTGACTGGCGGGCGACGATTATCGTGGCCACGGCACTGCCTTTGTCGATCATCCCGACCTTCGGCGTGATGTATTTTGCCGGCTTTAGCCTCAATACCGTTTCGCTGCTGGCGCTGGCGCTGGTAATCGGCATTCTGGTCGACGATGCCATTGTTGAGGTCGAAAACATTGCGCGCCACCTGCGCATGGGCAAAACCCCGCGACAGGCCGCGATTGAGGCGTCCGACGAGATCGGCCTTGCGGTATTGGCAACCACCGTGACCCTGGTCGCGGTATTCCTGCCGACCGCTTTCATGGGCGGGATTTCCGGCAAACTGTTTCGCCAGTTCGGTGTGACGGCCAGCGCTGCGTTGATGTTTTCGTTGCTGGTCGCCCGTCTTCTGACGCCGATGATGGCGGCGTATTTACTCAAGCCACGTCCGCATGGCGAGCATGACAGCGGTTTGATGAGACGTTACCTGGGCTGGATTCACACCAGCCTGAGCCGCCGCAAGACCACCATGGCCATTGTTGGTGCTTTGTTTATCGGCTCGCTGGCGCTGATCCCGTTGCTGCCGACCAGCTTTCTGCCTGCCCAGGACATTGCCAGCAGCACCGTCAGCCTGGAACTGCCGCCCGGCAGCAGTCTGGCTCAGACCGGTGAGGTTGCCTTGCAGGCTGAAAAGCGTTTACGCGCGATTCCTGAAGTGGCCCACGTGTTCATCGCGGCCGGCAGCGGCGAAACGGGCGGTGCAGGTGATCGCGATGCGAAACTGACCGTCGATTTGCTGCCGCGTGACCAGCGCGCACTGAAACAATCCCAGGTGGAAGCGAGCATGCGTGAAAGTCTGCGCAGCTTGCCTGGTGTGCGGGTGACGGTCGGCGGTGACGCCAGCGGCGAACGGCTGGACATCGTCCTTGCCAGCGATGATGGCGATTTGCTGGAGCGGACTGCCGCCGCGCTTGAACCGCAGTTACGCCAGATAAAAGGCATCGGCAACGTCACCTCAAGTGCTGCGGTACAACGGCCGGAAATCCAGATGCGCCCGGATGTTGTCCGCGCGGCAGAGCAGGGCATCAGTAGCCAGGACATCGCCGACACTCTGCGCATGGCCACCTATGGCGAATACAGTTCGTCCCTGGGCAAGATCAATCTGTCCCAGCGCCAGGTCAATGTGCGGGTGCGCATGCAGCCGCAAGTGCGTACCGATCTGCAAAGCCTCGGTCAGTTAAGGGTCACCGGGCGTGATGGCCAGATAGCACTGGCGTCGCTGGGCGAGCTCAGCATGGGCAGCGGCCCCGCGCAGATTGATCGTATCGATCGCTTGCGCAATATCACGCTGTCCATCGAACTCAATGGCAGCAACCTGGGCGAAGTGATGGAGCAGGCCAGGCAGTTGCCGGTCATGCAGAACCTGCCAGCGCAAGTAAAACTGGTGGAGCAGGGCGAGTTGCAGTTGATGAGCGAGTTGTTTGGCAAC
The DNA here is from genome assembly GCF_020312125.1 of Pseudomonas sp. P135. Classification (NCBI taxonomy): domain Bacteria; kingdom Pseudomonadati; phylum Pseudomonadota; class Gammaproteobacteria; order Pseudomonadales; family Pseudomonadaceae; genus Pseudomonas; species Pseudomonas sp. P135. The sequence continues at coordinate 58,388 of NZ_JAGPYR010000019.1, forward strand.
TTCAGTCTGGCGATGGCCGTCGGCGTGTTCTGTATCTACGCGGTACTGGTGCTGTTGTTCCATGACTTCATGCAGCCGCTGACAATCCTCTCGGCGCTGCCTCTATCGTTGGGCGGCGCACTGTTGGCACTGTTGATCGGCGGGATGAGTTTTTCCATGGCGTCGGTCATCGGTTTGCTGATGCTGATGGGGATCGTGACCAAGAACTCGATCCTGCTGGTGGAGTACGCAATCATGGCCCGCCGTGCACCGACCGTGAGCCGCTATGACGCGTTGATCGACGCCTGCCACAAACGCGCCCGACCAATTCTAATGACCACCATTGCAATGGGCGCGGGCATGTTGCCGACCGCATTGGGATGGGGTGGCGAATCAGGTTTCCGCCAGCCGATGGCGGTGGTCGTCATCGGCGGACTATTGGCCTCGACCGTACTAAGCCTGTTGGTAGTGCCCGTTATCTTTACTTATGTCGATGATGGTCATGAGAGGCTTAAACGTTTGTTCCGCAGACCTTGATAAAACAGTGTAATCCGCCATGGCGGCATGCGCCCGGACAGGGATAAGCACCAGAGAGAGTACTTCGCATTTCGATACGTTTCCTCTCTGGATTCCACTGAACGCACCCAGCGCAGCAGTGCCCGCGTTCATCTAATCACCACTTTTTTAGTCCGTTCCACCCTAGGCCTGTTCATAAAATCCAATCCATGCCGATAAAGTCAGGGATCGCGAAAGGTTAGAGTGCCATGAACAGCACTCCCCAGCCTTGCGGCCTGTAAAGCTCACGACTTGACGGCAGATAGCCACTACACAGCGGCACCGTTACTTGTTGTTATCGGCAGGTTCCACTCTGGCGCAGAAATGGCTGACCATTTCTGTAGTGCAACGAACCGCTTATAGCAAACGTGCGCAAAATCCACGTGTAACTACTTGCCTCTAGTGCAGTAGGGCTCTCGGACAGAAGTGACCCCTTACTTAAAGATGATGGATAATCAATGAACATGATAAATCGCACCAGTTTCGCTAAAAAACTCATGGCCGCGTTCATCGTTTGCGCCATGATCACATTGGCTGTGGGTGGTTTGGGGATGCTCGGTATCAACCGGCTTTCCGATGCCCTTGAGCTGACATTCTCGAATAACCTGGTTTCAGTGGCCAACACCAACGAGACGATGACCGCCCTGACCACTCATAACCGCGGGCTTTACCGTTTGCTTGATGCCAAGGATAAGGCCACGGCTGAGAAAATGCGCCAAAGCATCAACGGCGAGCTGGAGCGTGCGCAGAAAGTCTATGCCATCTACCGCGCGACTCCGTTGGAGGACGATGAACGCGCAGCGGGTGACCAGTACGACGCCTTGATGCCGGCCTACATGTCTGCTTCCCAGAACATCTTTGACCTGCAGCAGGCAGGCAAACTGGAAGACGCGCGCAATCGCCTCAACGCACTGGCGGAAGGAGAGTTCAACAAGGCTCGCGGCTATCTACAGATCATGATCGACTCCAACAAGCGCCAGATCAAAGAGGGGGCAGAGGCCGCTGACAGGTTGCAAAGCACCTCGGTATTCATGCTGACCGCGGGTATTGTCATCGCGTTTGTGGTGGCGATCATGTTGGGTATTGTGATCACTCGCATGATTACCGGACCACTGAGAAGCGCTATCGAAGTTGCACAACGTATTGCATCGGGTGACCTGACCCAGAGCGTTTCCAGCACCCGAGGCGATGAAGCGGGGCATCTGCTCAATGCGATCGGCACGATGCAGGGCAATTTGAAACGAACGATTCAGGAGATTTCCAGCGCGTCCGATCAGCTTGCCTCCGCTGCCGAAGAGCTTGGCGCAGTCACTGAAGAAAGCACCCGCGGCCTTACTCGGCAAAATGACGAGATTCAGCAGGCTGCAACGGCGGTGAACGAAATGACTGCTGCCGTGGAAGAGGTAGCCCGCAATGCGGTATCTACGTCGGAGGAGTCCAAAACACTGGCAACCGACGCCGCTAACGGTCGTGGCCAGGTAAATGACACCGTTAAGGGCATCGGCACGATGGTCAGCGAAATTACCGAGTCGACAGGGTCTGTGACAACACTCGCCGGCCACGTCCGGGATATCAGCAAAGTGCTCGAGGTCATCCGCAGCATCGCCGAACAGACCAACCTGCTGGCGCTGAACGCCGCCATCGAGGCAGCACGCGCCGGCGAACAAGGCAGAGGGTTTGCCGTAGTAGCCGACGAAGTGCGCGCGCTTGCACACCGCACTCAGGCTTCAACGGTGGAAATCGAAGGCATGATCGGTACCGTGCAGTCCGGCGCCGACGGTGCGGTCGCGGCCATGAGCAAAAGCCTGGCAACGGCCACCAACACCCAGGAACTCGCGCAGCGCGCCGGCAGTGCGCTGGAAAAAATCACCAGCGGCGTGGGGATGATCAACGAGCGCAACATGGTGATTGCCTCGGCTTCCGAAGAGCAGGCCCAGGTCGCACGCGAAGTGGATCGCAACCTGGTCAACATTCAGGAGCTGAGTGCCCAGTCGGCGGCAGGCGCCAATCAAACGAGCGCATCCAGTCAGGAGCTGTCACGGCTGGCGACTTCGTTCAACACCATGGTTGCGCAGTTCAAGCTTTAACGGGCTTGTGCAGGTGTATTCCCGGTCTGGTCGTCTGGACCATTTGGGCCGAGAATACACGCTGCTTTCCTTTGCTTTTCTCTTGTTTACGGGTTGACCTCGCGAGTTTGCGGGGCCGAAGCGCTTGAGAGTGATTTGAGTCTGGTCTCGACGTTGAACACGAATAGCGACCAGATGCGAAATATCTTGAAACATTCGTGTCACATACCGAGTCAATGGAATAACCCTCTTCAAGGTTTTCCAATGAAAACGCCTCGCCCCGACACCCGTCTCAAATCCCTCACCAACTTGCGCAATTTAAAGATGGCGCGGTCTGCGCACGCGTTCGTGCGAGGCAATACCGCCCAGTTCTATGAGTGGCTTCACAGTCAGTCAGGCAGACGTCTGCCCAGCGGTCCGCCGGTCTGGATCTGCGGAGACTGTCATGCCGGCAATCTGGGGCCCACGGGGGACTCGAGAGGGCGCATCGACATGCATATCCGCGACCTCGATCAAGCCGTCATCGGCAATCCTGCCCATGATCTGGTGAGGCTGGGATTGTCGTTAGCGACGGCTGCTCGTGGCTCGGATCTACCCGGTGTCACCACTGCAAGAATGCTGGAAGAGATGATGCAGGGCTACGAAGAAGCGTTTATGGGCGACGACGATGAAGAGCCCGATCGTCCTGCGCAAGTGAAAGCCGGAATGCGTAGCGCGGTGCAACGCACGTGGAAGCATCTGGCCAAGGAACGCTTCGAAGGTACGCAACCGACCATTCCGCTGGGCAAGCATTTCTGGCAACTGTCGCGTGCGGAACGCGATGCGATCAAGGCGCTTTGTGAGACGCCGGAGATTCATGCGCTGGTGACCTCGCTCAAAGGCAGGTCCCAGGATGACCGTGTGCGCTTGCTTGACTCCGCCTATTGGGTAAAAGGATGCAGCTCTCTGGGGCTGCTTCGCTACGCAGTGCTGATGGTGGTTGGCGATGAAGAGGATGAAGAGTTCTGCCTACTCGACGTCAAGGAAGCCGTCGCAGCAGCGGCCCCACGTACGGCGAGGGCTCGCATGCCCAGAGACAACGGCAAACGGGTTGTGGAGGGCGCCCGCAACCTGTCGCCCGGCCTGGGTAGCCGAATGGTTGCCGTGCGCATGCTGGATCACTCGTTCTTCATTCGTGAGCTGCTTCCTCAGGACATGAAGCTGGAACTGGATGAGCTCACTGAGCAAGAGGCCATGCAGGCCGCAGCATATCTCGCAAAAGTGGTTGGTAACGCCCATGCCAGACAGATGGACCTGGCCACACGTGCGGCGTGGATCAGGGATCTGCAAAGCAATCGGTCCGAGACCCTGGACGCTCCCTCCTGGCTATGGTCGAGCGTCGTTCAACTGGTCGGTAGCCACGAGCAAGGCTACCTTGAGCATTGTCGGCGCTACGCTCTGTAGCGCCTTGTGAGTTGAGCGGAACAGATTAGTTGCTGATGTTGGCCGTCCCTGGCGCACAGGGTTCGGTTAACCAGTATTCCGCTCAAGCTCTCCGGCGAAGCACAAGACAGTAAGTGCCCGGTACTTATCTGTTGTGGCGCAGAATGGAGAAGTTCAGCGCCGCTGCTACCGAGAGCCAGACCAGGTAAGGGAACAGGATCAGCCCGGTGATGATGTCCAGTTGCAAGGCCATTACGATCATCGCGGCAACCACGATCCACAGCAGAACCAGAATCACCATCGCAGCAACCAGGCGGTTCGCACCAAAAAATACCGGCGTCCACAACGTATTCAGGGCAATTTGAGCCGCCCACAGGGCCAGCACGATCTCGCTGCCGGGGATCAGCGTCAAGCGATAGCCGGCCCAGGCGAGAAGCAGATAAATCGTCGTCCACGCCACCGGAAACGCCCAGTCAGGTGGGGTGAAACTCGGCTTCTTAAGAGATTCGTACCATGCTCCTGGCTTGAAGATGATGCCGGTTGCTCCGGCGGCGCAGCAGGCTAGAAGGAAAATGAAGAAGGTCATGGGTTGTCCTGGGTCGAGGGCTTATGAGGCTGATCGGTGGTAGCGATACCCAGGTTGGACGCCTTCGCGTTGAAAAGGTCCGTTTTTTTGATGTGACGGGCAGGGCGAGAAAGGGTCGATCCTCCAGCTCGCCCCGTGGGGCATACCCGGCGCCTCGATAAAGTCTGCCGAGGCGTGCCGTTTAAACGGTGGTTTCTACCATGTAGCCCTGCGTTTAAGCGCTTATTGACGGCCTTATGGTGGTGTAATAAACCCTTGATGGCCAGATGCCCGTCAGACCACGGTGGTCTGCGCTTTATCGGAGGGCTGGCCGGACTGGTCGGGCTCTAGCAACAGGTCACTCTTCTGAACTCAGGCGGATAACCAGAACATGCCAGCACCTTTAACTCCCGTGCATACCTCTGCAGATCTGCCGGCGCAGGCCGATGTGGTTGTGATCGGCGGCGGTATCATTGGCGCGTTTACCGCCTATTACCTTGCCAGGCGCGGCATGAAGGTCACGCTGGTTGAAAAGGGCCGCATAGGCGCCGAGCAGTCAAGCCGTAACTGGGGATGGTGCCGTCAGCAGAATCGCGATGCGCGTGAACTGCCGATGGCCACCAAAAGCCTAGAACTGTGGGAGCAATTCGCCGCGCAATCCGGTGAACAGACCGGTTTTACACGGTGCGGTTTGCTCTACCTGAGTAACAACGACCAGGAGCTGGAAGGGTGGGCGCGCTGGGGCGAGTTTGCGCGCACTGTCAACGTTCAGACCCAGATGCTCACCGCCGAGCAGGCCGCCGAACGGGGCAGGGCGACGGGCAAGCCTTGGAAAGGCGGGGTGTTTGCGCCCACAGATGGCATTGCCGACCCTTCTCGCGCAGCCCCCGCAGTCGCGCGCGCGATCATGGCACTGGGCAGTAGCGTTCATCAGGACTGCGCCGTGCGGGGCGTCGAGACCGAGGGCGGCCGCTTGTCGGCAGTGGTCACCGAAAAGGGCACCATCCGCACCCGGCTCGCGGTGCTTGCCGCAGGCGCCTGGGCGTCGTCGTTCTGCCGCCAGTATGGTATTCGCTTCCCGCAAGCGACGATTCGTCAGACCGTACTTTCGGTCACCGCCCCGAGCCAGGAAATTCCCAGTGCGCTGCATACCACCGGCGCGTCCATGACCCGCCGCTTTGATGGCAGTTACACGCTGGCGATCAGTGGCCGGGGGCGAGTCGATATCACGCCGCAGTTGCTGAGGTTCTCTACACAATTCCTGCCAATGTTTCAGCGCCGCTGGCGCAACCTTGCGCCTGGGGGGCTGGAAGGCTGGCAAGCAGGCCACGAAAGCTTGAAGCGCTGGCGCCTGGACCAGCCCACGCCGATGGAGAGAATGCGCATTCTCGACCCAAGCGCTGACGCCTCCGCGGTTGCGCTAACTTACAAGCGCGCGGTGGAATTGGTGCCGGCACTGCAGGGTACGTCGATCAAGGCGTCGTGGGCCGGTTACGTGGACAGTACGCCAGACGGCGTTCCCGGTATCGGCGAAATGGCCAGCCTGCCGGGGTTGGTGATCGCGGCCGGGTTCAGCGGGCATGGCTTTGGTATTGGCCCCGGCGCAGGTCATCTTATCGCCGATATTGTCAGCGGTGTGAGCCCCATTGTTGATCCGCGTCCTTATCACCCGGACCGCTTTCAAACGTCCGCCTGGGGCAAGGTGGCGGACTTTTGAGCTGAAGCCGTCTTGTTGAAAACGTTTGGCCGGGGTGAGGAGGTAGATTTATTTTGCCTTTTCAGTCTCGCGCATAAACTGCTCGAGTTCCTTGCTATAGAACTTCGCCATGCTCGTGGTGCCGTGACCGCGGGTGTCGGCGCTGGCGGGGATAAGTAATAGCCGTGCGTGCTTGAGTTCTTTCATCGACGCCTCCATCAGGCCTGTTTCCGGTGGGATGCGCTCATCGTCTGCCGAATTGATGGCCAGCACCGGCGCCTGGATTTTCTTCAGACCGGGGCCTGCGTTGAAGTCGGCAGAAGATTGCCATTGGTAGATGAAGTCATTGGCGTCGCCGGTTTGTGCAGCGCTGAGGCGTTCATCCACCAGCTTATCGGCCTGAGCGCGGGCCGGGGCAGCCGCCTGATACGCCAGAGTACCGCCACTGGTAGCGATGCTGAACATCGCGTTGGCCAAGCGCAGGGAGGGCGGTTGCGCGCTGTAGTTACCGTTGTTCCAGGCCGGGTCTTGCTTGATCGACTCCACCAGCAAGCGGCGCATCATCCAGTTGCGGGATGACATTTCGGTGGGTTGGGAAGCCATGGGCACCAGTGCGTCCATCATCTGCGGCCAGTTCTGGCCCCACATCCAGGTTTGCATGCCGCCCATGGAGTTACCGATGATCAGCCTCAGGTGCTTGATACCCAGACCTTCGGTGACCAACCGATACTGGGCTTGAACCATGTCGTTGTAGTTGTACGCCGGAAACCGGGTACGCAAGCCGTCCGATGGTTTGCTGGACTGGCCTACGCCAATGCCATCGGTGGAAATGATGTAGTACTTGCTGGCATCCAGCGGCTGACCAGGGCCAAACAGCTCACCGCCAAAGTCCTTGCTCAGCATATCGCTGCCTGGCCGATAGGTGCCGTGCAGAAAGAGGATGGCGGGATTCCTGGGATTGCCAAGGGTGATGTAGTGCAGTTTGAGGTTGGCGAGTTTTTCACCGGTATGGAAGGTGAACTGCGGTGCAACCCAGTCGCCCTCGGTCGCGGCGGGTAACGGCGCGGCACTGATGGCGGGACCGAATAAGGCTAGAGAAAACAACAACCCAATCGCGGGACGTGAAATGAATCTATGCATGATTGTGTCCTATTATTTTTGTTTTAGGAGGTCCTGCGCTTCGATGCTTGCAGGAGTGATCACTTGGCTAATCCTCAGGGCGAGACAATCATGGCGCAACGTGGACGGGTGTCGATACGGGGATCTTCGCTCCCGTCCTGCTTTGTATTTTTGTCAGGGCGTCATGGGTGTTGGAGAGATAATCTGCCAACGATCAGATAATGTTAAGTTAATTTTTATATAACATTATTTAACATAGCAATAGGCTGCGCGCTTTCGGAAGGCCTCAGCCGGGCAGGGGGCCGATGCAGGATCTCGTTCAATTTTCCCAACGGCTCACTGCTCTCGGCTCAATCACGATATGGGGTTACCCTGAAGACCGGGTAATAAGGCGGGGCCCACCTGCTATCAATGTCTCGCTCAATCGGGGCTTTTGGGCCTACAGTCTTGAGTGTCGCTCACTGTAAGGAATACAAATACAAATGAACGCGTTGCCTTCAACCTCTCTGCCAAAGCACGTCAGCCTGCTGGGTTATGGCGGCCTTTTGCCGTTTATTTCTCTGGCGCTGCTGATCCCGTTCTCTAGCGACTATCGGCCGCTGTTTGCGATTGCCCTTGTCAACTATGGAGCCGTCATACTGAGCTTCGTCGGCGCCTTGCACTGGGGCTTCGCCATGACCGCCCAAGACATGAAAGCCGAGCAGCGCAGCGGCCGGTTCATCTGGAGTGTCATCCCTGCACTTATTGCCTGGATTGCCACGTTACTGCCAATGCCATTGGGTTGCTTGCTGCTGGTCATCGGCTTTGTTGTCCACTTTTGGCAGGACAGACTGCTCTTGCGGGTTATAAGCTTGCCCGGCTGGTACCTTCCTATGCGATTACGGCTTACCGCTGTGGTTAGCATCTGCCTGCTGCTTGCCGCGATGGTTGAGGCGCTTCATTTATGAAACCTCTCATAATCAAATGTTGGCCGTGGAGGATTCGTCGATGCCGCGTCAGCAAGCACAGAGGGAGGTCGAGGCATCGGGGTTCATGAAATGGAGGCTGTAGGAAATCTGGGGCCGTCTTTATCCCAAGCTCTACCCGTTCAAATGCTTCGGCCTGACCTTTTGTATTTGTTCCCGCTTTGTAGTGGTCAACTGATCCCGGACACGACGTTAAGGTTTTTCTCGTACTGAGCGGGCGCCAGCCCATCATTGAACTGGTGTAGCCGAATCCAGTTATAACGATGCATAAGATAATGGCTGATATCCCGCTGAGCCTCTTGGACCGTCATGTAGCGTACGGGCGGTATCCACTCAGTTTTCAAACTGCGGAATACAGGTTCCATCGGCGAGTTGTCGTAGCAATTATCCCGGCGACTCATGCTCTGGCGCATGCGGTATCGCCAAAGCCGCTGGCGAAACTGTCGGCTCCCATATTGGGAGCCCTGATCTGAGTGAAACAGCACACCACCCGACGCGCATTAAGATCCATAACCACCGGCAGGTAATGCCATTTTCCTTGTGCCCAGATGTAGGTGATGTCGCCACACCAGACCTGATTGGGCGCGAGTACATTAAACTCTTGATTCAAAATGTTCGGAATGTCAGGCCGCTCCACTGTTGCTTTTTTATAAGCATGCGAGCCCGGTTGCTTGCTGATCAATCCCAGTTCCCGCATCAGGCCACGCACCTTGAACCGACCGATTTGCTCGCCATCTTCTTGCATCATCGACACGATGATGCAGCTGCCGGCAGCGCTTCGACTTTGCCCGAACAATTCATTGACGCGGCTGAGTAAACGAACCCGCTCGGCGTCTGGAGCCCGACGCCGCAGGCAATGGTTGTAGTAGCACGAGCGAGGTGTCTCGAACACCTCGCACAGCAACCTGATGGGCTCATGGATACCGAGCTGATCGATCAGCGCAGGCGCTCGTGTTCTTCCGACATCAAGAGCGCGGTAGCTTTTTTTAAGATCGATTTTTCCCGCTCAAGGCGAGCAATTCGGGCTTCCAGCTCTTGGATTTTCTGCTGCTCCGGGGTCAGCGCTTTGCTCTGCGGGATGACGCCCGTGCGTTCTTGCTGCACTTGATCGACCCATCGGCGCAAAGCCGACTCGCCGATACCAAGCGAGCGGCTGGCCTCAATGAAGCTGTAATCCTGCTTGAGAACGAGGTCAGCAGCCTCGCGCTTGAATTCAGGGGAAAAGGTACGGCGTTGTTTGGTCATCTGATACCTCGTTCTGGCGAGCATTATCGCCTAAATGAGTGTCCGGAATCATTAGACCACTACAAGGACCCTCTGATGATCCTCTGCACGATCCAGCTCAATAATACATTCCGTCGGAAGAGAGGGGACTAGAGCCTTGCAAATGCACCTTCTGGTAGTCATTATGCCATTACTATTGCCGACCGCAGTTGAACGAAGGATCGTATTGCCTCATGAAGCGCTTGCTCATCTCCCCCAGTCATTTGACGTCTCTGCTTCAGCAAGTCAAGGCGGTTTCCGCCACATCGTGAATCAACGGCCTCTATCGAGCCGTCCTCAGGCTCATCGAACCCCGAAAACTAGTCATTCAGCTTACATCGTAGGATGGGTCAAATCGTGCTCAAAGCAATCATTCGGTGGTTCAGTGTCTCCCGGAAGGTCGACAAGAGCGACAACCCATTCCTGTATCCCTTGGAGCTTGATGAACTCAAAGCAGAGCTCAAGGTAGAACATCATGCCAAGAGGCAAGGCATGCTGGGGTTGCCAGCCAGTGATGACACGAAGCTTTCTGGCACAGAAGAGGCTATCAAAGGGCGGTTGGAAAATGCTCGCAGAGACGCCTTATCCTGGGCGACGCACAGGCTTAAGACTATTCATAACAAGCTGGCAGACCTTGATATCACCCCCGTCGTGAATCGAGCAATGGAAGCCGACAGGGAGTTTGAGCGCTTGGCCAACTCTATCCTTTCGGACAATGCTCAACTGCTCAAGTCAACCCGATTGAAGGCTGAGCAGGCGCGCAATGAGCTTGAGCACTTTAAGGCAGAGAACAATCTGGTACGCAGCGCCAAGGTCAACTCATCGACATGGACGGTCGTGCTCTCATTTGCCTTGGTCATCATGCTGATCATTGAGGCGTCGATCAACGCTGAGCTTTTTGCTGCCAGCTTCGACGGGGGATTCATTGACGGTTTTCTGTACGCGGGCGGACTTGCAGCAGCCAATATCTTCTGGGGTTTTTCCTGGGGTCGATTCGGACTACCTCACCTCAATCACCGCAAGTGGTCACGCAAGCTGTGGGGCTGGATTTCGATCCTTCCCTTGATTACGGGCGCGGTCTTCATTGCGATGGTCACGTCGCATTTTCGTGATGCGCTGGCAGTACGAGCCGACATCAGTTCATCCGAAGCCGCCAAGATCGCTATGCAAACCCTGTTCAGTTCCCCATTTGAATTTGCAGACATCATCTCATTGATGTTGTTTGGGCTGAGTCTTGTTTTTGCAGCTATGAGCTGCATGGATGGTTTTTTATGGAAAGATTTCTACCCAGGTTACACCGATGCCCAGCGTCACGCAGATCAAGAGATTAACGCTTACGAATCCGAAATTGAGTTCGTAAAAGAAGCTTTGGCAGGTCTTCAAGAAAAGAGGCTTGCGCAACTAGATGACGATATTGAGAAGTCCAAAAAGGATATCGTTGAGTATCATCAGCAACTGGAAGAGAAGAGGGTGACGGAGCACCGCCTTCGGGCCGTCCTCAACAAGGCCGAAAACATCATGTCTTCGCTGATTGGGCTATTTCGTTCAGAAAACGAGATGTACCGACAAAACACGCCTTCTCCAGTTTATTTCAAAGACCAGGTGCCATTGCAAGAGCTCGTCCTCCCAGATTTCAGAACCGATATACAGGAGGCGGCCTTGGCTAATCAAACTGATAGTCATGCGAAGCTGCTCGCCAAAGCGGCAGGCATTCGGCACGAAATCGAGTCCTCATTCACCCAAAAATTCGATCAACTCGTTCCTTTTCGCGATCAGATCAGCCAGTAAGGAGTCATCATGGCCAGACTTAGCCGAGCCGCCCAACAGAAGAAGAATCGCGAGATAAAATGGCTGATCATTGTAGTTCTGGTCGTGGTGCTATTGATTACAGGTCTCACGATGCTTTTTCGCAACAGGGACAAAGCCCCGGATCGTGAAACTCTGTGTCCAACGACGGGCGCGCTTGGTCACTACATCGTTCTCATCGACAACACTGATCCTTACAGGTTTGTGCAGAAGGAGGCGCTTCTCCAGCGAATGCGCAGTTTGGCCACGCGAGGAGTGCCAGAGGGCTACATGGTCTCGGTGTTTGTCCTGGGCTCAGATTTCATAGCACACGCGAAACCCGTGTTTGAAAAATGCAATCCGGGGATAGGGGAGGACAAATCAGGCATGACTGCGAACCTCGCCCGCATAAAGAAACGCTATCAGCAAGAGTTTGTCGAGCCTTTGGTCGCAGTCGCAGATTCGCTGCTGCTGAAGGAAAGCTCACAGCGTTCTCCTATTTTCGAAATGCTTCAGCTGGTCGCGATTAATGGCTTCGAGCACCAGCAGATCAAAGGCGAGCGAAAGCTGATTGTCTTCTCAGACATGATCCCTAACGTACCGCAATTCAGCATGTACAAGGCAGTTCCAGATTTTCAGACCTTTAAGCAAACGCCCTATGGTCAAACCACCAAAGCTCAACTTAACAATGTGGATGTCGAGCTCAATTTTCTGCTGAATCGCCCGGAGATCCAAAAACGTTCTCAAGCCGGATTTTGGGAGTCGTATTTCATTAACTCTGGCGCCAACGTTACACGCACTGATCCAATGGAGGGTTGACATGCAGCGCATGACGATCAAAGTTTTGCCGCTGTTCATCGCCATCTGTGCTCTAAAGGTCGGAGCGGCCACAATTGGCTTCTTTCTGCACAGCGTCTACCTTTGGGGTTTGGCGATTCCACTGTTCTTAATGGCGATCTACATAGCAGTCGGATTGAAATACAGAGAACCCGTCATCTCGGCAGAAAAATTCGCGGACTCGTGCTACTACCTCGGCTTTATCTTCACGATCGCATCGATCATCTTCAACTTGTTCGATCTTCCAAATATTGGCGATGACCTCTACTCCATTGCCGTGCGTTTCGGCGCAGCCATGGTGAGTACGGTGATGGGGCTTTTCGTCAGGATCTGCCTAGTGAGCTTCAGACCTTCAATGGAAGATGCCATACGCACCATGGAGGATCAGGTAGTTGACGCCTCACAACGCCTAGCAGAATCCTATAACAAAGCGTTTGATGATCTTGAACATTTCCGTGGTGAGGTGGCAAACGCTGCAAGAGAAACAGTCAGGGCGGTCTCCTTGGAGATACAGAGCCTCACCGAACAAAATGCGAAACGCATGGACGAGTTTTTCCTGAGTGTGTCGGCGCAACACACAGAGGCGATGGCCGCTATCATTCAAGACACCAAGACGAATACTGAGGAACTTAAGGCAGCAGTGGGCGAATACACTGCCGCGTCGGTCGCCTCGGTATCCAAGATTGACGCCAGCGTCGACAATTTCCGAGAGATGGTTATCTCGCGCCTTGAGGCAGTCGATTTCCCCGAGGATCTGTTTACCCGAAAGCTAGGTGCCGCGATCGAGGCTCTGAACGGTTCGACAGAAGCACTGACATCTGGAGTCAGCAGCATTTCCGGTGAGGTGCTGGAAGCTGCGAAGCTAGTCGAGCGCAGCATCACGAAAGTGAACAAGAAAACCGAGTCGATGACCCAGACTCTGGACGTTTCCCAGCAGGTCTTCGCTCAGCAAGGTGAATTGCTAGAGGCCATCCGTGAGCAGAACTCAGGGGTTCTATCCGTCATTCAGGATCAGCGGACACAATTGACCTCAGCGCTTGTTCAGCACCGCGAATCCAGCGTCGAAGGCATGGTAAAGCAAACTGTTGCACTGGCAGAGCTCGCCAGTGTGTTCAAACGGGTCGACAGCTCAGTTGAGCAAGTCGCTGACCAGCTATCGGTAGCTAGAGAGCAGACGGTCAAAGTCCTCTCTGGTATTGAACGTGTTGATCAACAGACCACCGCTCAAGGGCAAGCCGTTAAACGCAATCTCGACAGCCTTGAAGCGGCCATCACTACCGCAGCAGAACACACCTCATCGATCACATCGGCATTGCAGCACAGCAATGAAGCTCAGGGTACCAATCACGCCAAGGTAGTGCAGACGCTTGATGAGATGGGGAAAACTTTGGTCAGTCACAGCCAGTTGCTGAGAGCGACAAGTTCTCACTCTCCCGTCAGTGGCACCCCGCTGGACACTGGTGCAAGCCCAATTGACCTCCAGCAAGAATCTAATGACCTCTCAGCCTCATCACCTGTTACCAGCGAGCCTTCATCCACCAAAAGCGCGTGGTTCAAGCGGTAACAGGGATTCTCATGAGCACTAAAAACGATCAGGTTTTCCAGCTGTCTCTGACAGAGCTCGCGTTTATGATCATCTTCATCTTGATGCTGCTACTTGGGATGATGGTGGTGAGAACAGTGAAAGAGAACAACGAACTCAAAGCTGCTGCTGCGATCGAGCAGGGCGCCCAGAGTAAAACCGAGGTGTTGAATCAGGTCACCAGCGCTTTGAAAGCGAAGCTTAAGGCCATTGGGCAAAAGAAGCCCGATGAAGTGATTTCCAAGATGGTGTTGGCCGCAGAAGCCCAAGCTGAAACCGGCCGGCTCAAGGTTTTGCTGGAAGAGAAAGACAAGGAGGTAACGGCCCTTACCGAGATCGAAAAAGCGCTCGCCGAGGTGCCGAAAAATAAAAAAAATGATGAGGCCAAGACTATCGTTGTCCAGGCCTTGCTGACAATGGCTGAACTACAAAAGGCTCTACAATCCAAACAGGACGAGAATGGCGAGAAGCTCACCGGCTCTCAAGTCATAGACAAGGTTCGGGAAATGCGACAGACAAGGGCGCAATTAGCCAAGGCGCTCAAGGTGAGCGAGGGCGAGTTAACCGACGCCACAATCGACAAACTGGTTAATGATGCCGCTGCTTATGGCGAGCTGGCAAAGTCCGACGCCAATCCGTTGGCATTGAAGAAAGCCAATAGCGACCTGCAAGGCCAAGTGAGTTACCTGCAGCACAAGCTGGATGCCCGGGGTGGTATGGACTTTCCGCCGTGCTGGGCAGACCCGGTCACAGGGAAGATTCAGATGCTGTTCTACGTGGAACTGAGCGAGAATTCAGTGCGGGTCACGCCTGACTGGCCTGCGACTCGCCAGCAGGACGCCATGGCTTTGCCGGGGATGAACGGGGTGCTGAGCATGCAGTCGTATGGGTACGACGAGTTTCTGCAGGCAGTCAGGCCAATTTACGATCTGTCTCAATCCAAGACTTGTCGGTTCTATGTCCGAATGAAGAACGAAATCAGCGATGCCGTGCAATCGGATCGTAAACGTCGTCTGATCGAAAACTCGTTTTACAAGCTGGAAATGCGCAGGTAACTCGGTAGTCAGGCGGGCGCTTTTTTTCCCATGCACTGCGTCCGTTACGAGTTTCTGGATGACACATCCAGAACTTGTAGGCCTGCGGACAGACTCCAAAAAGACCTGGATTTCTCTTGAATCCTTAATCGACCAGGGCGTAGTCTCGGAAATCCCACCAACGATTAACTCTGATGCTCACCAAAATAGATGCATTACGTCGTAAAGATAGTTCAGATCTGGATGTCGAACGGTCGAGCAGGAGATCGTATGAGACATAGACTGATGTGATGGAATAAACGGTAAGCTCTTAGGCTTTGAGCAAAGCATCATCCTGAAGATATGAGATGGGCTTGTAGGGAGGACTGAAGTCGTGAAAGAGATTCTGGTTTTCAAGTCTGAGGGACAGTGGCCGAAGCCGATGGCAAGCTCGAAGGCTCTGGAGGCAGGGAGCACAGGCCGTTGATTTCGGAGAACTCCGGTAATTCGTGGCAAAGTCCGGTTTTAGGGTGCAGATGACAACATGACAGACATAGGAATACGCATGATTTAACATAATATACATTATGCGTAACAAAGTATTACGTAATCTGGACCAATGCCCAGCGTATTTCAGCAGGAAAAGGCTCCTGCCGACACTGTCGCCGGTCATTTATTAATGGACAGCTGCCGTCAGGTAATAAGCCGTTGATTCTGCTAGACAAATACAGCTTGTGCAAAAATGCGTATTCCAGATTTGGGCGTTAATCGCCGGAATCCTGTGCTCGGATGTCGGTGAATTCCCTAATGCAGGGCTTTTCCACCGATTAACGATCCAAGCCCCGGTGAACTCCAGCGATTAATAACCATGGCGCTTCACCATTTTCAACGTAAACCCGTTGATTCCTCTGGCTTACATTCCACGTCTGAATCTGTGAAACCTCGTTTCTGAAGCAAACCGTTCGGGCTCAGGTTAGCGCCACGGTCGTTTATCACCGGAAAAAGCGCCTAATTTGAGGAGAATTCCATTGAATAACGATCATGGCGCTCTGCCAAGGCCACCGAATAGTGACCATGACTCTTACCCTGCATAGCAGGAACTTCCTGTTTAACAAGGTTTTCCTGGCGTTTCCTGAAGCTGCCAGCCGATACCAAAGGCAAACGGTTTGACGGTGATTTGCCCATTTGGTCATTAATTCGTGGACTAATTACTCTGATCTCTGCAGCCAATATGCATCTGTGCGGCTTAATCCACCGCGGTTTACTACAGCGTGCCGCGGTGGCGCCTATCGAAATCTCAATCGCATCGCCGCTACGTGCAAACGCCCCCTGTCGCCCCCAAGCTCAATCTGGCCAGTAGTCTCGAGGTTGCGATGCTGGCGCATTCCAAGTTTGCCGATGGTGTCACTAACGTGTGGTAATCCATACATCGTCCAACCCACAGATCAACCAGATCGCAGTCTAAGTGGGCGATGACCGGCTCTCCGGGATGCTCATCCACCGCCGCCGCGGGGTATCCCCCACCGGGAAATACGTGATGCAAAGTGGGGAATGGTCAGTCGGATGAAAGCGTCGGCGTGCTTGGCCGGCAAAGTAGAGCCGATCAATGTGCAGGATCTCTAGGAGGGCGATTTGATCTGTGCAATATCCGATAATCCCCAGACCCGGATATTGCATAGCCCGGTGTTTGCTAGGATCATGTCAGTCCTTTCATCTGCCTGCTCAAACTAATTTTATGCTTGTGCCTTCCATGCCACATCCGCTGTTTGAAACCTATGCGCGATTTGGCGAGCTCAATTTCAGTTCTCTAAAAGAAGAAAGTTCTGCCGTCACCCAGTATCTCGGGCAGTTTCCAGAGCACATCCAGGCGCTCGACGGCTACCGCTCCGTTCGCAGTTTCCTGAAGTCTTACGCGGGCAACGAGGCTACGTTCAACTCTTATCGTACCCACGTCGAGCGCCTGCTGCTGTGGACGCTGCTCAAGGCGCGAATCCCTTTGCTGGAAATGCGACGCACACATGCTGAAAGCTTCATGGAATTCTGCCTGGCGCCGGATCCCGTCTGGGTCGGGCCAGTGGTCAAATCCCGCTTCAACCGCGTCGGTGCGCGCAAGAAAACCGCGACCGATACGTACGTGGTAAACCCCGATTGGCGGCCGTTCAATCAGACAGTCTCCAAGGAAGAACGCAAGCGCGCCAAGGAGCGGAACCGCCCCGCTCTGCCTGACGCCTACAAGCTTGCCCAAGGCTCCATCGCGCAGATCTTTGCGGTGTGCGGCAGTTTCTTCCAGCATTCGATCGACGAAGGATTCTGTGAGCAAAATCCGTTTCGGGCAGTCAAGCAGAAGAGCAAGTACAAACAGCGCAACACCGATGACCAAGACACTCGGATTCTAACCTCATTGCAGTGGGACTTTGTGCTGGAGACTGCAGAGAATCTGGCTGCTGAGGACCCTCGATATGAACGCACGCTGTTCATTGTGGCAACGATATTCGCTATGTATTTACGGGTTTCCGACCTTGTCGGGCGTGATAACTGGCAACCGACAATGGGCGATTTGCGAAAGGACAGCGCGGGCAACTGGTGGTATCACGTGGTGGGCAAAGGCAACAAGGCCGGCAAGATCAGCGTGCGCGACGATTATGTCGAGAATTATCTGAAGCGCTGGCGGCTGCATCAGGGACTGGCTCCCCTGCCCGGTTTCCGCGAAACCACGCCGCTGATCGCAACTCAGCGTGGCCGCGCCGGGCTCTCTGATCGGCATATTCGTGTGCTGCTTCAAGAAGTGTTCGATCGGGCACTGGCACGCATGCAGGACGAAGGCTGGCCGGATGAAGACGTCGGCCGCTTGCGCGCCGCCTCACTGCACTGGTTGCGGCACACCTCGGCGACCTTCGATGCGCCGCATCGGGACATGAAGGATCTCCAGGTGGATCTGCGCCATAACAGCCTCAGTACTACGCAGAACGTCTACTACAACTCAGAAGATGAGAAACGGGCGTATTCGGTAAAGCGCCTGCCGATGAAAGAGCGCTGAGGCCATACGCTGGCGCTCAGAGAATCTCTCAGCGCCTTGCTAACCAAGTTGGCATCGTTGGTCAGATAAACCCCCAGCCCACGACTTTGCGGGCGAACAGATCAACGACTACTGCTAGGTGAACCCATGATGGCACCCACGCGGCCCATGCCGATCGCCCAGCCGGTAGCAGTTGCTCTCAGTGCCGTGGAGTACGCCGAAACGACCAGATAATTCAGCGCCAGCTGCTGCCCTCCTACGCCCACGCCAGCCAGAGCGACGCAGACAAAGACCAGTTGCCAGTGACTCCCCGCGTAACTCAGCCCAAGGCGTGCCACCATGCCGACAGCCAGTAGCCACAACAATACCCGGCGCAGGCTCACACGGGGCAAGAGGATCGACAGCGGTAAGGCGAAAACGATGAAGGCAGCGTTCACTGTTACCGTAGCAATTGGGGCCTGGATAGCGCTCAGGCGCAGTTGTTTAAGCACGGGCGGCAACCAGGATAACAACATGAACCACGCTACCCAATTGAACAGGTACGTCGCCCAGATCGCTAGGGTGATTCGACGTAATGTAGGCGCCAATAACACGCCGACAGCGCCGCGCTCGACAGGCTCGTCAACCACAAGCGCGGCGGCGCAATCTCGTTCAATGCCGAGAAGACGTCCAACTTGGTCGGCCGCTTGGGAGGCGCCCTTGCGAGTGATCAGGTACTGCGTCGACTCGGGTAATCCGAACAGCAAGACTTAAACCAGCATTGCAGGTGTCAGCCCACCGACGATGAGAGTTCCTTCCCAACCGATAAGAGGTAACGCGCGCGAAGCAAGAAGGCCGCCAAGCATCGCCCCTGCGGGCAAGACTAGCAGGATGCCGGTGACGGCGCGGCGCCTCGATGGCAAGTAGGTACGTACTCGCTCACAAGAGCAAGCATTACCGGCGTTGCTCCGCCCATGCCCAGTCCGGCAATGAAACGTAGGACGAGGATGGATTAAGGTCGCAGGTCCAAGCGGTGACCAGAATGGTCAGACTGAACCACACGACTGCTCCAACTACCACCGGCCGACGACCGAAACGGTCTGCCAGCGTGCCCAAGAGCATCGCGCCTAGTGCCATACCGATCACCCCGGCTGTCATTTTTGGAACCAACGCCGTGGGGGCCAGAGAGAAATTCGCGAGCATAGCAGGGCCGGTATAAGCGATGGCCGGGGTGTCGAAACCATCGAATAGTGCGACAAAAAAGCAAAGTGCAAGCACACGCACTCGCAGTGCGACAAGCGGGCGCTGGTCAATCAGCGCGCGGGGGGGTATTGCGGCATCCAAGGCGGCACCCTCAGCGTGTATTGGGACTATTGGTACGCCTGGAAACTATAAGAAAATTGCACGACAGGTCGAAATACATTTTGTATGGATGTCGATACCCACAAGGCATCACGTACAAATGGCCAGTCATGCGTGACTGACTACGCACTGCCCCATAACAAGAGCCTATGGATCAGGACGGTTGCGCCATGTCAGCGCCGCCAGGGCTGAGCTCTTTCGTATCAGCCATGACCACGAACCTGGCAATCCAGAGAGAAGCAGCCCCGACTTATGGCCGGTCGATGGCTAAAGCCACCCCTTGGCCGCCGCCAATACAAAGCGTTGCAAGGCCTTTTTTCACGTCCCGGCGGATCATTTCATGCAGGAGCGTGACCAGTACACGACAGCCAGAGGCACCGATCGGGTGGCCCAGAGCAATTGCACCGCCATTTACATTAACCTTCTGCATGTCCCAGCCTAGCTCTACAGAGACCGCTAAAGCTCGGGCGGCAAATGCTTCATTGGCCTCGAACAAGTCCACATCGCGGAGCGCCCATCCCGCTTTGCCCAGGCACCGTCGCGTCGCAGCTACTGGCCCGATGCCCATCATAGCCGGGTCTACCCCGGCATTTGCGTAGCCAGCTATGCCTGCAGCACCGGGACTCTCAGGGCAGCGGTTCTCTCAGCGCTCATAAGCATGACGGCCGCGGCGCCATCGTTGAGGGACGAGGCATTTCCTGCAGTAACAGTGCCCTCCTTTTTGAAGGCAGGCTTGAGTTTGGCTAGCGCCTCGACCGTAGTGCCGGGACGCGGTTGCTTATCGTCGATGAATTGCACTGGGTCGCCTTTACGCTGTGGCACACTGACGGGGACAATCTCGCTGCGAAACCGCCGCGATTCGATTGCTTCAGTAGCCTTGTGTTGGGAGGCGGCGGCGAAGGCGTCCTGATCTTCTCGGCTAAAGCCATATTTCTCGACCATGTTTTCAGCCGTTACGCCCATGTGATAGTCATTGAACGCGTTACGCGCCCCAGGTAGTACATACCCTGCCAGGCTCATGCTTTCCCGCCCGCCCGCCCGCTATGATGATGTCCGCATCGCCGCAACGGATAGCCTGGGCGGCGAGATGCGCTGCCTTCAAACCCGATCCGCGTACCTTGTTCAAGGTCATTGCGGGCACACCATGGCAATGCGCTGGGGGTCGTCGGAGTTACATTGACCCTTCCACTGGACACAGATGTACTGAAGATACGCGAACTACTGATTCAGGCCTTCAGCGAGCACGAGGCCATCCTCGACATTTCACCTCCATCGGTTTCGTTCAAGGACCTGACCAACTCAGGTTTGATCATCAGCGTCAGCGGTTACGTTAACAGTCCACGCTCTGTGGGGGGAGCGAGAAGCGACCTGCTGTTTACTATTCTGGGTCGCCGGCGGGAACTGGGCATCACACTGTCTACGCAGCCGAGCATAGTGCTGCTCAATGAAACGATGGACAAAGAGCACTCCGAACGGTAGGGACAGCTTCGACTAGGGCTAATGGCCAGAACAGGTGATGCAGGCACCTGCTCTGGCCCCGGGTCGATCAAAAACTCCAGGTAAATAAATGGTCGCAGAAGCTAATGCCACGTATCAGATCATAGGCACCTGCCATGACGGGTATTGGCCAGCCGGCCGGCTCACAGGAGCCACCAGGTGTAGGTCAGAATCAGCCTGTTTTCATCGATGTCGCTGCGATAGTTCGACCGCGCCATGACGTTTCGCAGCCGTACACCCAGTCCGCTCAAGGTTCCGCTTCGAAATGCATAGCCAATGTCCAGGTCCCGTTCGGGTTCTCGACCTTCGTAACCGGCACCCGTAGTGACATTGTTGCCCGCGATATAACGGACCGTCGTTGTGAGACCAGCAATGCCCATCGCTGCAAAGTCATAGTCATAGCGGGCTGCCAGGAACGCTCGTCGGTGTATGCAAACTCGTAAGTCGGCACTTCGTTACCCAGCGGGGTAATATTGGCGAATACGCTTGGAAATGCACTATCGCCGTAAATTGCCTGGTAGCCTGCGTACAAGGTGTGACCTCCACGCTTGGCCGACAGCAGTGAGAAGAATGTCTGGTTATCAATCCTCCCCAGCTTTTCACTCCCGTTCTCGCTGGAGTCGAAGTAACCGAGGCTGGCACCTAGAACCCAGTCGCCAAGTGGCTGACTGTGCTTGAGACCAATGAAGGTCTGCGAATAGATGTCGGTCAGCCGGCTGTGCTAAAGGTTGATGCTGGTCTGTTTCCTGTTAAAGCTGTACTCGCCGCCAAGGTAGTCAAAAGCATCGCTGTCGGCCTGTCGTTGCGGCACATGCCCAAGCATGGCAACCATTTTTTCGTCCCCGGCTTCGTTGCGCAGGCTGGTCGTGGTCAGGTGACCTGCCTGCATGTTAATGCCACTTATCTCACTGGAACTTACGCTCACGCCCTGATAGCTCGGCGGCAGCAAACGAATGTCGCTGAAGGTCAGCACCGGAAGATTGGGCTGCAACTCTCCAACCTTGAGTTCGGTTTTTGAAACCTTTGCTTTAAGAGTTATCCCGAGACGGCTGTAATCATCGGCCGCACGACCATCGCTGTTGATCGGCAACAAACCGGTATTAACCCGGTCGGGGCTGCTGTCGAGCTTCAAGCCCGCCATCCCGAGCGCATCAACGCCAAAGCCTACTGGCCCTGCTGTATAACGTTAGAATAAAACTCTGTCCCCATTCCTCTGCTCTGGATTGCGGATTAGTGCCTTTGATCTCGGAGTAGTCGCGACTGAAATAATAGTTACGCGCCTGCTGGGTGGCGGTGGATTCCTCGACAAAGCCCTTATCTATCCTTGAAGCGGCAAATGGAACGCCCGGGACTGAAAGCCATAGACGCTGTATGGTCTGCTGATTCATGTCGTCGCTCTTATTTATTGTTATCGACAGCTATCAGCCCGGCACTAGAACGCCCGGGCTTGATGCTTACATCAGGCCTGGGCTGGCGGCGTAGGGATTGCGTCTGGTGCTGTCCTACATTCGTTGAAGGCGAACATAGTCATCGCCAGAGCGGCGATCGCACCAGGAATGGCGAACGCCAGGAAGTTCAGTTGCAACGGCAACTCGATCCCCATCAGCGCACCGCCCAGCAACGGACCAACGATCGCGCCGTTGCGGCCGATACCTGACGCCCATCCCAGGCCTGTGGAGCGAATGTTCAAGCCGTATAGCTGCGCGGTCCCGGCATACAGGAGGATCTGGGTACCGATCGTGGTTGCGCCAGCGATGAATATGAGCAGGTAAAGCACGGGCATCGGGCTTTTGATACCCAGCAAGCTGATAGATAACGCGGCGGCAAGAAAGAATCCGATCATGACTTTCACCAGATTCAAACGATCCCCAAGGCAGCCTCCCAAAATAGCGCCTGCCATGCCCCCGAAATTCAGGGCCAGCAAGAATGAAAGGCTTGAGCCCAAGCTGTAACCGGCGCCGGCCATGAGCTTGGGTAGCCATGAGCTCAGCGCATACACCATCAGCAGACAGCAAAAAAATGCTACCCAGATTGATAGCGTTCTTACGCCTAGCCCTCCTCTGAACAGCTCCAATACTGAAGCACCCTTGCTCTTGCCCTTGGCATCATCGACCTACAGGATGTCTTGCGAAGTGATCACGGTCTCAGGCGCCAGACGCTTGATTAGCATCCGCGCCTGCTCGGTACGGCCTTGTTTGATCAGAAAGCCGACGGATTCCGGAAGGTAGTGAAGGATCAGCGGCAGCAGCAGTGGAAGGGTCGCGACGAAAAACATGGACGGCCAGCCAAAGCGCGGCAGCATGTAAATACCAACCCCGGCCGATAGCATACCTCCGAGCGAATAGCCGCTGAACATCAATGCGACCAAGGTGCTACGCATTTGTTTGGGGGCGTACTCGTTCATCAATGCGACCGCGTTAGGCATTAGTCCGCCGCAGCCAAGCCCGGCGATAAAACGGCAAACGCCGAACTCGCTGGGCGTAGTGGTAAACCCATTGATAACTGTCGCCACGCTGAACAAAGCGAAACAGATAGCGATGCCTTTTTTGCGGCCGATTCTATCGGCGAGACTGCCGAATATCAGGGCGCCAAACATCATGCCGAACAACGCATAACTGCCCAGCGCGCCAGCCTGTAGAGGTGTCAGCCCCCACTCCTTCATGATGACTGGCAAGACCACACCGTAGATGAACAGGTCATAGCCATCAAAGATCAACATCAAGGCGCACAAGCCCATGATTAGCCAGTGGAAGGGCCCGAAACGGGCGCCGTCGATAATCGAATGTACGTCGATGGTCCGCATGGCATTTACTCTCATTATTTTTGTTGTGTGTGAGATACGCAGGTACTACCGTTGAGTCAGCCTAGGTCGCCACCTCCCACCGGCAGCGTCACGCCGGTGATGTAGGAAGCTTCATCTGACGCCAGAAAAAGAATCGCGCCCGCCTGCTCATCTATGGTGCCGTAGCGTTTCATCAAACTGCTGTCGATCGTCTGTTCGATGATCTGCTGATACCAGACACTTTCCTGCTCGCTTTGCGGTTGGCTATTGCGGGGGATCCGTCGCGGCGGCGCTTCGGTGCCGCCGGGCGCTGTCGCGTTGACGCGAATTCCGCTGCCGGCGGTCTCCAGAGCCAGGCAGGCGGTGAGCGCATTGACGCCACCCTTGGCCGCGCCGTAAGGCACGCGGTTTACGCTGCGTGTGGCAATCGAGGAGACGTTGACGATAGAACCACTGCGCTGTTCGAGCATGTAAGGCAATACGCTGTGGCAGCACCACAACGTGGGGAATAAAGAGCGGCGGATTTCAGCCTCGATCTCATCCTCGGCATAGTGCTCGAAAGGTTTGGCCCAGATGGTCCCGCCGACGTTGTTGATAAGGATATCTATGCGTCCGAAACGCTCTTTGGTCGCGGCCATCACCTTTGCGCACTCCGCGTGGTGCTCAAGATCAGCGGTCAACGTCAACACACGCTCATGCTGCATTTCGTGAACGATCTCCGAGCGGTCGACGGCGACAAGCAAGGCGCCCTCCTCCAGCAATCGCTCAGCAACACGCCGACCGATGCCCTGGGCTGCGCCGGTAACCAGCGCAACCTTGTCATTGAAACGTGGGTTCATTTCGGTGCCCTCAGGCTGCGTCGCCGGTGACGATTGCGTTGGGTGTGAATTTCTCGTAATGGAAGCTGGCCGGGCTGACGCTCTGATCCCTGAAATACTCGCGCACCGCGTCGACCATCGGCGGTGGTCCGCACAGGTAAACATCGACGTCGCCTCCATTGAGCACTTCCGCTGCCATGTGTTGCGTTACGTAGCCTTGTCGGGGATGGCTGGTTCCAGGATCCGCCACGCAAGTAACGAAGCTGAAACCGGACAGCCGTGCGGCGAAAGCTTTTAGAGCGTCGACCATTACCAGATCCTGATCGCGGGTCACGCCGTAGATCAGAGACACCTTTTGCTTTTCGTTGCGCTCAACAAGGACTTCGAGCATCGACAGGAACGGCGCCAGGCCGGTGCCGCCAGCCAGGAACAATAACGGCCGCCTGACCTCTCGCAAATAAAAACTCCCTAAGGGGCCGGTCATGGCGACTTTGTCAGATGTCTGGGCGCGCTCAAGCCAACTGCTCATCAGCCCGCCGGGGACGTGTTTGATCAAAAAGCTCGCGTGCTTTTCGCCGGGCAGGTTGCTGAAGGAATACGAACGCGTCTGGCCGCTGCCCGGAACTTCGATATTCACATATTGCCCAGGCAGGAAAACGGGCGGCTGGTCCAGTTCGAATCTGACTTCCAGCGCGGCATCGGCATGGCGCGTAAGCCGGCTGACGCTGGCCGTGAATTGACTGGTGCCGGTCTTGCAGGCGCTGGAGGGGACGGGTACGGCGATCACGCAATCTGACTCCGGCACCATTTGGCACGTCAGTACCTGCCGTTCCTGCACTTCCGACTCATTCAAAGCGTCTTCGATGTACTCGTCACCAAGATCATAAGCACCGCTCTCGCATCGACACTTGCAGGTGCCGCAAACACCGTCGGAGCAATCCATGGGCAGGTTGATACGCTGGCGAAAAGCAGCATCAAGCACCTTCTCGCCCGCTTTGCATTCGATGAAACGGGTTACTCCGTCTTCAAAGTTGAGGGCAATGGAATACGTCATGGGTTTGACCTCAGATGTGATAGATATCGATGACCTGATGGATGTAGTCGTTTTTCAGTACCACCTTCTTGCGCGTAATCAGTGGTTGCGCCGCCCTGACATCCAGGCGATAGAACGAGGTGCCAAAATACATATCCGTGGTCTTGTAGCGATGGCTGAGGGTTTGCCAGTTAAAACGCAGTTCCACATGTGCCGCGTCTTGGGCGAGCACTTCAACGTTGGTAATGAAATGTGCAGTGCGCGGCTCAGGAGTACTGGCGCTGGAACGTTCGGTCTTGATGCGAAACACGCGGTCCTCCAGACCGTCACGGCTGGGGTAATAGACCAGCGAAATTTCGCGCTGGGGATCGTCCGTTAGCGTGTCGTGGTCGTCCCACGCAGGCATCCAGAACTCGGCTTTCGGCGAGTAGCACTCCAACCACTCGTCCCACTGCCGGTCATCCAGCAGGCGCGCTTCACGGTAGAGAAAGGCAAGCAGGCAGTCCCGGGAAATACTCATGAGCGCTCACTCTTGTCAGGGGAAATCCGGTCGGTGGCGATCAGGTCTTTCTGTTCGAGCTCGATCGCGCGCTTCAGGCTCGCGGCCCAGTACGCATGCTGACGAACGAACAGACCTTCATCTTCGGTTTTCACACCGCTGAGCTGGGGATTCATGCCCATGGCACGAGCGTTGTCATCAGCCCCCTCGACCCATTGTTTAGCCCCGCGACTGAGGTCATTCCACATGGTCGTGGCACCCTGATAGCCGGTCTGGCAAGCGCGGAACTCTTCCAGATCATCCGGCGTTCCCATCCCACTGACGTTGAAGAAGTCTTCGTATTGACGGATCCGGGTTGTGCGGTCCTGGGCGCTTTCACCCTTTGGTGCCATGCAGTAGATAGTTACTTCGGTTTTGTCGACCGAGATGGGACGCACCACGCGGATTTGGGTCGAGAACTGATCCATCAGGTAAACGTTGGGATAGAGGCAGAGGTTGCGAGTCTGATCGACGATGAAATCCGCACGCTCTTGCCCAAGGCGTTCGGCAAGCGCTGCGCGATGGGCGTGCACCGGACGCACTTCCGGGTTGAGCAACCGGGTCCAGAGCAAGATGTGGCCATGCTCGAAGGCGTAGACGCCGCCCAGGCTTTTCGACCAACCATTGGCGTCGACGGTACGTGTGCCTTCTGCCTCGTAATTACGCCGCCCCATGGTTGCCGAGTAATTCCAGTGCACCGAACTGACGTGGTAGCCATCGGCGCCGTTCTCGATTTGCAGTTTCCAGTTGCCGTCATAGATATAGGATGAACTGCCACGCAGCACTTCCAGCCCCTCGGGCGCCTGATCGACCATCTGATCGATGATGATCCGGGTTTCGCCCAGGTAATCGCTGAGCTCTGGAACCCCCTCACTGAGGCTGCCAAAGAGAAAGCCACGATAGTTTTCGAATCGGGCCAGACGCTTGAGGTCGTGAGAGCCATCGCAATCGAAGCTATCGGGATAGGCACCGGACTTGGCATCTTTGACTTTAAGCAGTTTGCCGGCGTTGCTGAATGTCCAGCCATGGAACGGGCAGGTGAACGAACCTTTGTTCCCCTGTTTGCGTCGACAAAGCATGGCGCCACGGTGTGCGCAGGCGTTGACCAGCCCGTGTAGCGCACCGTGTTTGTCGCGGGTAATGACAACCGGCTGACGGCCGATGTAGGTGGTGAAGTAGTCGTTGATCTCAGGTACCTGGCTTTCATGCGCGAGGTAGACCCAACTACTTTCATAAATATGCTTCATCTCCAGCGCGAACAGTTTCGTGTCAGTGAAGATATCGCGGCGGCAGCGGAAGACCCCGGTAGCGGGATCTTCCTGCACGGACTCGCTGAGTTGAAGGGCGAGTCTGTCGAGATTGCTGATCATGGGGAGGCCCTCGGTTGCTCTTGTATCAGGCCCCTCACCCTACGTGTTCCTCCATGGCACCAATATCCGCTCGCTGCAATTCACTATCCGCCTGGCGCAACATGCTGATGGTGACGCCGCCAGGTCTGTGAAGGCAGCTCGCCAAAGCGCTTACGATAGGATTCGGAGAAGCGTCCCAGATGGATAAATCCGTGGTTCAGCGCGACTTCGGTAACGCTTCGGGCAGTGGCCGCTCGCAGCTGCGCATGCACCCGTTCCAGCTTTCGCTGGCGCATATAGTCTCTAGGGGACAGCCCGACCTGTCGCTCGAACAGCGTGTATAGAGACCGCTCGCTGACCCGGGCGACCGCCATAAGCTGCTCGACGCTGATGTCCTCTACCAGATGTTCCTCAATGAACTCCCGCACGCGATCGAAACCACTGCTCTCATCAGGTCGTGGTAGCACTCTCAATACGTTGCTTGTCAGCTGAGCTAACAGCTTATTGGCGACTATCCGCTCATAAAGAGACTGAATCTCACCTTGGGCCGCATTCTCGGCCTCGTGACAAACCAATCCCAACAACTGGACGAAACCACTCATCGCACCCACTTCGTGGCGCTCGACAGCGAAGCGTATACCCTGCGCCGGCAGCGTCCAGTGCTGTTCTAGGCAAGCGTTTTCCAACAGCCTCACCGGTACCTTGACGATAAATTTCTCGCAGTCTGCCGAGTACGTCAGGTCAACTGGATCATCCGGGTTGATTAGCAGAATCTCGCCAGCGCGGAATGTCTGCTCCTTCCCCCGGGCGGCAGATCGGCAGTGTCCCTGAAGCAGAATTTGCAGATGATAGATGGTTTCCAGCGCAGCAGATGTAACCCGTACCGGCGCGCCGTAACTGATGCGGCATAGGTCCAGGCTGGAGAACGTACGATGGCTGATGCTCGCTTCAGGGCGACCTTTGGGTGGCAGGCGGATGCGATGGCTGCCCACATGTTGGTTGACGTAATCCGACACGGTGTACGCATCCGCACGGTCGAAAATTTGACTGCGCTCACTCAGTAACACGGTCATGTTCGCGCCTCTCTTGTTGTTTTATTCAAGGCCGGGCTGAAGCCACTGAGCCTCCGACAGCAGTCGCTGCTGAGGCTCAGTGGCTTCAGGTGAAACGGTAAATCAGACTTCCAGCGCCCTTGCGCGCTCAGGACGACTTTCGTCTTTTGGAGCTGCAGAAGGTTGAAGGACGAAATTGAACTCGATATCTGCGCGCGGGCCATTTGCATCGTCGCTGAAACGAATCTCAGCGATCAACTCATCACGGGTCGCGTAAGCGAAGTCATCGTGCAGGTACTTGTCCCCCGCCAGATTGATCTGAGTTGTCAGGTGACGATATCCAGGTGCAGAGATGAAGAAGTGAACGTGCGCGGGACGCTGGCCGTGACGTCCCAACTGGTTAAGCAGTTGCTGGGTGGGCCCGTCCGGCGAGCAGCCGTAGCCCGAGGGCACGATACTCTGGAAGCGGTAGCGTCCTTCAGCATCGGTCAGGATCCGGCGGCGGAGGTTGAATTCGGATTGGGAAGGATCGAAATAGGAGTAGGTCCCTTTAGTATTGGCGTGCCAGACATCGACAACCGCATCGGCCAAGGGCTTTCCGTCAGTACCGCGCACCTGACCGGTCATGTATAACACGGTGCCGGGATCCTGGCCGTCGTCCAGGCGAGCGAAGTGTTCCGAGAGAGGAGCACCTGCAACGTAGAGGGGGCCTTCAATGGTCCGTGGGGTGCCGCCGACATGGCCGGCCTGAGCATCTTCAGCGTCCATCAGCATGTCCAGATAGTGCTCCAGACCCAGACCTGCAGCTACCAGCCCCGCTTCCTGACGACTGCCGAGATCATTCAGGTAATTGACAGCCTTCCAGAACTCCTCCGAAGTGATCTGCAAATCCTCGATGATCTTGACCGAGTCATTCAAAACACGATGGACGACGGTTTTCATTCGCTGGCTTCCGGTTGGCTGATCGAAGCCGGATGCTTTCTCCAGGAATTGCTGTACTTCAGCGGTTTGCGAGATACGAACGGTCATGGCTTGTGCCCTCATCAATACTCATTGTTATTGTCGATGTCAGTGCTTCAAATTAGGTGGACTCAACGGTCGTCGGTATGGATCGAAGATGGATGTCGGCACATCGGCGTGACCTCGATTTCCATGTAGGGATACAGCGGCAGCTGCATCAAGGTGTCGTGCAGCGCCTGGTTGTCCTGCACGTCAAAGACGCTGACGTTGGCGTAGAGCCCGGCAAGCCGCCAGAGATGGCGCCAGGTACCTTCGCGTTGCAGACGCTGAGCGAGTTCTTTTTCGTCGGCCTTGAGTTGAGCGGCCCTCTCCGCTGACATATCAGCAGGGAGTTTGACGGTCATGCGTACGTGGAAAAGCATGTCGTGGGTGTCCTCTTTATGGCAGATCAGCGGCGCGCAAAGCGCGAAAGACGATGTTCGTCCAGTTCGATGCCGAGCCCAGGCGTACGTGGGACCATCAACTGAAAGTCACGATAAACCGGGGGCTCGACCAGGATATCTTCGGTCAACAAGAGTGGACCGAAGAGCTCGGTATGCCACTCAAGCTTGTCCAGCGTCGCAAAAGCGTGAGCGGCAGCCAGCGTTCCAACACTGCCTTCGAGCATCGTGCCGCCATACAGCCCGATACCTGCTGCTTCGGCGATGGCGGCAGTCCGCAAGACAGCCAGAGGCCCACCTGTCTTGGCGATTTTCAAAGCGAATATCGAAGCGGCACCCATCTGTGCCAAGGCAAAGCTGTCTTGGACTGATTCGATCGCTTCATCGGCCATCAGCGGAATGGGACTGTGGGCACTAAGACGCACCATGCCCGGATAATCGTAGCGGGACAAAGGCTGCTCGATGAGCTCAACCCCAGCATCGGCCAGCCGTCGACATGCCCGTACGGCCACAGCTTCGCTCCACGCCTGGTTTATATCGACTCGCACGCTGGCCCGATCGCCTAGCGCGCGCTTGATAGCGGCAACATGTGCAATGTCACGAGCTGGCTCTCCAGCACCGATTTTCAGCTTGAAGTGGCGATGGCGACGCATATCCAACATGCGTTCAGCTTCTTCAATGTCCAGGCCGGTATCACCGCTGGCCAGCGTCCAAGCCACTTCCACGCCATCGCGCACTCGTCCGCCGAGCACCTCCGCCACAGGCAAACCCAGGCGTTTGCCCTGTGCATCGAGCAGTGCCGTTTCAACTGCTGAGCGCGCGAATGTGTTGCCTCGAATGGCACGATCAACGCGTTGCATGGCAGCGTTGAGGCTACTGGCATCTTGCCCAATCAACAGGGGGGCGAACCATTTATCGAGGTTGGTCTTGATGCTTTCCGGGCTCTCACCAGCGTACGCCAAGCCGCCGATAGTAGTCGCCTCACCGACGCCGACGATGCCGTCGCTGGATTGAATCCGGAGGATGACCAAGGTCTGGCCGTGCATCGTATGCATCGCCAGCTTATGCGGCCTGATAGTAGGAAGGTCTACGATTTGGGTATCGAAGCGTACGATGGTGATAGCAGTCATGAGCGTTCCGTCTGCGTTGTGTTTGTTCTTGAGCAGAGGTTGACGCTGGTGAAGCGGAACGTCCAATATTGATTAAGTCTCGTTTCATACCCTGGAGGTATCGTGGAACTTCGGCATTTACGCTACTTCCGGGTGCTGGCCCAGACCCTGAACTTCACCCGTGCCGCCGAGCAATTGAATATCGCTCAGCCGCCGCTGAGCCGGCAGATACAGCAACTTGAAGATGAGCTAGGCGTAGCGTTGCTGGAGCGATCCAGACCGCTAAGGCTGACTGAAGCCGGCCGGTTTTTCCACGAGCACTCCAGCCAGTTACTTGAACAGCTGACGCGTATCGGGGATGACACTCGACGCGTCGCGGAGGGCGAGAAACGCTGGCTCGGGATCGGTTTTGCACCTTCGACTCTGTACGGGGCCCTACCTGAGCTCATCCGTCAGCTACGGGGCTTCGGTGATCTGGAACTAGGCTTGTCAGAGTTGATCACCCTGCAGCAGCTGGAGGCCTTGAAAAGTGGGCGCATCGATATCGGCTTCGGAAGAATGCTGCTCGACGACCCGACCATCACACAGGAGATCCTCCGCCAGGATCCGCTGGTGGCCGCCCTGCCGGCGGGCCACCCGTTACTGTCCGGGCCAGCCACGCTTAAACAACTGGCGGCCGAGCCTTTTGTTCTCTATCCCGGCACACCCCGTCCCAGCTACGCAGATCACGTGCTCGGAATCTTCGCTGCACAGGGGCTGCGGATTCGCGTGGCTCAGACGGTGAACGAAATGCAGACCGCCATAGGCCTGGTCGCTGCAGGCATCGGCATCACGCTGGTGCCCGCCTCGGTTCAAAGGCTCCATCGCGACGACATCGGCTACACGCCTCTATCGGACAGCAGCGCCACTTCGCCAATCGTTGTGAGCTACCGGGCCGGAGACGTATCCCCTGTCCTGCAGCAATGTCTTCGACTGCTTTCCAGCAGATGAACTAGGTATTACACGAATCGGCTGCGAGCTGCGATCAGCAGGGTTCATCAAGGCGCAGAAACGGACCCCAAGGACACCGTATCGCTGCGTTGCCGCAGCACTCTCTTCCACCGCTCACATTCTGGCCCAGACCACGTGCAAGCAATGAAGAGCGGAGCTTATGGCAAGCACTGGCAGCCCGCTCGCGTCACGCGTTGAAGCTGCTGCGGCTGACTCCATTCAGCACTCCATCATAGCGCCCGATTGAAATGTTCAATGCATCAGACCAGTTCAACCCCCTCCGTTTGGCTATGCGCACAGCCTCATCTCTACCGACGTGTTGCCGATTTACTTCAATCCGTTTCTCGACATACGCATATTCCGGTTTCAGCAAATAGCATCACCGACTCGTGCCTGGGGAAATACTACATGCGTCCAGCAGACATGGCAGACGCCGGCGACAATACTCAACATAAGTGCGCACTACGGCAGAAGGATGGCAATGCGCCGGATATAGAAGGTTCAAGGAAAACTCAGGCAGCACATGGTCCGGAAGCAGAGGCACAAGTAGCCCTTGTTTGATGGCGTCCTTGACTATAAAAGGGGGCAACTCGGTGACTACATTCCCTGCCACTGCACTGTGCAACAGATGCATGCTGTCATTCGTTGACAGCACTACGTTGGGCTCCAAGATTACGCCTGGAAATCGCCACGTCCCGGTCATGTTTGTTCCCAAAGTCCATGTCGCACAGGGGAACCGGTTTAGGTGATACGGGTTCTTCGGCGTCCCGTGCGACGCGAGCAGGCGCGGACTTGCGACCAAGATATGGCGATAGTCAAGCAGGTGTCTTGCAACCAACGATTCGTGTTCCACTCTGCCCACACGAAGCGCCACGTCTACGCCATCCTCCACAGGGTGAACCCGGCGCTCTGTCGAGAGAAGGTGAACACGGATATCGAGATGATCTTTTTGAAAATCCGACATCAGCTGCCACCAGGGCGAAAACGATGGAGGAACTGAAAGCCGCAACTTCCCTTTGATATGGGCCTAATCGCTTTCCAAGGCGTCGCGCCCTTCCTGCAACAGCTCCAGGCCTCGGCTCGCATGCTCGAAAAGACGTGTCCCAGCTTCGGTGAGCTTTACACCCTTGGCCGAGCGCTCGAGCAATTCAACTGCGAGTGTCTGCTCAAGCGCGCGGATTCTCCTACTTACAGTAGGTAGCGGCCCCCCCAAACGTTCAGCGCCTGCGGTCATACTCCCAGCCTGGACGATCGTAACCAGCATCTGCAACGCATTGAGATCCATGGAAAGCTCCTCTCATTCTGAAAGGCAATGTCTCATGAGTATACATTCCCTTTCAATCATGCGGCCGTTAGAGTGTTGTTTCGTCTTACGGATAATCCCCTGTGCGGACGGCTGTCCTAGTAAACGGCAACACCGTGCTGTCCATAGGCGCCCGCCCTCAGCGCGCCTTCCAATGGCACGGGAGTCGCATGCAGCCAATCTTTCTTCATGCAATACGCGGATTCAAGTCTGGTGCGTGATGCTGCACATGGCATAGTAGCGGCCCGGGTTTACACGCTTCGGCCCGCACTCAGACTGGTGCACGGTAAGCCGCTGTCGATCTCGTTTACAACCTGGAACTCAAACATGATTAAGCTCTATGTGTACGATCACTGCCCGTTTTGCGTCAAAGCCCGGATGATTTTCGGGTTGAGGCAGATAGCGTTCGATCTAGTCATTCTCCTGAACGACGACGAGGCTACGCCTATTCGTATGATTGGCAAAAAAATGGCGCCCATCCTTCAGGATGCTGACGGCTACCTGGCCGAGAGCATGGATATCGTGGCGCATGTTGATGGCATGTCTGGCACCAGGTTGTTGTCCGGCCCTGGTAACCAGTCAGTGGCTCACTGGAACAATGCTGCCGCCGATTCACTCTTTCCGCTGGCGCTCCCCCGTTGGGCGGCCGCAGACTTTGGAGAGTTCTCTACCCCGGCTGCGCGGGCGTACTTCACCAGAAACAAAGAGCGAATTATCGGACGGTTCGAAGAGCATCTGGATGCCAGCGCCGACTATATCGCCAACCTTAACCGCCATCTGCTGGCGCTTGAGCCTTTGATTCAATCCCCGGATGCGGTGAACGGCGAGCTTTCGAAGGACGATATTCATCTTTTTGCGACGTTGCGGAGCATGTCAATCGTGCGGGGCATAGTCTATCCGCCTGCAGTCGAGGCTTATCGGATGCGGATGGCCGAGCTTAGCGGGGTCGATCTTCATGATCACATTGCGATGTAGCGATGTTAGCGACGTGCTAACCACAATAAGGTCAGCAAGCTTACGACACGACTGTTCACACTGATCCGACAGCGGTGGCAACGTTCGCCCCTGGAAGCACTTGGTTCAGCGTTCAAGTAATGTCCTTTCAGTAGCTTGAGGTGGATCGCCAACGAAGGGGCGGGTCGCCCTTCAACCATTATTCAAGGAAATGTATGCTCCGGAAAAAGTTGTCTTGCTTTATTGCGGCCGCAGGGATGCTGTCGTTCGGAGCCGCGAGCTATGGGACTACGATTCACGTCGCTTAAGGGACCTTAAGCGGATCCAGCGCCGACGGCGTCGACAGCTATCTGGGTGTTCCCTATGCGGCTGCTCCTGTCGGATCGAAAAGATGGAGAATGCCGTCGCCAGTACCAGCTTGGCAGGGCGTGCGTTCGGCCACCCAATTCGCGAGAAGCTGCGGGCAAGACATCAGCGGTGGGTTCGGTCCCTATGCTAGCGAGTACATGGTGCCTGAGGGTGTCAGCGAAGACTGTCTTTATCTCAATATTTGGCGCCCCTCCAAGCGTTCCAGCACGCCGCTGCCGATCATGGTGTGGATTCCTGGTGGAGGATTTACGTCAGGCTCGGGTTCTGTGCCCATCTACAATGGAGCGCCGATGGCATCTAGGGACGTCGTCGTTAACATCAATTACCGACTTGGCGTCTTCGGTTTCCTTGCACATCCGGAATTGACCAAGCAAGGCCAAGGCTCCGGTAACTTCGGGTTTGCCGACGTTATCGCTGCTCTGGAATGGGTAAAAGAAAACGCCGCTGCACTTGGCGGAGACGGGAACAGGATTACCCTTGCGGGCCAGTCGGCGGGCTCCATGGCGATCCACGATATGATCGCCAGCCCAGCAGCGAAAAACCTGTTTGCCAGGTAATACCACAAAGTGGTCCGGGTATGGGCCGACCGCCGATGTCATTGGCCGAAGCCGAAACGATAGGGCAACAACTCCTCAAGGCCGCCAAGGTTTCGTCCCTCGCTGAGTTGCGCGAGCTACCGGCCGATCAGGTAAGAAAGGCAGAAAAAAGCCTTGGCCCAGGCCTCCTTCGTTTTGCGCCAGTCATTGACGGCGATCTGATCCCGCATGACCCATACAACAATGCGGTGGGTTCGTACGCTGACACGCCGATTCTGGCTGGAATGAACGCCGACGCATCGTTCAGTCTTCCGCCTGAAGATCTGCCAGCCTTACGCGCTGAATTAAGGGCGATGTATGCCGGCATGACGGATCAGCTCGATGCCTTATACAGCACTCAGGCAACGAGCGACCCGAGGTCGACCGCGAAGGAAATTCGCCGTGACCGTGGCTTGGCGTCCACCTGGCTTTGGGTCGCTGGTCGAGCGCAATCGAGTCGTCAGCCGATCTACCTGTATCTGTTCGCGCACGTCGAACCAGGCACCGAGCAGTGGGGGGCATTTCATACGTCAGAAGTGCCCTATGCACTCGGCAATTTGAGTGTTCCAACCGCTCGCGTGTTTTCCGACAAAGACAAGAGAGTTTCAGACCTGATGTTAGGTTACTGGGAAAACTTCGTGAAAACAGGCAACCCCAATAAATCCGGGTTGCCCCTATGGGCGGAATTCGATATCGACAACCCCTTGATGATGAGACTTGATTCCAATCCTCGCATGCAGTCAATGCTCCCCTCGCATAAGCGGCGATTTTACGAGCAGTTCATAACCAGAGGGGGTCAGCTGTCGCTCTTCTGATACCAGGGTCGCGGGGTTCAGGGCGGACGTCACGCTGTGGCCCCCGATCGCGTCTATTCCCCTACATACCGGTTACGTCCGGCCAACACAGCAAAAATGACTTGTAGGCAGGCAGCCGCAACCAATGTCACTAAAGGGAGCTCCCAGCCGCCGCTTAGTGCATGCAGCCAACCTGTCAGAAAAGGTCCACAGGCGCCGAGGCCGTATCCCACGCACTGCGCCATGGCAGACAGGGCGCTTGCCTGATGGTGGTCGCGCGTACGCAAACCGAACAGGCTGAGGCAAGTCACCATCGACATACCCGCCCCACTCCAGCGAACGCTAGCCAGACCAATGAAAATGATGGCGCCAGAAGTAAGCCGGAGATACCAACGACGATGGTTAATGAACAGATACCTCCCGGCACGCGCTGATCGTCCAAGCGTTTGATGGCTGCCGAGGTTCCCAGGTTTGCTAGCACGGCGATAGCTTGGTAGACAAACAAGTAGGCACCTGCCTGGGAAGCGTTTACGCCCCCCGACGCCGCCATGGCTGGAAACCAGTCAATGAGGGTGTAGAAGGTCATGGTCTGTAGTGCCATGAAAATGGACACCTGCCAGGCGATGCCGCTGGACCAGACGCTGTTACGCCGGACAGAGGCCACGGCAGCAGTCTGCGGATGCGCGGCTTTGGCATGAGGCCACCAGCAGACAACCGCGATGAGAGCCATTAAGGTCCAAACGCCCAGTGATACCATCCACCCATAATTCGAAAAGCCCGACAGTGGCGCTGCGATCCCGCTTGCCAAAGCGGCCATCAATGCCATCGTCGCTGCATAAAGGCCGACACACAGCGCTGCGTGACCAGGGAAGTCACATTTGACCAGCGGCACAACGAGCACGTTGGCTACGGCGATGCCAGCCCCGATGCTCAACGTCCCCAGCCATAGACCAGCGTACCAGCCTGCGGAAGGAACCAGGCAACCCAAGGCAATAAGGACAAGAGCGCCCAGCAGCGCACGCTCAAGCCCAAGCCGGCGAGTCAGCCAGGGGGTCAAAGGAGACACACCTGCGAATATCAGAAGAGGAAGCGCATTGAGCAACCCGGATGCAGTCGAGCTCACCCCGAAATATTCTTGCACCTGAGACAGGACAGGCCCCAAAGAGGTGATGGGGGCGCGCAGATTGGCTGCAATGAGTAAGATACCCAGCAGCAAGGAAGATCCGAATACAGTGGTTTCGACCCGAACGGTCGGGGAGGAATTTGACATTTTACCCACGCACGACAGAGGGATGAAGGCATCCCATGTGTGCGTTGGTAGACGTTAACGCTTACGCAGAGCGTCCGCAAACGCCATGTCTGGGACGGAGGGTATCAAATTGCGCTCTCATCGCAAAGCCTTGGGGCACGTGGCGGCATTTATGATAACGGCGCAGTAAAGTCCTGAGCCGCGCTCGAGCTCCTCGGTCAGGGCCCGTAACTTAGAGCGGAATAGTCAACTTGAGCCAATACGCCTCCCCTTCCGGACGGTTGCGGACGTCGCTCTCTTTCTGCCATTTAGCCTTCAAAAACCAACCCGAAGTGCCGGTGTACTTGATCGATGGGCCGATAGCAAAAGCGCGTCCTCGGGCGTTACTGACCGAGTCTCCATCTTGACGGTCGTCGGTGGTCTGCCGATACACGTACCCCCCGACACCGACTATCCAACCGTTCCCCAGCCCCCATCCTAGTGAATAGTCGGCGTGTGCTTCCTGGCCAGAACGATAATCGGTGTCCCGGTTTCGCTGGTTGAAGTCATACATCATCTTCAAGTCAGCATTCAATCCGGCAGGGTCAACATACGAGAACCCCGCGATCGGCTCGATTGCCCAGTAGTTGCGGCCGATGTTAGCCAGGTCACCACGATCGTACTCACCGGTTGGAGCAAAAATGTCTATCGCATATATCGCATGAAAGTTTTGGCTGTAGTGATACCCCAGGGCCGGTCCAAAAATGATATCCCCCATACCGGACTTGCGTTGATGCTGCCCATTGATCTCGACCTTGAGGTCCACCAACGGCACATTCAGGTGAAAAGCAAGATCACCGTCAAACAGCTTTTGGCCCGTGACCCAGATCAGGCGGGGAGCAATAACATCTGCGCTTAGACGAAAATCGTCAACTGCCTTGTCACCACTGTTATCGAGCAACCGGTCGGCGCGATAACTTTCGGCAAACACTTGCCCATAGAGGCCCGCGGGCGGCATGGCGCCCGTCAGGTAGTTTTCAGCGCACATGGGGTAGGAGGACCCCCCCTCCTTCTGTAGCGTGCGCACTTGGCAGGAAGGCCGCCGAGGCGACCCCAACCAGGGTGAGCGATGTTCTAACGAGATAGCTGATCAGCTTACGGACGTTTTTATTATTCATTGTCGCAACCATAAGAAGTTGAAGGTCTGCGGATCCAACGCGCAATCAGAAGGGATACTGCTGATCGGCAGGTTCGACCGTCACCCATTTCACTTCGGTGAATTCGTCGATCACAGCACTACCGTCGAAACGGCCGTAGCCGCTGTTTTTCATACCGCCGTAGGGCGCTTGTGGCTCGTTCTGTACAGTAGCGCCGTTGATGTGCACGCACCCTGCGTCCAGGCGGCTGGCGAGATCCAAAGCGCGACTCACGTTACGGCTGAAAATGGCAGAGGAAAGTCCATACGCATTATCGTTAGCGATCTGGAGGGCGTGCTCTGCACCTCTGACGCGTACGATAGTGGTCACGGGGCCGAAGGTTTCTTCGTCGTAGATTGACATTGCGGACGTGACCCGGTCGACCAGTGTCGGCCTCATCAAAGCTTGATCACCCAAGCCACCTGCAACGATTTTGGCACCCTTACCGATGGCATCATCGAGCAGTTGGTTGATCCGCTGAACAGATCCCTGCGCGATCACAGGGCCGATGACGCATGAAGGAGTATCGACGGGATTACCTTGTTCCAGCTTGCGCACGCGGTCTGCGAATTTCTCGACAAAGGTATCTGCGATGCTTTCATCCACTACAAAGCGCTCGGTCGACATGCAGATCTGACCCTGGTAAAGGAACGCGCCGAATATCGCCGCATTGACCGCCCCTTCCAGATCCGCGTCGTCAAGCACCACAAAAGGCGCTTTGCCGCCAAGCTCCAGCAGGCAACGCTTGAGGTGTTTGGCGCTGGTCTGAGCAATCATGCGGCCGACGTGGGTCGAACCGGTAAAGTTCACCCGTCGGACCGTATCATGGGCGATCAACGCTTCGGTGACCGCAGCCGCGTCTTCAGGGGCCGTGACCAGGAAGTTCAGCACGCCAGCCGGCAAACCGGCCTCAATGAACGACTCAGCGAGCAGTTCGTGAGTTCTCGGGCTGTTCTCTGATCCTTTGAAAATCACCGTATTGCCGCACGCAAGCGGATACGCGATGGCGCGAGCGCCGAGGATGACCGGACCGTTCCATGGGACAATGCTAAGCACCGTTCCTACAGGCTGACGCAGCGTCATCGACAGCGTGCCAGGCTTGTCGGTCGGGATTGTTTCGCCCTTGATCTGAGTCGTCAGCGCTGCGGCCTCGCGCAAAAGGTTGGCCGAAGCCCCTACATTGAACTGTGCCCAAAGTTGCGAGGCACCAATTTCCTCAGCCATTACGCTACAAAATTCAGGCATTTTGCTTATGAGCATGTCCGCGGCTGCGAGTAAAAGACGGCGGCGTTCGGTAGGGCCAACCTTCGACCACTGTTCGAAAGCCTGCTGCGAGGAACGGGCAATTGTGAGCGCGTCCGCTACTGAGGCGGCAGCGCCAGTTGTTACGGTTTTGCCACTCAGCGAATCATGGCGCTGATAAGTTTTGCCTTCCGATGCGGGTTGTTTGACGTTATCGATCAGCAGTTGAACATTCATGCTTGATACCTTTTTGTTAGTCGTGAAAATCAGAGCTGGCGGGCCTAGACAGGCATGCGCAGGATAGGCTTGATAGTCATACCGCTCTCGCTGTCCGCCATCGCGTCGTTAATCTGCTCGAACGAGTAGAAGCGGCAGAGTTTGTCGAACGGAAAACGCCCTTGCAGATGCAGGTCGACCAGGGTAGGAATGAATGCATTGGCGACGACGTCTCCTTGCACGATACCCATGATGCGTTTGCCAGGGATCATGACGTCATTGATGTTGAAGGCGACTTCTGTGCCCATCTTCGTGGCGCCGACTATGCCGCAGGTACCCAG
Organism: Pseudomonas sp. P135; assembly: GCF_020312125.1. NCBI lineage: Bacteria > Pseudomonadati > Pseudomonadota > Gammaproteobacteria > Pseudomonadales > Pseudomonadaceae > Pseudomonas > Pseudomonas sp. P135. The sequence continues at coordinate 98,378 of NZ_JAGPYR010000019.1, forward strand.
CGTGGTGACTGCATCGATAGCTTGGCGCAGGACGTCCGCGCGGCCCGAGCACTCGAGGCTATAGTTCGCCCCGCCATTAGTGATCTCGCGAATACGCTGTACAGGGTCTTCTTCGCGGCTGTTGATGACATGAGTTGCGCCGACTTCGAGCGCCAGTGTCAGGCGACTGGGGGTAACGTCGACGGCGATGATGGTGGTTGCTCCGGCAACCTTGGCCGCCATCACGGCCGCGAGGCCAACTGCACCAGCACCGAAGGCCACGAAGCTGGCTCCTGCTTCGACCTTCATCGCCTTGAGCACCGAACCTGCACCTGTCTGGATACCGCACCCCAATGGACCTAACAATTCCAGCGGAGCATTCTTCGAAACTTTGACAACGTTGCGCTCGTTGGCCACAACATAGGTCGAAAACGAGGACTGGCCAAAAAAGTGATCATGGAGCGGCGCATTGTCCTCACAGCTACAGGTCGAGGTGCTGCCATCAAGGCGACCGCCACCGAAGTTCAGGGGATGCATGTGCGAACAGTGCGCCGGATGCCCGGTTTCGCATGGCGGGCACAGGCCGCAGGACATGTACGTCATCACCACATGGTCACCCGGAGCAACGGTGGTGACTGACGCGCCAACGGCTTTCACCACACCCGCGCCTTCATGCCCAAGGACGATAGGTAACGGTGTAGGAAATAGCTGATCGCGTACCACCATATCGGTATGGCAGACCCCAGTGGCTACGATACGTACCCGAACTTCGTCAGCGCGAGGTACACCTAGATTTGCGCGCTCCAACTTCAATGCTGCCCCTGCTTCCCGCAGTACAGCGACAGTGACTTCAACAGGCTCGAGTTCATTGATGGACATGTATTGATCCTCTTTTATTGTTTTCGTGGCGTGGGAGGGATTCGTCAAACTTCCTGCAAGGCGCGCGGGCGGTTACTGCGGTGCTGTGCCTTTCCCGTAGCAGCTGGACGAAGATGGAAGTCGAAGGTCATCAGTGCAAAACGGCCGACTACGTCGTCCTCTGGGGCCAACGTCGGATCTTCGACAAAGCGCACTTCGCCAATCAAACCGTCACGGGTTGCATAGGCGAAGTCGTCCCACAGATAGGATCGTTGGAGAGGTTGATCTGGGTGGTCAGGTGCTCGTATCCAGCAGCAGATACGAAAAAGTGCATGTGCGCGGGACGCTGGCCATGGCGACCCAGCGGGTTCAAACATTCCTGCGTAGGACCGGCGGGGTTGCAGCCATAGCCTGAGGATACGATGCTGCGAACACGGTAACGGCCATGAGAGTCGGTTATGATCCTGCGGCGAAGATTGAACTCGGATTGACTAGGGTCGAAATGGGAGTAGTTGCCCTTGCTGTCGGCTTGCCATAGATCCACCAATGCCCCCGCAATCGGTCGGCCTTCAAGGTCAAGGATTCGGCCATCCAGAAACATCGGAGTGGCAATGCCGTCTTCGCTCCCGTCGTCCATACGGTCATAGCCCTCTCGCAGGGGCGCGCCCGCTACGTCCAGAGGGCCCTCAATCGTGCGCGGCGTGCCGCCCGCCTTGCTGACTGCAGCCTGCCTGGCATCGTGAAGCAGATCCAGAAAATGCTCGACGCCAAGCCCCGCAACCAGTAACCCCGCTTCGTTGTTTTTGCCTAGCCGATTGACGTACTCGACGCAGGCCCAGAACTCGTCGTCACTGATGTCCAGTTCTTCGATAAGCTTTGTAGTCTCCTGCAACAGGCGTAGCACGATTAGTTTGGTTCGTGGACTGCCCTGCTGATTGTTGTAGCCCGCGGCGTCCCGCAGCAGGTCTTGGACTTCTGGTGAGTTGGCAATTGTCAGGGGCATGATTTCACCTTTTTATTATTGATTGCACGCAGCAGCGCGGCGCTGCTGCTCCATCAGGTCACGCTGCTACGGTCCATCCCAGCCGGACGTGAGCGTCGGCCAGGTCGACGGCCATATCGTGGCTCCAAAGCCAATCGAAACGGCTTGCCAGCGTTGTTGAGAGCAGCGCTTCGTTGTCTTTCGCCTCCTGGTCCCGATATTCGTAGAGTTCGCCGGCTTCGCGGGAAGTGCGTTGCACGCGACAGGCCCGTGGGCGGCGGATCTCGTCGTACACTTTCAGAACCTCAGTCGGACTCGCCTGTGTCACACGGGGATCCGCCAGCAGTTGCGCCAAAAGCCAGGCGTCTTCCAGACCCTGGCCCGCTCCGGCACCCTGATGAGGAAGCATTGCGTGCGCGGCATCACCTATCAGCCCAACGCGGCCATGCACATAGCAGGGCAGTTCATCGAGTTCGTGAAGCGCCCAAAGAGTGGGTTGCGGAATACATTCGAGCAGCACGCGCACGGCATCGCCCCAATGGGCAAAGGATTCGAGCATCTCTTGTTGAGAGGTATTTTTCACCCAGGGCATGTCTTGTGGCCAGACAGGGTTGGCAACGCTACGATCCGAGATGAACGCGACCACGTTGATCAATCTGCCCTGTTTGACCGGGAAGGTCAGGATATGTGCATCCAGGCCGAGGTACATTTGCGGGACGTTGATCAAGTGTTCGTCGATGTCAGCGGCCTGGTAGGCAGCCCGAAGTTGCTCACTGTCGATCATCCCGCGGTAGGCGCAGGTACCACTGAACCGGGGGGCGGCCAAGGGCTGGGCAAGCCCCTCAAGCACGTAGTCACGAATACTGGATTTGATACCGTCAGCCGCGATCAGCAAGTCGCATTCATGGGCGGTACCATCTGCGAAGTGGACACGGACACGCTCGTCCTGCTCCTCAACCCGCGTAGCACGCTTGTCAAAGTTCGCGACGCCCGTTGGCAGACGCGTAGCTAACGCGTCCAGGAAGTCGGCGCGGTGAACAGATGATTGGCCCACACCTTCGGCTACACTGGCGCCCAGATACCCTGCATCTTCTCCGCGACGCCATTCGAACCATATGTCTTGCCATGGCGCCGCAGTGCGATCTGCGATGAGCTTGTATGGCTTACCTAGTCCAAGCCCTTCGATAGCTCTTACGGCATTGGCACCGAAGGAAACACCTGCGCCTACTTCTCCAAACGCCGGTGCGGCTTCAAAGAGTTGAACATCAAGATGGGAATGGCAGCACAACTCCAGTGCCAGCGCGACGCCAGCGATACCTCCGCCAACGATACTGACCTGGAGTTTCGGATCGGGACTACTCATGGCAAAACCTTATGTGTTGTTTCTGGAATAGCCCGATCATGACTATTCACAACCCATTGATAAATGCCGCGAACTCCATACACACTATCACCACTGTGAATAGGACCCCGACGCGTTTTCCCATTAATTTCGAGGCAACTCTCATGCGGCTACGCGAACTGGATCTCAATCTATTAGTGGTCTTTCATCAGTTGCTCATCGATCGCAGCGTGTCCAAGGCCGCCGAAAATCTAGGCATGACCCAGCCTGCAGTGAGTAATGCGTTAAAGCGTCTACGCGGCGTGCTCGCTGATGATCTCTTCGTCAGGACTTCCCTGGGGATGGACCCGACGCCCTATGCCGTGCAACTGGCAGAGCCGGTATCCCATGCTATTGCGACACTGCATGGCGCCCTCAATCGGCATGACCACTTCGATCCTGCCACCGCGCATAAACGCATTACGGTGGCAATGACTGACATTGGGGAAATCTACTTCATGCCGCGGCTGATCGGGCGGTTATTGGCCGCCGCTCCCGGGGTTTCGGTCAGCACCGTACGCAGCCATGCGGGGCTGTCCGAGGGAATGGCCAATGGCGATGTCGACCTTGCAGTAGGCTTGTTGCCAGACCTTCAGGCAGGATTTTATCAGCGCCGACTTTTCCATCATCGCTACGTGTGCCTTTGCCGAAAGGATCACCCGATTACGCGCAGCGCCATGACTCAGGAGCTTTTCTGCAAATTCGGCCATGTGCGCATTGTGGCCGCGAATACGGGGCACGGAGAGATAGACACGTTTATGCAGCGTGCGGGGCTGGTGCGCGACATTCGCCTTGAAGTGCCGCATTTTGTTGCGGTGGGCCATATACTGCAAAACACCGATTTGATCGCCACTGTACCCGAACGTTTTGCCACTAGCTGCGCCGGTCCGTTCGGGCTGACTACGGTGGCATTGCCGCTCCCCTTGCCCGAAATAGCTATCAACCTGTTCTGGCACATGCGATTCAACCGCGATCCGGCCAACGTCTGGTTTCGCAATTTGATGTTCGAACTGTTCAGCGACTAGGCCCGCACCTGATAGCGCGCTTTCGCGCAACCTGACACGTACATCCAGGGCCTTATCAACCACCACCTCGCTCACTGGTACCCTTGCCACCGACGCGCAGGTAACAGTTACGATGGATTACTCTTCGCCAGTGATTTCCCATGGCGTGTCATTGATGATTCAGCAAATGCTCCACCTGCACAGAAGGGCCGCGTGCGGCAGGACTGCTTCCGGGCATCGGGAAGTCAACGTGAAACGTGAATAGTTGAAAGCATTCATGTCGTCAGGACCAGTCCTCGCAAACCTTTACCAGTTCGTCGACCACATAGCGGACCTTGGGCCGCAAATGTGAAACCTTCGGCCACACGGCATGGACATCCACCGCCTCTGGCTCAAAGTCCTGCAATACTTCCACCAGCCTGCCGGCAACAATGTCGTCCTCCAGCAGGCTACGCGGCATCTGGCACAGCCCTATCCCGGCAACAGCGCCGGTGATCATGACCTCACCGTCGCCGATCTGATGAGTCGAGGGTGGCGCGTAGCGGACAGTTTCTCCGTTTAGATTCACGCGCCAGCTCAAGGGCTGACCGCGTCGATGGCCCACGATGCAATGATGAGTCGCCAACTCTGTGAGGCTTCGTGGCTCTCCTGCCCGAGCCAGATAGCCTGGCGACGCGCAGATGACCCAGCGCTGACGTGTAAGCAAGCGCGCAATCAGCCCATGGGTATCCTTGGGTTCGCCAAAGCGCACCAGTAGGTCAATACCTTCTTCGATGGGATCAACCAAGTGGTCCGAAAAGGTGATATTGAGTTGCAGCGCTGGGTATTTCTTTGCGATCTCAAACAACAACGGTGCCCCAACTCGCCGTCCGAAGGCCACTGGCATATCAACCCGTAACCGGCCTGAAGGTTCGCGATCTCCCGGCCCCAAACCCCGCTCAGCAGTAATTATTTCTTCCAGGCCGGCAGAACATGCAGAGAAATACGCTTCGCCGTCAGCGGTCAGACTGATACGTCGAGTGGAGCGATGAAAAAGCTGAGTGCCCAGACGCTCCTCCAGACGCGCAATGGATTTGCCAACCGCTGACTTGGAAATGCCAAGGCGTTCGGCGGCCTCGGTGAAACTGTGTGCATTGGCAGCTGCGACGAAGGTGAGCACACCCTGGAGGGAGTCTGTAGGAAGCATACGAACCGACCATTGCAGACAATATATCTACCCAGATGAGAGTCATGGGCTGTTTATCGCTAACGCTTTCTACATTAGCATGGATTTATCTTAAAAGTGACCTGGCCTCCACGTCTGTTCGCTGGAACATCTGCCTTTTGCCTGCGAGCGTGAAGTCAGAACGAAGGCTGGAAGGCCGCCGACTTCATCATTGATTTTACTCAAGAGGAAAATCCCATGCCTGTAGTACGTGTCAGCTGGTTCGAAGGTAAAGAGCACGCCGCCAAGGAAGCGGTTGCCGAAGAGATCACCGAGAGCATCGTCAAGAATACGGGTACCGATGCCAATTACATCTACGTCATTTTCGAAGATGTCGCGCCCTCGGATTGGGCGGGTGCCGGCAAGCTGTTCGGCGGTGCTCCTGACAAGTCCTGACGTGTCTGTATGACATAAATGCACCGGCCGTTTGAGCGGTGCATTGCCTTGCCCGTCTACATCCAGCATCAGCATCTTTGTAAGAGACCTTGTTATGCATCCGTATATTTCCTGCCTGTTCACCCTCTCGGTAAAGCCTGAGGAATTCGCTGAATTCAAAGCCCTGATTGCCAAAATCGTTCCTGAGACCCAGAAGGAGCCCGGCACCCTGATCTACGAATACAGCGTCAATGAAGACAACAGCACCGCGCATATTCTGGAGCGCTACAGGGCCGACGCTGTAGTCAGCCACGTCGATACCACCTTCGCACCTTTCGGCGAGCGCTTCCTGCAGCTGTGCACCATCACCAGCCTGACGGTATACGGCACGCCCGACGCAGAAGTTCGCAAGCGTCTCGATCCGTTCGGTGCTGTGTACATGACGCCGTTCGACGGCTTCAGCCGCTGATAGCAGCGACCTGCGCAGATCCGAATGCAATCCTGGTCTGCGCCGCCGTCAGCCCTTTACCTGCTTTCAAAGAGATAACGATGTCTGCCATTGTCGAAACCATCAAACACCGGATTTCTGCCAACAGCTACGATCCCACGCGCCAGCTTTCCGATCAGCAGATTGCCGAGCTTATCGATCTGGCGACTCGCGCGCCGTCGGCTTTCAACCTGCAGAACTGGCGCTTCGTAGCTGTGCGTAGCGCGCAAGCCAAGGAGCGCCTGTTGCCGCTGGCTTACAGTCAGCGGAAGGTTGTGGACGCAGCGGTCACCTTTATCGTGTGCGGCACCCTGAAGCCGCATGCCACCCTGCCTGCCGCGCTCAAGCCCGCCGTTGATGCCGGTATCCTTGATGAGGCTGTATTCGACATGTGGATAGGTGCCGCCCAAGGCATGTACAGCAAAAACCCCGCATTGCAACGCGACGAGGCCATTCGCTCCGGTTCGCTAGCAGCTATGACCCTGATGCTCGCTGCAACTGACCTCGGTATGGTGTCGGCGCCCATGATTGGCTTTGACCAAGGCGCGGTCGCCGACGCCTTCGGCCTGTCAGCTGATGAAATTCCGGTGATGATGGTGACCGTCGGCTATGCCGGCGAGGCCAATTGGCCACAGAAACCACGCAAGGCAGTTCAATACGTGCTGGAGTTCGTTTGACTGCGACCACGCTGGGAGGAGTCGGCTAGTTTGGTAGAGGGCTCGAACCTCTCATCCTTGCTCTTGAGGAATCAGCATGAAAATTGATCTAAACGGTAAACGCGCACTGGTCACCGCTTCCACCGGCGGTATTGGCTATGCCATAGCCAGAGGCCTGGCTGAATCCGGCGCCACTGTCATCATCAACGGCCGCAGCGACAAATCTGTGGATGCCGCAGTGGCACGTCTGAAAGCAGAATTACCAGAGGCGTTGGTCATGGGTGCCACTGCCGATCTGGGCACCGCACAAGGCGCAGCTGCCTTGGCTGACGCTGCGGGAAAGATCGACGTACTGGTCAACAACGCTGGCATCTACGGCGTTCAGGACTTCTTTGAAACCGACGATGAGGTGTGGGACCAATACTGGCAAACCAACGTGATGTCCGGGGTACGCCTGAGTCGTGCGTTATTGCCAGCCATGGTAGATAACGGGTGGGGCCGGATGGTGTTCATTGCATCCGAATCGGCCCGCAACATCCCTGCCGACATGATCCACTATGGTGTATCCAAAACAGCGCAGCTGGGCCTGGCCCGAGGATTGGCAAAGCGGGTCGCCGGCAGCGGCGTCACGGTGAACAGCGTGCTGCCCGGGCCGACTTTGTCCGACGGCCTGGCCGATATGCTGCAGGCCGAAGTGCAGCGTGGTAGCAAGTCACTGGAATCAGTGGCCGCAGAGTTCGTGATGGAGCACCGTCCCAGCTCAATTATCCAGCGTGCTGCGTCTACCGAAGAAGTCGCCAATATGGTCGTCTACGTCTGCTCTCCTCAAGCCAGCGCTACCACTGGCGCCTCGCTTCGGGTCGACGGCGGCGTGGTCGACGACATCGTCTGACATGCCGGAAGGCATATGTCGCAATCTCAGCCTTCTCCAGGAGCACTCTGTGGATTACCCAATACAACATCTTTCGCTTCGCGATTTACTGAGCGAAGATTTTAAATTCCCCCACGACATTCCGGGTCAGCCCTCCAGGGCATCAGACTTCGCAGACATCAAGATCGGCAGCTTTACCACAAGCGACGCAGTTGATCTCTGCTACTGGGAGGCCGGGAGCGGCAGACCGTTAGTATTTATTCCCGGCTGGTCAGCCAACGGTGCGATGTACTTCCACCTGATGCAGTTGTTAAGCAAGCACTACCACGTTTACGTGCTAGACGTACGCAATCAGGGCTTGTCGCAAAAGGTAAGCTTTGGCAACCGTATTGCTCGCTATGCAATGGACGTGAAAGAGTTTTCCGAGCATCTGTGGCTGGACCAGGCCGACTACTGCGGTTGGTCGATGGGGGCGTCAGTCATGTGGGCCTACATCGATTTGTTCGGGACCGAGCGCATTCGCACCCTCAGTATTATTGACCAGGCGCCATCCATTTACTGCCACGCCGACTGGACCGAGGAGGAACGCCTTGAGGCGGGAGCTTTCACGACTTCCCCGGAACGCATGATCGCCTCATATACCGGCGGCACCAGTAACATGCTGATTTCCGCAACTCGGGTGCTTGAAAGAGCGGTCGATCTGTCATCGCCGTATTTTCATAACGTCCTAAGTCTCGCGCAGGCGGTGATCAAGGACGACATGACTTATACCGCACAGGTGCTGTTCGATCACACCACCAACGACTGGCGCGATGTGATCCGGACCAAGGTCGATGTGCCCACCGCGATCTTTACTGGCGAATACAGCGACTGGCTGCACAGCCAGCGCTGGATGAATTCGGTGATCGCAGGCTCGGTATTGCACGTCTACAAGAAAGACGAGCACGGAGATCATTTTCTGGCTTTCAAGAACCCCGAGAAGTTCGCCAACGACCTCAGACGTTTTCTCAACAACGCTTGAGGGCATTTGCCTGGACAGAAACGTCTACGACTTCCTGCCCCGCCGATGGTTCTCTCCCTCATCGGCGGGGCTTTTTCACGCCTCCACGTCACACATCCAATGCCGGATGCGCAAATCGCTCAGCGAGGAAAATTGACCAGAGCTCGCAACTTTGGAGGCAAATGCTTGCGCGATGGATAGCCACGTAGACGCCAAGCTCGATAGAGCGATATTCGGGAAGAACTTCCACTAACCGCCCAGCACGTAGATCCCTAGCCACCATAAAGCTCGGTTGCAAGGAAATACCTCCCCCCGCCAACATGATGCTATGACATGTGTCGCCATTGTTGCACCGGACGACCGATCGCGTGCGCACGCTCTCAGGTCCAGCCGGGCCGTCAAACTCCCAATCATTGCCACTGGCGAAGTTCGTGTCAGCGACGACACGATGCGTACCGAGGTCCGTCAGGGTCATTAAAGGAGGATGTCGTTGAAGATACTCTGGCGAGGCACACAAGCACATGCGCGTCGTAGCCAGACGGCGCCCGACCAACGAGGAGCTTTCCATGCGAGCAATGCGTACTGCTGCATCAAACCCCTCCTTCTACCAGATCAACCAGCCTGTCATTGAGGCTGATATCCAGTTCGCCCCTTGGATAGGCCTTCATGAATTCCGCCCAGATCGGGCCCAGGTGCAAAACGCCGAAGCTGACCGGTGCGTTGACTCGCAACACCCCGACGGGCTCGGGCGCTGCAGACGATACGGCTTCTTCCGCCGCATCCATCATGGCCAATACATCTTTTGCTTGATGGTAGAACTGCCGTCCTTCATCCGTCAGCGAAAGTCGGCGCGTGGTGCGATGCAACAATCGGGCACCCAGTCTTTCTTCGAGCCCGCTGACATAGTGTGAAATGGCGGCCTTGGACATGTTCAGCGGGTGCGTCGCGCCAACGAAGGTCCCTTTGTCGACCACGGTGCAGAACACCAGCATCTCAAGTGCGCGATCCATGATTGTCTCGCTCAGTGGAACTATTAACCATAGTTATCTCATTATTCAACGCTATAAACTGACCTCATCGAAAAGGCAAACCACCTCTCCTAAGGTAGCTATGAAAATTACATTAATCGGTACCGGCAACATGGGCTCGGCATTCGCAAAACAACTCAGTGCTGCTGGTCACGCTATCCGCATCACTGGTCGCGATCTGAACAAGGCAAAGGCTGTGGCCGCATCGTTGACCAACGTCAACGCCTATGACGCCAACGACGCATTGGGCGACAGCGACGCCGTCATCGTAGCAACCGCATTTGCGGATGCAGCTTCTGCGCTCCAAAGTCTGGGCGATTTAAGCGGCAAAGTGGTCATCGACATCACTAACCCACTGAGCGCTGACTACATGTCGCTCACCATTGGTCATGTGACAAGTGCCGCCGAAGAAATAGCCAAAGCAGTGCCTGGCGCACAGGTTGTCAAAGCCTTCAACACTCTGTTCGCTCAGGTGCTGGACGACGGCCCTCTTTTTGCCGACAACCAGCGAGGCAGCGTATCCGTCGCCAGCGATAGTGAACGTGCCAAACAGACTGCGGTAGCACTCGCACGCAGCATGGGCTGGAACACCATTGATGCGGGCGGGTTAGTCAACGCGCGTTATCTGGAGCCACTGGTAGGCTTCAATATCTATCTCGGTTACGGTGCCGGCCTGGGGACTTCGGTTGCTCCCGCCTGGCTCAAGAAGTAATTCAATACGGAGTACGCCCCTTGAACACGTCCTTCCCGCTGCTGTTTGTGTCTCATGGTGCTCCCATGTTTGCAATCGAGCCCGGTCTGGCTGGTAAACATCTTGCCGAGGTCGGTAGCGAACTGCCGCGCCCCGACGCCATCGTCATCCTGTCTCCACACTGGATGACCCACGGCGAGATTGGCGTTACCGGGAGCATCGCACCTTCTACCATTCATGATTTCGGTGGTTTTCCCGACGCTCTGTACCAGATTCGATATCCAGCGCCAGGTGCACCGGCGTTGGCGGAAAAGATCGTGGACATGCTCCATGCCTCAGGGTGGAAGTCCAGCCTGAACGCCAGTCGAGGACTGGATCACGGCGCTTGGGTGCCATTGCTGTACCTGGCGCCTGACGCAGACATTCCAGTGGTGCAAGTCTCAATGCCTGCTTCGCTTGATGCCCGCGAAGCCTGTAAGTTGGGCCAGGCGCTTAAACCTCTGCGGGACATGAACGTACTGATCGTGGCCTCGGGCAGCCTGACTCACAATCTGTACGAATTCCGCGGTGCCATGCCTCATGGTGCGCAGTACGTCAAGGATTTCGCTGCCTAGACTGCTAAGACTCTGGCTTCGGGCGACCTGGACCAACTGCTGGACTACAAGCAATACGCGCCGTCGGCTGAGCGCGCCCATCCTACGGATGAGCATTACCTGCCACTGTTCATCGCGCTCGGTGCGGCAGGTGAATACTATGAAATACGCGTCGTGGAAGGCGGCGTGACCTATGGGGTATTGGCAATGGACAGCTACCTATTTACTTCGGCTGGTGGACTGCCCCCCGAAAGTTGGACAGTTTTAGCTCGCCGCCTGAGCCCTGTATTTTACGGGGCTCAAGCCGTTTAGCTTCAGCTTGAT